>DATNNZ010000254.1:0-3671 GCA_035601575.1 Chthoniobacterales bacterium
GTGCTATAATGGCGCACGCCAAAATAAACGCCAGTGGCCAAGATATGCGGACTCGGGACATCACATCAAAAAATACAGCCCCCCGCATCCGCTGGATACGAAGGGCTGCTGTTCCCCCCAGAACAATCCGTAAAAAATCGAGGGTTATACTGGCCTAAACCCAAGCTCATTTCAAATGAATTATTTCCGATTTTACTGCTCGGTTTAGTTGCAAAATGCAAGAAACGCTGACCCTAAAGCAGCCGGATCGGTTTTCCTAGTTACATTCTTGTGACATTGCCGGGGTTGCCGGCTGGGGAAAAAGCAAAGCGAACCTGAAGGACTTGTGGCAAGCTCCTAATGCACTCCCTGCGATGACGGCGTTACCGGCGTTATTTCCGGAGAGGGATGCATAAACCAGAAATACGGCTATTGCGCATCCAGGGCTCAACGCTTAATCAGCTAAGCACCGTATGCAAACGATTGTAATTGGTCACCGCAATCCCGACATGGATTCAATCTGTTCGGCCGTAGCGTACGCGGAGCTGAAGCGGAAATTGGGAATGAACGATGTAATCGCTGCTCGCGCGGGAAATACCAATGAGCGAATCGATTTTGTCCTGAATAAATTCGGGGTTCCTGCGCCGGATTTTGTGTCGGACTTAACGCCGACCGTCGCCGACGTAATGGAGACAAAAGTGGTTTCGGTCGAGAGTCAGGCCACGATTTCGCAGGCGCTGACTCCGATTGGAGAGAGACGGTTGCGTGGTCTGCCGGTGATTGATTCCGAAGGCCGATTCCTCGGGCTTCTTTCTGGATGGAAGATCAGCCATTATCTTTTCCCTCCGCGGGAGGAGACAGCGAACTCACGGGTGATTCGTGCGTCTATTAGCAACATCGTGCATGCGTTGGACGGGCATGTGCTGGCCGGTTCTGCCGACGCTACCCTGCGTGATCTCGTCATCATGGTAGCGGCGATGAGTCCAGAGACTTTTTCAACGCGGCTGAAACGTCGCGAGGGCGAGCCGATCGTCGTGTTCGTAGGTGATCGGGAGGATGTGCAGCTGGTTGCGATCCAGAACCATGTAATAGCAATTGTAGTGACTGGCGGATTGGGAGTCTCGGTGCAAGTTCGGGCTGCGGCAAAAGAGGCAGGAGTTTGCCTGATTTCCAGTCGGTTTGACACCGCCACGTCGGTGATGTCGGCCCGTGGTGCTGTCCGGGTTGAGCAGATGATTGACCAGAATTTCACCAGCTTTCATCCCGAGACACGTCTGCGAGCGGCCCGACAGACCGCCGCCAATGCTCCGGACTTTGTGTTCCCGGTGGTAGACAAAGACAATCGGCTAATCGGGATTCTATCGAAGAGCGATTTTTTGCGTCCAATCCCACGTCAGATCATCCTGGTAGATCATAACGAGCTTTCGCAAGCAGTCCGCGGAGCAAACGAGAATGCGATCGTCGAAGTGCTCGATCACCACCGACTGGGAAGCCTTAGTACAGATGCTCCGATTCTATTTTGGAATAACCCGGTCGGATCAACCAGTACGATCGTCGCCCTCTGTTACAAGCAGTACGGAATTGCGATCGATCCGCCGATCGCCGGGTTGCTGATGGCGGGACTCATCTCTGACACGCTGAACCTGACCTCGCCCACTGCAACTCCCGTTGATGCTCAAGTGTTAAAGGAACTCAGTCAAATTGCGGGAGTGACGCCCGCCAAATTATCCGAGGAGATCTTTGCGGTGGGCTCTCCGTTGCGCACGTTGGGGCCACAGGAAGCGATCTTGGCCGATTGCAAAGACTACGATGAAGGCGGATTCCACTTTAGCGTCGCCCAGGTGGAAGAGCTTAGTTTCGCTTATTTCGAAGATAAGCAAGAGGGGTTGTTTGCGGCCTTACAGAAATATCGGGAGGAACAGCGTACCTATTTTTCTGCGTTTCTGGTCACAGATGTGAACACGCAGAACTCTCGAATGTTGATTTCAGGTCCGCCGGAATTTTTGGATGCGATCCATTATCCGATTCTCGCGCCCAACCTGTATGAGCTGAACAATGTCGTCTCCCGGAAGAAACAATTAGTTCCTTATCTCTTGGATTGTTTACAGAGAGTCACTCCGAGTATCTCCTAGAAGGTATTCGATCCGAGAGACGTTGCTTTGGCTGTTATAGAAAAAGCTCTGCGTAGCGTACGCCGCTTGTTTTGGCGTAGTACGGACGAATTACGCGCACCGCTTCCGATCGCAGTGGTGGCGATCAATTGGCTTCTCGCCTTTCTCCTTCTGTCGCTCTTGTGCGTCTATTCTTTCTCTCGGATCCAATACACCTGGAATTGGGATAGTGTCACCAACTACTCCAACATGTTTTGGAATGGCTGGGTTGCTACTGTCGAGATCTCGGCGGTTTCGCTGGTGTTAAGCACGGCCATCGGTTTGATCGCAGCGATGGCTCGACGATCGGGCGTTCTAGCTTTGCGTGCGCTCAGCCGAATCTACGTCGAAATCATCCGCGGTACACCCTTACTGGTTCAGATCTCTTTTGGCTTCTACGTGGTGGGAACAGCTTTTCATGTTGAAAATCGTTTTTTGGTTGGGGTCACTTTACTTTCGTTTTTTTCGGGCGCTTATATCAGCGAAATCATTCGTGGCGGGATTGAAAGTATCGGCGCTTCCCAATTGGAATCGGCGCGCGCGATCGGACTGACCAAGTTCCAAACCTACTATTATGTCATCTTTCCTCAGGCGATCCGCGTGATCCTTCCGGGTCTGGCCGGTATGTTCGCCTCACTGATCAAGGATTCTTCGTTGCTCTCGATCATTGCAATCGGTGAATTCACCTATAACGCACAGCAAGTCGCCGGACTTACCTACAGCCAGTTCGAAGTCTACGTACCAATGGCGATCGGCTATCTGGTTCTGACGCTGCCGATCAGCCTTTGGACCCAATCCTTGGAGCGAAGGACAAAATTTGAAACTTGAGGTTGAAAGCTTGTGCAAGTCCTTCGGAGACCAACCGGTACTCCAGGATATCCATATTTCTTTGCAGAAAGTTCATACGCTGGCTTTGATCGGACCGTCCGGCGGCGGCAAGTCGACGCTATTGCGAGTAATAGCCGGATTGGAGAGACCGGACCACGGAAGGGTGGTGCTGGATGACGAAGAGATTATCTTTCGTGAACGAGAGCTGCATGCGCATCGCAAGACAGTCGGGACGGTTTTCCAAAGCTTTAATCTCTTTCCGCACTTGAGCGCATTGGGCAACATCACCCTTCCGCTGGAGAAGGTGCACGGTCATTCGAAAGTCGAAGCCCGCCGGATCGCTGAGGAGATCCTGCTACGATTTCAGTTGATGGAGCATGCCACTAAGCAGCCAGCCCAACTTTCCGGTGGCCAACGTCAGCGAATCGCGATCGCGCGAGCAATATCAATTCGGCCGAAACTGCTTCTTTTTGATGAACCGACCTCAGCGCTGGATCCGGAAATGACCGCTGAAGTACTGGAGGTCATCGAAGAGTTGCGCGAGGAGGTCAGGGATTTTGTATTGGTGACGCACCAGATGGGCTTTGCCAAACGTGTGGCGGATCAGGTGGCGCTTCTGAGCGGCGGCAAAATTGTCGAGTACGGACCGCCTGCTCAGATTTTGGATGATCCGCAATCAGAGACCGGGCGACAATTCCTGGCCAAGATTCTGAA
>DATNNZ010000255.1:0-4949 GCA_035601575.1 Chthoniobacterales bacterium
CGCTTGCCGAAAACTTCCGGCCCGGGCGATTTCCGCGAAGGACACTAATTGTCGCAGATCGAAAGAGTGATAACAAAAAGGTTTCATTCGATCGCGCTATTCTATTCGAATTGTTTATGATTCCCCTGCAAATGAGAGGCATGCAAGAAACAAAAGAGTTTGACCTGGATCTCGTCTATAAATGCAGCGCGCGCGTATCTCCCCCGCTGATCGCTAACCCCAATTAGGGAGGACCACTATGTACGCTATCACTGGTATCACCGGAAAAGTAGGCGGTGCGCTTGCTCGCGCTCTGCTCGCGGATCGTCGACCTGTTCGCGCCGTCATCCGCGATATCGAAAAAGGCCGCTTCTGGGCATCGCAAGGCTGCGAAATCGCTCGAGCGGAAATGCAGGATCCGGCCTCGCTGACCGCTGCGTTTACCGGAACAGACGGAGTTTTCATTTTGTTCCCTTCGGAGTTCGATCCGGGGCCGGGCTTTCCCGAGGCGCGCGCGGTCATCGCTGCCGTGAAAGCAGCGCTCGAATCGGCGCGCCCTAACAAAGTCGTCTGCTTATCGACCATCGGCGCACAGTCGACGAAATCGAATCTGTTAACTCAGCGTACCCTGATGGAGCAAGCCCTCGGTGAACTACCGATGCCAATCACATTCCTTCGCCCCGGATGGTTCATGGAGAACGCAGAGTGGGATGTTGCTTCCGCCCGCGACAAAGGGATGATTGCGAGCTTCCTGCAACCTCTCGACAAGCCGGTGCCGATGGTCGCCACTGCAGACATAGGTCAAGTAGCCTCGGAACTGCTTCAGCAGAACTGGACCGGCAAACGTGTCGTTGAGTTGGAGGGACCGAAACGCGTTAGTCCCCAAGAGATCGGAACTATCTTCGCAAAAATCCTCGGACACGCCGTTCGCGTTGAAGTGGTTCCGCGTAAAACCTGGCAGGCACTTTTCGAATCACAGGGAATGCTCCATCCATTGCCACGCATACAGATGCTGGACGGATTCAACGAAGGCTGGATCGACTTCGAGGGCGGTCAGGCCAGCACTATCAAAGGAAAGGTTGAATTGCAGACCGTCCTCCAGGAGCTGGTGGATCGAGCCGGATGAGAACGACTTTCCCAAATCATCAGCAATCAGGCTTGAAGAAACCGACTACTATGAATTCCACCCGTACTCGGAGCTTACTTGTCGCCGTCTGTCTTGGCCTTTCTAGCCCATGGCCACGACCGCGCAGGCCGGCGACACGACGGAACAACCAATTAAGCAACTCAATGAAGCGAGCGATTTAATCCACTGGCCGGACGGCTTTTCACCGAAACAAACCGATGCGTTCACGTTTTGCAACAGGTTAGCTCCCGTCGGATTCTGCGTGTCGCCGATCCCGCGAGCAATGCTATCCACTTGTCCCTTGATCGGCGGCGCTCCACTCATCGGGATAACTATTGCTGAATCACCGACCTTGACGAATTCAGCTTCGTCTCTTCCAGATATGCCTCAACCCGAAAAGAATCGCTGTCGATGATCGCCAAGACCGGTTTACCAACGTCCGCATAGTCCCCCTCATCAAAAACCACTGGCGAATCGTGGCAAAACTGGCCAAACTCGATGCGATGCGATCCACCGATGGCCTGTCCGGCTCAAGGCTCGCTAAAGCTGGCAAACAAGAATTGTATGCCTTCTCAGAAACGCCTTGCGCCGCCAATAGGCGCACACCAGATGGCTCCTGTAACAGTCCGGCTATCTCCTGGACAAGCTCACGTTGGTAATAAACCAATCTGGCCGAGACGTAGCCGCACACGTTTTGAAGCGTAACGATTTCATATCCGAGTGCACAGAGATCAATTCCCCATTGAGCCCGGTTCCGATCGAGTTCTTCTCCTTGAGCGGACGGTGATAAGACATCAGTCAATGTCCTGGCAACCGATCCGAGGTACTCAAGACTGGTTACGTTGGCCTGGCCGATGCTCCGGGCTATCGACTGCCTGAGCCGACCGGTTACCCCGGCCCTACGCTGATTGGCACGGCTAGGAAAAAGAAGCCGATTCGTCACGCACATTGTGCTTACTCCGAGGATTGTGGCCAGTACGCCATTCAAGAATGCCACAACGTCGTACTTCATTTCATTGGCGGGATCCAGGCCGCTCATTAAGAGGATGATACCGGCCACAACTTCAATAGGCCGACCTAAAGATGTTCCGATCCCAGTACCAAGGAAAACAAATGGAAAGAGAGCCAGAACAAACATGGCAAACCCGTCCATCCGTGGCATAACATAAAATGTAATAAGGTAGGCCGGCCCTGCGGCAATCAGCATGCCTCTGAACAGCGCCTCGGTCGATCGACTGGGACTGGGCTCAATGACGAACCGACAGGAAACGACACCCACCCAAGTGAGAAATGTGCTGCCAGCCGGCCAGGCAGTTCCTATCCAGAAAAGCGCCGCCAGTCCGACAGTGACAAATACCCGCAAAACCGCTATCGCTGCAGCACCAGTGTCGATTGGAGCCGCTATCTTAGCCGCTAATGGAGGCCGGGTTGCCGGTGCTTCTGTGCAGAGTACCGACTTCGTTTCCAAATAGTTTATCAGACACTGCAGCAAACGCCTGACTTTAACTATTCCGACTAACTCTACCTCCTTCAGCGTCGCCTCTCCATATCTGACTTCAGCGAAATAAGTGGACGTCTGTAACTCCTTTAACTCTCGATTAAGCCGATCATAGAACGCCCTGCTTCTCCCATCCTGCACGCGACGAACCGATGCCATCAAGGCTTTACGAGAGCGATCCAACGCACCGCTGAGGCACGGTAGTTCGCCATTTTCCAGCGAAAGTCCGAGCTGAAAATAGAAGAGTATCTAGATTCACGGCTGCATTGGCAACCTCTAAGCATTCCAGGTGAAATCGTCCAAGGTTGCCTCGACTGAATCCGGTGCCGGTCTCTTCGAAAGCAAACCCATGCCGGAAGTTTTCAATAGACACTGCGTTTGCCGTTACTTTTCGTAGCGCCCGATTCAGATTTGAAGAATCGCCCTTATGAGACAGGCAAGCTGATAGCAGCTGCAATAGTTGCCGGTCCGTAGTCTTAACCTGTTTTATCAAGAGCGACCTGACTGATTCCGGAAATGCGATCATGCTCACCATACCCATACAAAGAATGCCCATGATGACGTTTTCCGCCCGGCTCGAGATCACGTCGAATGCAGAATCCGGCGTTATTGCCGCCGGTATACCGACGATGGCCATCGTGAAGCCAGATAGGACCCACGCATATGCCCATTGACCTCGCTGATAATGCGAGAAAAATGCGCAAACAGACAACCAGGCAGCCAAGCAACCAATAAACAGTACCCGCTCTTGGGCAAACGCGTTCACGAGCACAAAACTCGCAGTCGCGCCGACCACCGTACCGATGACGCGAGCCACACTCCTTGCCAGTATCTGGCCACTTAGTCGTTGTACACCAACGATGTAACACGTGGTAAACGCCCACCCTGATTCATCCAGATTTAGGGAGAGCGAAATGTACAATGCCAGACTGGCAGCGCTGGCCGAACGCAATGCGTAGCTCCAAGCGTTATAGTCGATTTCGGGAATCCGCATTCGCCGCCGGAAAGCATCCGAGAGCATTTCCCCAAAGCTCTCTAGCCGCTTTCGCGCAGCAAACGGAAATCCGTAAGTCCGAAATCTCGCAGGGGCAGCCATTCAAGTCCGTTCTATGCACAGTTATCTCATCGCAGGCAGAAGCAGCTGATTCATTAAGGCTTGGTACCCTTCAATCCATTACCCGTTCGGCGGCGCATTCATTGTTATTCACCGAAGCTCGAGCACCTGTAACCCCCAGTAAGCATATCGCCAAGACCATCAAGATACATTTCCAAATCTGCATAAGTTTCAGTTAATCTTATGATAGAAGTTAATTTTCCCACTGTCATGGTGCCAATAGGCCGAATTTATGCTTATCATAGATGCCGTGGATTTACGCGGTATTGCTATTGGGAGAAGGCCCAGTTCGTCTCCTCTTCGATTCTCTTGCTTAGCCCCTGCACGAGATTTTCGACTAGGCCTTCGTTAACAAGGTACCGAATTAAGGCCGCTTCCTGTTCGCAAGTTATCGAAGGGAATGCGCTCAACCGGAATTGTGTGCTGCCGTCAACAGTCTCGCGCTCATAGGCCTTGAAGGTGTAGCCGTTAAGATTGAACTTCCCGAGATACACCCCATCCGCCTCCGGCATCGGCTCCTCCTTCACGGGTGCGCACCACCTCCAAAGAAGCGCGATTTTATCTCGACCTTCATCAACGGTGGCGCCGTCGCCCAGCCTTCCGTGTTTTTGGTGATAATCGACATATGCAATTTCCTTTCGATTAGTACTTCTATTGTAGAAGTTCATCTCAAGCTGGAAGTTAATCGCCGTACCGGCGTGGCGCCAATAGGGCGGATTTATATGCATCATAGAGCCGATGGATTTACGCGGAGTTGATATCGACGCCTTGCTGGAGAGCTTGATACTTTCTCTGCTTGGTGCGGGCATCGGCTGGTTGGTTGCGCTTGGTTTGATTGGATTGATCAAAGAGGTTGGGCTGCAAGAGAGTATCGCTCGGGCCGATCGAGTTGCTTTTGATGGCGCTACGCTCGCCGTCTGCGTCGGGATGACCGGCCTGGTCTCTTTGCTCACGGGCTTGCTCCCAGCTTTGAAAGCGGCGAGCGCCGGCACTGGTTTAAAAGATCTGCCTAATCGGGAAGTGTTGCAACTTAGCAGTCGAGCCGAAGGTCGGGGTAGATGACCGGAAATTTAGCTCGTCGCAGCGAACAGATCGAGAATAAAGCGGTGGAGCAAACCGATGCCCGGTGCCGACGCACTTCCAGAAGCCTGGCCTTTGCGGATCATATGGATCGCTTCGTAGCCGGCGAGCGTGCGCCGAGCGGCACAAAATGATCGGAAATGCTGACTGGC
>DATNNZ010000256.1:0-16862 GCA_035601575.1 Chthoniobacterales bacterium
CCGGAACTCTTTAGGGGAAGGCAAATGACCAGGCTTGAGCAACGTGACCAGATTGTAAAGGTCTTCGAGAGAATTCTGCACAGGCGTAGCGGTTAGCAGCAGCACAAATTGTCTGGGCAGCGCGTTCACTGCCTGCCAGGCGCGCGAGGTGCGGTTCCGCAGATATTGCGCTTCATCAACGATCACCATGTCCCAGGGCCGGCGCGCAGCCAAAGCAAGATGGGTATGCTGTTTGAAAGTGTGAATGGAAGCTATCAACGCGCTCTCTTCGGTCCAAAATCGTTCAGGCTCGTTCCGGAATTGCGCCTGATTACTCGTGACCGGTTTCAGTCCGAACTTGCTCTCCAGTTCTTCGGCCCATTGATCAATCAAAGAGGGTACAGTCAGCACCAGAAATCGGCGTACCAGCCCGCGTGTGAGATATTCCTTTAGCACCAGCCCGGCTTCGATGGTCTTGCCCAGACCAACCTCGTCAGAAAGTAATGCTCGACCTCGCAACGCGCCGGTCACCCGTAGGGCTGTTCTGACCTGGTACTCAAGCTGATCGACGGAGCAATAGGGAAGACAAAGCAGGTCGTCGGATTGATTCGATACCCACATCAGCGATGCCCGCTCGACTTTGAGAAAGTCCTCGAGCCCGGAATGAGTGTGAAACAGATCGTGCATCGGCATTTGCGCAGCAGCAATTTCCAGCCAGACATCCGGTATCGGCAGAACTGTTTTTGATGTCGAATGATCCGGCGCTCGATCTTTTGCCAGGCGTTGCCGCGACTGAAAGTTCCGTTTCTGATTCCGTCTATTGGCTTCGGCTACCCGATTTTGAATCGCCTCACGCTCCAGTCGCTTCTTCTCTTCCCGCCGTGCCTTCTTTTCGAGCACATGAACCGCTTCCGGATCAAAACCGAGCTCGGCCGCAGGAGGATACTGTTGTGATCGGGCGCTCACCAACTCTTCGCCCATGCTCAAGATCTCCTGTCCCAGGAATAGCCATGGGTCACGGAATTTGCCAAAGGGCTCTTTCTGCCACTCATTCAAAATCGAATTGAATTTGCGCCCGAAAAACGTAACGTTCCGCTTCGCCACCGGGAAACGGCGCGCGACATACCGAACGGCCACCTCGACCGGGAGAGGTTCAATGAGACAATCGAAATTGTCTGGTTCTCCATCTCCGGTGATTCGCCAATGGAGCATCTCGCCGGCCACCCAGACTGCGCCATGAGCCAGTTTTTTGTCGGTATGATACCGAAGCCAATCAAACGTGATCCGCTGTTTCGACCAGTCGAACGTGACATGCAGCTCAATCCTGCGCTCTTCTGGGAACAACGACAAAGTGCTCATGCGGTCCGAGTTTTTCAAGCTGCCGGGTCAAACCATTTGTGCAAGACAAAAATCTGGACGGCTCATGTCACTATCCAAATTCCAGCAGGATTGGTCACGAGTTCAAAATCACAATCTGTGATTTCAAACTTTTGAAACTTTTGGGCTGCTGGATCAATCGCGCAAACGCACAAACGGAATCAACCGGAGTCGCGGCTGAATTGTAGCTTGCGATAGGTCGAGATGTAATTACAGTGTCTACGTGGCCTCAGAAATTCTCAAAATTGTTCCAATTGGTAACTCCAAAGGAATCCGAATCCCGAGTCCAGTCATTCGGCGCTACGGAATTAGGGATGAAATTGAGCTAATCGAGACGGCGGAGGGACTTTTGCTGCGACCAATTGATTCGAATAAACTCAGCCTTGAGGAAAGCTTCCGGGAGATGGCGGCTGACACCGAAGCGATCGCTGAAGTACAATCACTCGAAGGCGCATTGGCAGACGGCTTGGAGGAAGATGATTTCAGCCGAAAACCGCAGTGAAGATTGTTCGGTACGGAATTTACTGGGTCTCCCTGGATCCCACGATCGGACGAGAACAACAGAAGACTCGACCTTGTGTGGTCGTGAGCCCGGAGGCGATGCATCAGACAACGATGGCGGTAGTCTGTCCGTTGACCAGTAAATTGCATCCGAGCTGGGCCCATCGCTTGCAGCTGGTTTGCCGGCGGAAGAAAGCGGAAATAATGGCAGACCAAATTCGAGCCGTCAGCCTGGCCAGATTCGGCGGTTTCATCCAGCAACTGTCAGCGTCCGAGGTTCTCCAACTGCAAAGCATTTTGACCAGGCTGTACGGAATGTAACGCAAAGTAAACGCACCGCGACTACGCCAAGCTTTTGAAACTCGCTGTTTGCGTCCTTTATTTGAACCCTTCAAACTGGCTCAAGAGCTGAATCCTTTGACCGCTTTTCTCCGCGTGCCATTCTGTAACCCGACGCTCGAACTGACGCTGCCTAGCCTCCCGCCCAGCCGATGATCTGTCGCCAAAGCTGGCTATAACCTGGCCAATCGACAAAGCCTTTAGGGCACCAGTGCGGGCCGATGTCAGATGTCCAGGCAACAGATCTACCCTTGGCGAAAGTTCCTGTTACCAATAGCGGATGTTCGCCCACCGTCGCCAGCACTTCTGCGTTCTCCTTCGCTTTCACTTCGTTGAATCCGAGCAGATACGGCCACTCTCCGCCAACACCCTGCGTGATGGCGTGATCCTTCCTTGTCACCCTCGGACTAATGCCCTCAGGTTTCTCGATCCGGTCGTCGAACGGCAATAGCGAAACCGGCAAAACTTCTTCGATGGGTGTGCGATGGTAACGCGCCGAGCCATAGATCCCTTGAAAACTCAGGTAACCGCCTGCCATAACCAATCCGCCGCCCTCTCCGACATATTCTTTGATTAACTCCAGACGATTAGGAACGCATCTACCTTCCAGGAAAACTTCGGGTGGAAGCAATAACGTGTTTGCGCCGATATCGCTGAGGATAATGACGTCGTACGCTTGTAATTTGCTGAGTTGCAGCGGAAACGCTTTGGCCGCTTCGTGACTCGGTTGATGGGTGACTTGAACACCGGCCGAACTCAGTGCTGCAATCAAGAAATCGCCGCCGGTTGCATAATAGGTTGAAGAGAAAAAATCGAATCCTTTTAAGTGGGTTGATGTACTGACCCAGCTTTCTCCGACTAGTAATACTTTTGTTTCCATAAAAGGGTCTCAGCGGCACCAACGAGCAACGGCTACTGCGATGACCTTGGTGCAGGTCACGAGATCATCGATCGACACATGTTCATTGGGTTGATGCGAATGGCTTGGGTCGCCTGGCCCGAAGTTTACGGTCGGCGTTTTTGCCAAATCGGTCGGGATACCCATGTCGGTGTGCGCTCCTATGCCCCAGAGCCGAAACGGGTGAGACGCTGCCGCGCAGGCTTCGGCAAAGGTGTTAATGATTGGATGATCCGGTTTTACCTCGGCACAATCGGCATCCAGGATCCACTCTACCCGCGGCGGATGCTCCGCCAACCAGGGATCAACCTGCGCCAACGTGGCAATATACGTTTCGATCTCACGTTTCACTGCGCCGCCGACTCCGTCGGCGTCTTTCTCCGAGGGCAGATACTGTACATCGATGATGATCTCTGCTCGTCCCGCCATGGAGCTTGGATGTTCTCCGGCGCGCACCTGAGTGACAATAATCTGATTGGAGAGCTCCATGAGAGGATGATTCTTTCGCGGATCGGTGCGCCAGCGTTCGTTCAGCACATCGATTCCTTCTAAAACGAATCGCATCAGGCCGATGGCGTCGACGGGTCCCCCGGCATTCCAGTGTCGTGCCTTCAACTCGGCATGACCGCCGATGCCATCGATCACGATTTTGCCCCAGAGAATCCCGTGACAGAGCGGCGATATTCGATTGTCGGTTGGTTCGGTCAGGATCCCGCCATCCGCTCGATAGCCACGATCGGCCAATGCCAATGTGCCCATCCCACCGATCTCTTCATCGACAACTGTCGCGAACAGAATATCGCCGGAGAGAGGAACATTCAGTTCCCGTAGAATTTCGGTAGCCAGCAACATCGATGCGACTCCACCTTTCATATCCACGGCGCCTCTGCCGTGAATAGCGTTTCCTTCTCTTACGCCGGCAAACGGTTCATAGCGCCAGTGTGTACGTTCACCCGGCGGAACGACGTCAATGTGACCGGTCAAAAGCATCGATCTGCCACCGCCGGAGCCGTGCAACCTTCCTGCGAGATTAGGACGTCCGCGGAAATTTCGACCGTGTTGTGCTCCTGGCTTACCCAGGTACTTAGCTAAAAGTGTATCTGCGTCCGGCTCCCAGAGGTCCGTTTCGAATCCTGCAGCGAGAAGTCTACCTTCCAAGTATTTCTGGCATTCTCGTTCGCCCGGTCCGGCTTTGGTTGGGTCAGCCATCACAATGCTCTCAAAGCGAATTAACTGTTGAAGCGTTTCGGCGATTCGCTCCCGGCTATGGTCAACAGCATCGCAGATGCGTTTTTCTAGTTCGTTTTTCATTTTGTCCCCGCGGTTCGAATGATTCTGTCCAACAGAACACTGCCAATGAGGAAGAGTCCGACCAGCCCGAGTTGCCAGATATTGTTAACGTTTAACATCTGGAGCCCAACTTGGAGTGAGGTGAAGAACAGTACGGCAATGAGTGAACCAGCCAAACCGCCCGAACCGCCGAAGATGCTCGTTCCGCCCAGAAGAGTCGCGGTAAGAGACAACAATTCGAGGTTATCACCGATGTTCGGCCGGGCACTTAACAGCCAGGAGTCAGCGACCAAACCCGCCAGAGCAGCGAGGATCCCGCTCAGCCCATATACGCCCAGCCGGATCGTATTGACCGGTAGACCAACAAGCCGGGCGGCTTTTTCGTTGCCTCCGATGGCGTAGATCCACCGCCCCAAAGGTGTTTGGGTGAGAATGAACATCATCACCAGAAAAATGGGCAAAACTAACAACAGGGTGTGTAACGGAATCGACAGGACCGCATTCTGTCCGACTATACCAAAGGAAGTGGGCAGTCCCGAGATGGGCGCGCCACCGGTCAGAGCAAGCGCAAGACCGTTGTAGGCATAATAAGTCCCTAGCGTCACGATCAGAGGTAACAATCTCAATCGAGTAATGATCAGACCGTTAATGCTTCCCAGGATTCCACCGAACAGAACTCCAGCAATCCCGGCGGCGAGAGCCGGCGTGCCTTGTTTGATCAGAAAAGCGATGAACAATCCGGATAGACTGACGATCCCGCCGACAGAAAGATCGATGCCGCCGCCGCCCGTCAGAATCACGAAAGTCTGGCCAAGGGTTACCAACGCTAACAAAGTCGAGAACTGAAGAATCGAAGTAAAGTTGGCCAGACTGAAGAACGCAGGCGCCCAGACCGCAAAGATCGCAAGCGCGATTAACCAGAGCAGAAGAAGCCCGCTAAACCGAATCTGTTTGAGTGCTATTCTCACGGCATCGTTACCAAGCGCGAACCGTTCACGCGTCGGTTTCCGGCCAACGCGTCTAAGATCAGAACTACAAGCAAGAGAAAGCCAGTAATAACTTGTTCCCAAAGTGATGGAGCCCCCATCAGCACGAAACCGTTCTGCAACAGGCGGACAAGCAAGACTCCGAACATCGTACCGAGAAGGTTCGCTTTTCCGCCCAGGACGGAAGCCCCGCCCAAGACTGAAGCGACAATAGCGTCCAGCGCGACCAGACCGCCGGTCGACGTCTCGACGTTTCGATATCGGGCAACATAAAGTACAGCAGCGAATCCGACCAGCAGACCGGTAAAACCGTAAACAAAAAATTTCGTTTTGCCGATTGGTACACCAGAGAGTCTAGCTGCTCGCTCGTTGCCACCTGTTGCGAGGATAGCCGGGCCAAGCGGTAACCATCGAATGATCAGCCAACCGACCAAGTAACAGAGCAAAACATAGACGCCAACGACGGGAACCCCACCGATAGATGTGTTGACCGCGGGCCCAAGGGTGTCGGGCAATCCGGAAATCCAGCTTCCACCGAGAAGCAGGAAGATAGCCGCTCTGTAAACACCGAACAGCCCGAGGGTCGCGATGATCGGTGGTATTTTTCCCCAGACGATCAATGCTGCCGAAACAAGGCCGAGAGCTGTTCCGATGAGGGGTCCAATGAGCAAGACTGCGGCTAAGGGCCAGCCGCCCTGGACACTCCATCCGACAAAAATCGCACAAATCCCCAACGCACCACCCACCGCGATATCAATCCCGGCCGTCGCCAGAATGAAGGAGATTCCCAAGCTTACGAGTAACAGCTCGACGCTGTTTCGGAGGATCGTTATCAGATTTGGTCCGGTTAGAAAATAGGGCGACAAGAACTGGAAGAGAACCGAAGCGGCGACACAGGCGAGTGCCAGCGTAACTTCGCGCCGGCCGAGCAACCATTGTTTCCTGTTCATGTACGGCTTTCCCCGGTACCTAAGCGCTTTGGGGCAGAATAAGGCGGATCTGACGCTACCACCAACTTCCAATGAAGGTATGCCGACGATCTATTCAGAATTTATATTGATCGACGTTGTCCTTCGTGAATACGGCCGGAGGTCCGAGTAGCAGGACCTTGGTAGCGGGATCGTATTTCACCGGCTGAGCAAGGCCTGGCACCGCGTTGCTTTCTGCGAACGGTTTGCCGTCAATCAACTGTTTGCCGGCCCAAACTGTCAGATATCCAAGGTCACGGGGATTCCAGAGGACGCTGAACCCGAACGCCCCACTCTTCAGATAGGATCGAACCGTGTTGGGCGAACCATAGCCGGTTCCGATGACCTGGCCAATTTTCCCGGCTGATTCGATGGCCTGAGCCACGCCGGGACAGGTCGTCGAAGCAACCGCAATCAAACCCTTAAGATCGGGATGCGCAGTCATGAGATCGGTCGCGAGCTGAAACGCGCGTTGAGCTGTGCCACCGGCGAATTGCGGTGGCAACAGCGTGATCTTTGGATACTTCTCTTTGACCCGTTGCTGCATGAAACCGATCCAGGTGTTCAGGTTTGTAGCGGTCGCTTCGCCTGAGACGATGCCTACGCTGCCTTGTTCGCCGATCCGCTTTGCTAACTCGTCTATAATGGTAAACCCAAGATCCTGATCCAGAGCCTGTGCAACGTAGACTTCTCGTTCACTTTTCGGGGCATCAGAATCTGACGTGAAGATTTTAACGCCTTTTTCCTTTGCTTTCTTCATGACCGGATCGATCGAACTCGCGTCGAGTACCGAAAGAGAGACCGCTGAAATGCCTTGATCGATGAGTCCGTTCACGATCCGCAATTGTTCGGCTGGATTCGTATCGGTCGGTCCCGTGTAAACGAACTCCACACCAAACTTCTGGGCGGCGTCCTTCCCCCCGTCTTCCATCGCGTTGAAGTACGGTATGCCGACGATCTGCGGCACAAATGCAACTTTCGGTTTGTTCTGGGCAAGTCCGAACGCTGCCGTAAACAGCATCAGGCCTGCAACTAAGCAGGCTGACCATTGATTTTGTCTGCGCATTTTACCTTTCTCAATGTTGACCCCCGGTGTGGGGCGTTTTGTAGTCCGGTTCCGGCAATTGGGGACCGGGTTTCCCTCCAGTAATCCAACTGACAACCTCCTCCACATCCGTCTCCGACCTTAGGCAGTCGGCGACTTTCCGGCCACGCCGCAGCACGACGATCCGGTCTGCAACTTCGAAAACGTCGTTGAGATTATGGCTGACAAGCAGCACGGCCTTGCCGTTGTCACGAAGCTGCTCAATCAGCCTCAGCACCTTGCGCGTTTCGGCCACAGCAAGCGCGGCGGTCGGTTCATCCATGATGACTAATTTCGTTTCCAGATCGATGGCCCGAGCGATAGCGACTGCCTGACGTTGGCCGCCCGACAATTCCGAGACCTGCGCCGCCGGCGATGGGATGTGCGAGCCGAGTTCGTCGATCAACTGCATCACTCGGTCCTGCATTCTTTTCTTATCAAGAATGGGTAACCCAAAGACCGGGCGAACGATTTCTCGGCCCAGGAAGATGTTTTCATAAACAGTCAGGTTTTCGACCAGCGCGAGTTCCTGGAAAATTGTGGCGATCCCCAACTGCCTCGCTTTGCCCGGGCTTTCGATCGTGACGAGGTTACCTTCTATGGTTATTTCTCCGGCGGACGGCAAATGCGCACCGGATAACAATTTCACCAGTGTCGACTTCCCTGCTCCGTTGTCACCGACTAGCGCCAGCACCTCGCCTAGCCGGATACTCGCGTCGAGCGCCTCCAATGCGATCACCGCACCAAAATGTTTCGAAACTTTGGCAACCTGTAACCAGATCTTCTCCGTCATCTTGTCTTGGTTGGGACGTTCGATTGCAACTTCCGGACAGAACCTCTTCGTATGAGCTTCACCGGTAACCGGGTCTCCATCGGTTCAACCCTGGTACCGGTGATCACTTTCAACAGGGCTTTAGTCCCCTCCGCACCAAGCTCCCGAGCCGATTGCCGGATTGTGGTCAAAGGGGGCTGCAGCAACTCCGCCAGCGGCATATCGTCGAAGCCGATCAGCGACAACGAATCGGGGATTTTGAGGCCTGCTCGGTGTGCTGCGTTGAGCACGCCGAGCGCGACATAATCACTGGACGCAAAGATCGCAGTTGGGCGCTTCTTAGAAGCAAAGAACACGAACGCTGATTCCCGCCCGAAGTCCGAAGTATAAGGTCCGAACCGGATAAGTCGCGGGGTTGGTTTCAACCCGCGCTCTTTCAGCGCATTCTTGAATCCGGTAAACCGTTCTTGAGTGGACAGCAGATTTTTTGGACCACCGATAAAGGCTATCTGTCGGTGGCCGTAGTCCAGCAGATGCCGAGTTGCGAGATATCCGCCAGTCCGATTCTCGCTGAAAATTTTCGGAGCGGAAATGCCTACGACATCTTCGTCGATCAAGACCACGTTCCGGTTTCGCCGCAGGATTTCCGACAACTCGGGATCCTCGGCATGGCTGGTGAGAAATACGATCCCGTCGAGTTGACGTCCACTCAACAGCTGGAGATAGGACAATTCCCGATTCCGATCGTTCTGGGTATTGCACAAGAGAACACCGTACCCCGCCTTGAACGCCACCTCTTCGACTGCGCAGGCTAGCGTGGCAAAGAATGGATTGGAAATGTCTGGGATGATGAGCCCGATCATTTTACTCTGCCCGAGACTCAAATTACGGGCTAACCGGTTTGGCTGATAATTGAGTTCTCGAACGGCTCGCTCAATCCGGGACGCGGAAGTCTTGGGGAGCACGATATCACCGTTCAAGTAACGAGAAACGGAGGTCGGTGATAGCTCGGCGGCATTCGCTACATCTCGGATCGTAGTCGTTTTTGGACGCGGCATAAGATTCCCCGGATCTCTTCCCCGAATAAACCGATTTAGTAAACCGGTTTACCACGCATAAGCATAATCGTTTCGCCTGTCAACCTCGCAGACCTCACACAAGAACGCGTAAGGCAAAGAATCTCACGCCAAGCCAAGACTTAGCGCAGCCAAGCCGCAACCACAATGAACGGTCGTGTGGGCGTATCGGCGTAAAAAAGCTGCCCCAAAAGACTAGATCCTGTTCTGCGCAAATCGATAAAAGGCCAGGCAATCATACAACGGTGCTTGCTTCCTCTGGTGAAGAGATCGGCGACACCGGGTCGGAGGACGCACTGGCAGAACCCGATTCCGCTCGGAGTAGCTGTAAGCAATGCTTTTTCAATCGATTAAACTCTAGCGACGTGAGTTGGTCCGCGGTTCGAGGCCGAAGCAATGGAACTTCTAAATCCGCCCGGATTTGACCCGGACGCCGGCTCATCACAATCACCCGATCACTTAAGAGGATGGCTTCATCGATGTCATGAGTAACAAAAACGATGGTCATATGCAGTTCGCTCCAGAGCTCCAGCAGCATCTCCTGCATTTGTAAGCGCGTTTGGGCATCGAGCGCTCCAAATGGCTCATCCAGTAGCAAAACGGCTGGCTGATTGACGAGTACTCTCGCTAAGTTAACCCGCTGTTGCATGCCGCCGGAGAGCTGATCCGGATAACTGGTCTCGAATCCTCTGAGATTTACCCGCTCCAGCATTTGATCTGCGAGTCGATGGCGCTCTTGCTTCCGGACCCGGCGCATCTTCGGACCAAATTCCACATTGCCCTGAACTGTCTTCCATGGAAAGAGATTGTGGTCTTGAAAGACGATCCCGCGGCTGCTATCCGGCTTGCGCACGACTTTTTCGTCAACGAAGATTTGGCCATCGCTCAGCGGTACAAACCCTGCAATAGCTCCCAGCAAGCTAGATTTTCCACAGCCGGAGGGCCCAAGTAATGTGGTAAATTGCCCAGCGCGGAAATCAACGGAAATATCTTTAATCGCGTCAATGATGCGCTGTGGAGTGACGAATGAGATTCGCCCGTTTCGAATCGAAATTTCTCCTGACCGTTTCTTCACTCTTTACCTCCTCGCCTCGCCCAAGGCATGAATCGCCGGGCAATTCGTTTGATCAGCAGGCTGCTCAACATTCCGAGAAGCCCGATTGCAATCATACCCAGTACGATATCGTTATAATTTTGGAGTGTGTATGACTCCCAGGTGTAGTAACCGATTCCAAATTGGCCGGCCACCATTTCCGCCGTAACCAGGGAAAACCAGGCGTTACCCATCCCGATGCTCAATCCTGTCACAATCGATGGCATTGCGCCGGGTACTATTACCTCCGAAAAGACACGCAGCCGCGAAGCGCCAAGCGTTAAGGAGGCAAAAGTCAATTTTGGATCAACTGAGGTAACGCCGTGGATTGTATTCAGGAGAATCGGATAAAACGCACCAACAAAAGTGATATAAACCATGCTTTCCTCTGGGCTCGGAAACATCAGCACTGCTAACGGGATCCAGGCTACGGCCGGGATCGGCCGGAGCAGCTCCAACGGTGGCATCAGGATATTGGCCGCCAGTCTCGACCGTCCTACCGCCAGCCCGATAGCTATCGCTAACAGGCCAGCGCAAGCAAATCCTCCAAAGACCCGGCCAATGCTGCTAACCAAATGACTTTGGAACTTTGGCGATTGTACCAGTTTTGTCGCAGCCAAACAGACGGCGGTGGGGGCCGGAACATTCTCGAAATTCACCAAGAGGTTCCACTTGTTGGCAGAAGCCGATTGCCACAGAATTACACAAGCCAGCAGCGAGACGCAACGGATGAGCATCGGCTGGATCATCCGCCGCATTCCCAACTTTCGGTTAGCAGTGCTTTCATGCACTCCAGTCGTCGTTGTTGGATACGCTTGGGCCGTGCTCATTGGTTTTGCGGAATTAGTTAGCAGCAAATCGCGCAGCAGCCACTCTTTGAGCTGCAGCATAGTCCACGACGGAGCCTCCTTTGTCTGCGGCCCATTTTTCGGCGTCCGGCTTCAACAAGAAAGCGCTTAGTTCGCCATCTTTTTCGACAAACCAGGCTCGGACGGCGAAAAGCTTAATCCCGCTTTCCCGGTCGTGAACGTAAACAACGCGGACTTTCTTGCCCGATTCCTCCGATTTGGCGGCGGCGGAAAGAGCTGCTGCCGGAGAACTATAGAGGCGAACCGTCGGCTCTCCCTGGATCCAGACTTGCCCTGCCAGACTTGGCTCGGCGACTGGAGCATGGGTGTCCTGAGCGTCCTGACCGAAAGGAACCGGTGCGTAGTCCTTCAGTTGCGCATCGTAATCGAGTCCGGCCTGCTTGCTTGCCTCTCGTATGAATTTATCCGTGACAAACGCATCCACGTCCACGGGTTGATCCGTTTTCTTCAATATCCGCAGTTTCTCTTCTGCCTTCCGAATTGCTTCCACGTATTCCGGCTTGAGAGTATAGTCGCGGGTTTGAATACCTTGTGGCCCATGAAACGCATATAAGACTTCTGGCTCGACTCCCGTCCACTCGGCTAATTTAGTGCACAATTCTTCCGGATGTTCTCGGATCAGGCGGTTCGCCTCAATTGTCGCCTTCAGGTAGGCGACAACTAACTCCGGATACTTTTCCGCAAAATCAGATCGGACCTGGATACCATGGGTTGTAGGTACTCCTGACGAGCTGCCATCATAGATCTTTCTCGCTATCCCGCGAAACGGGAACAACTCGCCAAAAGGAACAAAGTCCGCGTGCGCATCGATCTGTCCGGCCTTCAAGGCTGACCCGGCCACTTCCGGTGCCTGCGTAATGATCGAGACGTCACGTTCCGGATCCCAGCCTTGATCCTGGATCGCCCGCAACAGCATTGCGTGTGCAGTTGATCCAAACGGGACGGAAATCCGCTTTCCTTTCAGCTCACTAAACGACTGAACCTTGGATTGGAGCGGCACAACCACCGCATTGCCGGCGCCCCGCGTACTGCCGGATAGCGTCGCGATATAATAGGTCTTCACTCCGTTGTTTGCCGCCTGAAAAGCCGAAGCACCGAGAATAGCGGGAAAATCCGCCATGTTAGTTATATTGAGCTTGTTGGCCAGCATCTCGGTGTTGGCGGGAGCCCCGCTGGTAAAGTTATGCCAGACAATCTCGTACTTAATATCTTTGTACCGGCCGTCGTGCGGTAGATACTTTTCTAAGAGATGCAGTTCTCGCACAACTGCGCCGCCCGCCGCACAGTTAATGGTAGTATCTTGCGTTCCGATTCCGATTCGAATTACCTCCTCGCTCTGTCCAATCGAGACGGCTAGGAAGAACATGCCGATGAACGCACGAAACTTGTTCATATTTTGGATCTTTCGATTTCGTGCTTTTCTATCTGGTGCAAAGCGCGGGCAGCGGCCTTCTG
The DNA here is from genome assembly GCA_035601575.1 of Chthoniobacterales bacterium. GTDB lineage: Bacteria > Verrucomicrobiota > Verrucomicrobiia > Chthoniobacterales > JAFAMB01 > DASTDH01. The sequence goes on from DATNNZ010000256.1 coordinate 12,688, forward strand.
CACGCCTGTATCCGGATCCTCCAGCAAAGCTTCAAGATACCGTTTGAATTCAGTGTCAGCGATCTCTCCGGCGGCCACCGCGGTCGCGATTCGGATATCGGCCAGTTCGTGACCGAAAAATCGCGTTAGCTGTCGAAAGAGAGGCGTTCGCAGCTTTCCTAAGCTAACGATTGCTTCTTTTACGACCTCCCATTGATCGTCGTCGAGCGCTTTAGCGAGAATCTGTTCCCCTTGCTCGCTGTGATAATTTGATAGTCCGATAACGGCTTGGCGGCGCACCCGCCAAGCTGAATCTCCAGCTGCACCAACGAGGTCAGATACATCTGCTCCATCGAATTGCGATAGAGCGTCGACCGCTAAACGCCGCACCTCCTCGTCCTGATCGTTTAAAGCTAATCGAAAGACCGGTAGGGTCTCATTCGCCTGGAGATAGCCTAAAGCCAACACGGCTTCGCGCCGCACTTCCGGCGCCGGATCCAGTACTGTCTTGACCAAAAGTTCTTGTACTCGCTTTTCTCGAACACCTCGTAAAGCGACGACTGCTGCTTGCCTGATTTTGGCGGCTCCATCGGCTACGCCTGCCAAGAGCGCATTCACCGCCTCCGGTGTTCGGAATTCTCTGATCGCGGTCACGGCGGCCGAACAAACGTTAGGGTCAGGATCGCCGGCTGCCTTCAGCAACGCCGGTAACGCGCGATGATCGCCCATTTCTTCTAGAGCCTGGATAGTCAGCTTTCGGACCGTGGCATCTTCATCAATAAGCAACGGCAAAAGGTCGCTGAGCGACGCAACTTCTAAAACCTCGTCGAGCTCGGTCAAGGCCACTCGTCGCACATCAACGTCACCGCTGGTTAGACGCGTCAAGATTGAAGTATTCGATGCCTCCATAGATCAGCGAATTAAGAACGGAATTTTGACTGTGATAGCATTGGTTGGGCAGTCCACTTCGCAGGCCAGACAATACCAGCAGTCATCAAATTTCATGTAGGCCTTCCGACGCTCGACCTCGATCGCCAAGCAATCGACTGGGCACGACTCGACACAGACATGACATCCGCTAATGCAGCGTTCCTCATCGACCACAACCGGCACATCAAAAAGCCTTGTCACTTGCCGGTTTGGCACCAACCGCGATGCTTCGGCTGCGGCCAGTTCCGATTCGAATTTCAACTGGCCGGCGACGACTTTTTTGCCTTTTTTTTCTTCACTCATATCGATCATGCATTTTTACGCTAGCGCTGGTTCCGCCGGGATCCGGATCCTGCGATAGTTCTCTAGTTCAGTCTGATCCAGCGGTACGACATACGGTTCTATCGACCGTTTGAAGAGAGTCATTGCGCCGTCACTTCCCAATTTGAGATTGACGTGAACGAACCAATTTTCTTCGTCCATTTCAGGGAAATCCTGGCGGTAGTGATAGAGCCCCCAGCGGCTCTCTGTGCGAAAGAGCGAAGCGCGGGCGGCCATCTCGGCGCAGTCTCGAATAAACGCGCATTCCATTGCTCGCATGAGATCATGCGGTTCTACCGCCCCGAGCTGTTCGATCTCTTCGCGCGCTCTTAGGAAATACTCCAGTCCTCGGGCCAGCCGGTTAGCGCTCTTGGGCGGTTGCAGGTAGTCATTGACGTGCCGTCTCAATTTGTACTCGACTAGATGCGGCGGAATCCCGTTTGGCCGATTTAAAGGCGCCAGAACGCGCTCGCGCTCGCGCTGAACGAGTCCATCATCGACTCTGCCGTAGTCTACGGTTGGTAAGTACTCCAGCGCGTTGCGAGCGCAGATGTTACCGTAAGTAAACGCACCCAGCATGTAGTTGTGCGGCACCGAAGCCATGTCGCCGGCCGCATAGAGGCCGCGCACCGTGGTTTCACCTCGTTCATTCACCCACACGCCAGAAGCACTATGTCCGCTGCATAAGCCAATCTCGGACACCGCCATCTCAACTAACTTTTCTCCGTAATTAGTTCCCCGACCCGCGTGAAATCGGCCGCGACTCGGTCGTTCTGTTGTGTGTAAGATTTTCTCAATTTCCGAGACCGTTTCCGGAGCCAGATGATCCATCTTCAAAAACACCGGACCGTTCGGACCAGTTAGTTCTTTGTAGAATTCCATCATCATCTGGCCGCTCCAATAATCGGAGAGCATGAAACGATTCCCTTTTGCGTTCACCGTGTAACCTCCGAACGGCCCACTGACATAGGCACAGGACGGCCCGTTATAATCTTTGAGGAGTGGATTAATCTGAAAACACTCTATGTTAGTTAACTCGGCACCGGCGTGATAAGCCATCGAATAGCCGTCTCCTGCATTTGACGGGTTCTCATAGGTTCCCATGAGATAGCCCGATGCCGGCAAGCCGAGCCGACCGGCCGCTCCACAACAAAGAATGACTACCTTCGATCGTCCAATTACAAACTCACCGGTTCTTACATTCAGTCCGAGCACCCCAACGGCACGTCCCTCATCAGTTAGTACCCTTGTCGCCATGACCCGGTTTTCGGTCTTCACACCGACCCGCCGCATCGCCCGGGTCAAGAGTTTCTTGATGTCGTATCCCTCCGGCATGGGTAAGACATAGCTACCCTGATGGTGCACTTTCTTGATGTCGTAATCGCCGGTCGCAGTTTTTTGGAACTTTACTCCCCAGGATTCCAGCTCCTGAATCATGGCAAAACTCTGCTCGGCATAGGCGAGGATCGCTTTCTGGTTGACGATTCCATCATTCGCCATGGTAATTTCTCGGACATATTGAGCCGGGGTAGCATGTCCGGGAATAACCGCATTATTTACGCCGTCCATTCCCAATGCGATGGCTCCGCTCCGTTTGACATTCGCCTTTTCCAGCAAGAGAACCGTGCGATCCGGTAATGCTTCTTTTGCTTTGATTGCGGCAACACAACCGGCGGTTCCACCGCCGATCACTAATACGTCTGCTTCTATTTCGATGTCGTTTGCCATGTTTCAGGAATTAAATGTGGCTGGTCCGGCCGAATGGCGCCTTGCCATCTCCATCACGGGTGGAGACATATCCAAGGCATGGCGAGATGAGGGAATGAGAACGCGTTGGAACGAGAGGGGTCGCTCCTGATGGGTCCGGGCCACGATCTCGAGAACCAGCGCTCCGGTGCCCGCCGACACATTCAGGAAAGACGCGTCTTCCCGGGAAAGCGCGGTTAGTTTGACGGTCTGAGTGAAATCGAAGGTTGGCGCTCCAAAGTGATCGGAGAAGATCTGCTTCAGATTGACGTTATCGAAAGCATGAGACGGCAACGACAACAGCCCGCCGAAGCGAGTCGCTCCAAGATACATGAGGCTGCGACAACTAAATTCGCTACCCAGGTCGATCCGGCGCACGATTTCCACAAAGCCAGCCGGGTCGCGGCCAAGCCGCTGCACTAGCTGAGGGTCCGATTCGACAACATTGCGGCTGATCAACGTCGAGTAAACCGGTAACGGTTCGCCGGTTGCGGAATCGAGAAAGCGAAAGTGATCCAGGTAACGATAGAACCGGACATCTTCAGTGGCTCGGTCCGGACGAGAAACGAAGGTTCCTCGCCCGTGCTCGCGGACGACCCAACCTTCAATGGCCAAACGGTTCAGAGATTTCTGCGCCGTACCCAGGCTTATGCCGAGAGATTGGCCAAGCTGTTGCTCGGGCGGAATCTGATCACCGGCTTCCAATGATCCGTTTCGGACAAGATCGATGATCGCGTTACTTAGTTGGAGATGCTTAGGCAGACCGAGCCTTGCAGCGGCAGTAAAAGCTGCGTGAAGCGTGTTCGTGCTTGCTCGTCGGACTTTCGGTTCGAGATCAAAGGTGGAGCTCATCAGAATCGGCGTTTTGGTGCGGTAGCGGCCGGATCACAATCCCACTTGTGCAATCAAAGCGAGGCCTACAAAGCTATAGAGCTCTATAGCACTAATCGTGCCCGGAGATTCGATAGCGATTTTCATAGGTGAGCGAGATGCTTTCCGGATTCGCTAATTTCGGTCACAATACGTCCGTACGAGACGTGACGGCCCCTTACACGGCGCAAAAGCGGAACGGATACGCGACGCACCAGACATAGTAGGTAGAAAGTCCATCATCTTATAATCTATATCGGCTTAATCGACATTAGGCCACCTGGCAAGTGGTTTGTTAAAATCCACAAGTTCGGTTTTTGACAACCTGC
>DATNNZ010000257.1:0-28205 GCA_035601575.1 Chthoniobacterales bacterium
GGAATTGAAGCTGGCCCGGGGGGATTGATCCACTTCAGAAGAAGGATTGAAATCACTGCAGCCAAACCGCCCTTTACGCCAACCCTCACCCAGAACCAGTCGATCGTCGGAAGAAAGTCCCAGTGGGGTTTGGCCACGGGCGGTGGCTGGCCGAAGCGTGGTAGACCCTCAATCAGGCTGCGGATATTGTTCAGGTTGTCCCGAAGCGAGCGCAGAGCAGCGAAATGCCCGGCAAACTTCATCGCAATTCCGGTTGGCACAGCTACAAGGACACCCTGATCCCGGATCTCGTTCAGCTTCTTCTCAAAAGCAGCAAATGCCTCATTCAAGCCGCTTGAGCGCAATTTTTCGCCGGGTCGATGCGGTGCAGTCAGGATGCCAAACTCTTCAGAAATCGCAGTTTCCAGCACCTCATGCTCGTGTTGCAGATGGTCTAGAACGGAACTCTCTCCTTCACGTCTCCTTAAATCGAGTGCGGCGTGAAACAGGTTCGTCAGAGCCACTAAAAAAGCGTTGTAATTTGAGAGGCGAGCGGAAAAGACGGTGCTTTCCCGGGATCCAGCTTGCAGCAGATTTCTGAGAACGGCTAACTGGTTACCGAAAGCTTGATGAATTTCTACCACATTGGCCTGAGCGTTCGTTTGGCGGGCGTAGACCTGCATTGCGAAGAGTTCCCTCACCGTCTTAAGAGCGTCGCGCCCAGCCGCCGCAAACTCTTCCCGCGCGTAGCGGGGCCACAGCAAGGTCGTTACTAGTAGCGCGCTTCCGGCCCCAACTAAAATCTCCAGCGCTCGATTGAGGCCGATTTGCCAGACCTGACTGGGATCGGCGACTCCGTAGGTTGCAACCGCAATGAGGGTGACACCGACCAGGAAATAGGCATAGGGGACCTGGCTGGCCGGGAATTGCCCAAATTTGTAGCCGGCAAAGGCAATAACAAAGAAGAGGACGGTTAAAAATATCGCTGGCGTGGATGCATAGTCGCCTACTAACCAGACCCCAAGCAGGGCGCCGCCGATTGTACCCAGCGCCCGCATGATTGCTTTGACCGCGATCGAACCGACATAATGCGAGCTCATCATCACCAGCACGGTGAGGATGGCCCAATTGGAATGCTCGAGGCGCAAGATTTGGGTGGAAGACAATGCGAGCATGGCCGCCAGGCCAAGCTTTATTCCGTATCGTACTCGCAAGTCAGCAAAGACACTCTGAAGCGGCCAGTGCCATCTCGGAGCGAGAGGAACAGCTTCGGTCCGTGCAACCATAGTCACGGCTGTACGGTACTGTTTCGGGGCGTTCCTTCCGCATGCTCGAATTCAGCCGTCATCGCCACGGAGACGGTTTGACCGATTCGTAACGGCACCGGACTGCGTCCCAAAACCTGGATGCGGACCGGGAAACGTTGCGGGAGGCGAACCCAATCTACGGTTTGATTGATCGAAGGCAACAATCCAGTGGAATCGCTGCCGGATCCATCCTGAACATAGATGCCCCAGCCAACGCTCCGAACAATACCCTGGAAGGGTTGGTTACCATAGCCCATGATGGTCATGTTGGCTTTCTGGCCAACCTGAATATGCGGCAACTGCGTTTCTTTGAAATACGCTGCAATCCAGAACGAACTCGTGTCGACCAAGGCAATCAGTTGCTTACCAGCGGTGACATAGGTGCCCTCGCTCGTGTTCATGTTGGTCACGTAGCCGTCCACCGGCGCAAAGACTTTCGTGTAGTCGAGGTTTAATTTCGCTAGTTCGAGATTTGCTTTCGCCGAGGTCAGCTGTGCCTGCGCGGCCGAAAAGGCGTCTTGTGCGTTTTGAAAATCCTGCTGGGCAGTCACGTGTTTTTTGAAGAGGTCGGTTTGTCGATCGAGATCTTGCTGGTGCTGTTTCAAGTTTGCTTCGTCATTCAGAAGCTGGCCGGTCGCCACATCGACCTCGGCCTGAAAGTTGGCTGGATCGATCTCAAAAAGCAGGTCTCCCTTTTTTACGTCTTGGTTATCATGGACTGCAACGTGAATGATCGGACCGGATACGCGGGGGGCGATCCCAACGATATTCGCGCGGACTTGGCAATCCCGGGTCCAGGGGTTTTGGATATATTGCTGGTAAAGAGCGACAGCGGCCCAGCCGGCCAGCGCAACAACGACTAGCGTGATAAGATAATTAAGCAGCCGTGCCTTCATGGTAAGAACACCATTCCGATGACGGAAGTGAATAGAACAACCAGGGCGAGGAAGAAAAGCGGAAGATGCCAAATATAGCGCGACCAGCCCGTGCGCTCTATGATTGCGACGACGAACCACGCTGCCAGAAAGCCGAGCAAAGCGATCACTACAATCCAGGGAATGAGAAGCTCGGTAAACTTGATCTCCGGCCGATTTAACGACACTGCAAAGAGGCTCATCTTGCTACTCTACGTTTTCTACCGCGGTCAGATCAATCGCGGAGAATATCGTTGATGATCCCTCGTGTACTTGTTGCTGGGGTTTGCAACAGATCCCTTGGTAGCGGTCACGCGATCGGTTACATGGGTGCGTGGGTCAATCTGGGGGCCCCATGACCTGCACTGCTCGTGATAACGCTTCGAAGCCAGAATCAAAGCGCAACTGACGCGCTCAGCGCTTCTTAACTAGTGTGCTTACTGGCTGCGTTCAAGCCGTTTCATGGCGACTTTTAGCGCTTCAACGCTGTTTCCTATTCCTTCCCGCTCTTCCTTATTTACCTCAATCTCGAACTCATTCAGCACACCCTTGCGCCCTACTCGCCGCGGCAGTGAAAGGGTTACTTCATACTTCTTGCTGTAAGCAGAAACAGGAATCACCATGCACTCGTCGCGCAGGATGATCTCGACCACTCTGGCAATGACGGTCCCGATGGCAAACTCACTCGCCCCTTTGCCTTTAATCACATTGATATTGCCTTGCCTTACATATTCCTCCACGGACTTTCGGAAGGCCTGCTCCGCAAGCCCTCTCCCGGCGAGGTACGACTCGAGCGACACGCCGCCGATCGTCACTTTGGACCACAAAAGCACTGAGCTTAGTCCGTGCTCTCCGAGAACTAATGCCGACACGCATTCCGGCGCGACATTCAAATAGTCAGCTAACGCCGTCTTGAATCGAAGACTATCAAGAAACGTACCGGTACCAAGGACAGCTTTACCAATTGCCAGACGTTGGGTCAGCTCGGTTATAGGATCCAGCGGATTTGTTGCCACAAGCAGTACGGCATCGGGTGCCGCAACTATTACCTTGGGAACAACGTCACGAAAAATCGGATCATTGGTGTCCAGTAGCCGGAGACGTCCCGCTTTGTCCCCCGGCTTATCGGCGCCGCCGGCCTTCTCGTTGATGCCTGGTGCCAAGACCACCACCTCTGCCCCGACGAGATCATGGTAATCTCCCGCTCGGACCCGTGGCCCAGACACTAATGCGCTTGTCTGGCTGATATCCAATGCTTGGGACACGGCTAATTGATCGTCCGCATCAACGAGGACCAACTCTCTACACGAATCCCTTAATGCCATGTTTAACGCGGCTTCACCACCGACACGACCAACACCAACGATTCCTACTTTCATAAAATTAGCTGCGGCTGTCTCTCCGTTTTCACGGGCTACCTTTGACTATCCGCGATCAATCGAGCTTTTTGATAGCACCTCCTGCAATCGTAGACCCTCAAAAGTAGCTGAGATGATTGAGACCGTCCTGAAGCTCTACGTCGACCGGGGCAGATGGGTCACCGCCTAAGAGGAAAACCAACTGCATCGGGCTGGCCTCTGTGGGGACCCTTCGCGGATGTGGGATTTCGTTGTCTACGATCCATTCGCTATCGTCCGGTAAACGAAACATAACAAGAACATGGCTACCGGTAATTGGCGTATTGCGAATGTGCCACCGGTAGAAGATCAGGTGGCCATGGATCCCGTTAGCCGCTAGTTTCGTGGAAACCGCTATAGCGTAGTCCATGCATTCGCCGTCTTTTCCCTTCCCTTTGATAGTCGGGTCATCCGCGATCATGTATGATAACGCCTCACTGCGCGCAAAAGAGGTCGAGAGGAAGTAGCCAATTGCGGCGCCGAGTATAATTAAGATCGAACAATAACGCTTCTTCATGATCGCTTGGATCTATAAAGTTATCAGCGATCAAATGATCGCTCTATTGTTACAAAGAGCGTTTCTTGTTGACTCGATTGGGCAATTTTCGATCGCACTTCATATCATGTTCTCAGTTTGGTCGCGGTTTTCGGTGTTAACAACCGGCGGCTGTGGATCTACACCAACGTAGCGTGGTTAATACGCCCGTACAGCTTAGCCCGAAGCGCGAACCTCGGGAGTTAGTAGAAATGAGGCCACCGTGTGCTCAGCCCCCGACCAATCGACTTCAGGAGAGCCAATCGAACGGCCTTTCGCTGCCCCAGCACGGGGAGTCCAACGCCAATCCCTGTTTAAACAGTGTTTTCGGCCCTTGATCGACCTACGCGCCAAAAAATCTTCCGCCTTACTTTGCGGAGACCGCGTAACTCTGAACGGCGGAGGACCTCACCGATTAAAAGCGGATAGTCTGAAAGCGTCTTCGTTCTCATTTGGGTTGACTCGCTTCTCGCCTGACTTTTTTCGATTTGGTAGGAACCATGGGGCTAACCGATGGTGTAGGGCTCACGCTGGATGACGGCATGGCCATCGACTGATCCGGCATTTGGCCCACTCCGGTAGTGCCGGTCGAAATGAGACCCGAGTTTTCGGGAGTTTCGATAACTCCATAGGGATCCTGAATGGGACTTTTGCTGAGAAATTTTGTGGCGGTCCATAAATCTTTGGTAATCCCTCCCAAACGAACCTGCGTCGTACCCGTAGCAGGATCTTCCTTGATCACCTGAACGAGAGTTCCAGGAATGAGATAGTAAGCCCGAAGATCGTCGACCATTTGCAGTTCCAGCGCGTCGGTGCGGTGGTTGGTGATTCGTTGGACATCCTCCTTAGCCGGACAGGCGTATGGTCCATCGACAGTGATCCAGCGATATCCCTGTGTTACCAAGTCACTATAATTGGCGGCCAGGGCGGCGCCGGTCAGTCCAAAGCCGATGCCTGCAATAACTAGCATCCTTAGTCTCATAAATTCTCCTAACACCTAGTAGATAGAAAGTAATCCGTCTACAGTAACGAATCTAAGATTGAGACGCCGTGTATTGCTATTGGAAAAACGAGTATTTTATTTCTACTCGAACGAGTCATGTCTCTTTTTTGTCCTGGTAGGGCGAACCCTGACGGATTGGACGAGATGGGTCGGCGTGTCCACCGAAACAACGGTCAATGCCACCCCAACAATCCCCGATCGCTCGATGCGGAATCAGCAAGGCGGCAAGCAAAACGGTAGGACTCGGAGAAGAGAATGGAACAAACCTCGAGTTCCTCTTTATCTCTTGGCGTATACACCACAAATACGCTAACCGGCATCAAGCCGTAAGACCGAAGGTAGTGTGGCTCTGCCCAGCCACGGAACACTGCCCAATGAGCGGCTTCGAAAGGAAGAGCCAAATATATAGTCGGAGCTTTAAGCAACACACGAGCAAATTCCCGGCCGGTAATAAATGCCGAGGGATCTGCCACCGCGGCGATTTGCTTTACTCTGATCGAGATTGCCCTCCGACGATTGACGACCGAGTCAAGAGACTCGATCTGAGGCCAAGTCAGAACTTTCTCGACTAGTTGACTCAGGTACTTCGGATCACCATACTCGTTACACTGAATATGCAACGGACCACGGAACGTTCTGGGTTTAGTCCCTTTTCTTCGCGGAAGCCCGTTGGGTCCGACCGGAGCTATTAGGGCACCGTCTCGCATATAATGGTAACGTCGCCCGGCAGATGCCGGATCAGTTGGCTGTTTTTCAAGGCGCGAGCGATGAGACGGCGCACTAGCATATGTTTCTCCCGAAGCAGAATCAGAAGGTCTTCATTAGTTGGGTTGCGGGCCGAAGGATAGGTTTGGTTTCGACTAATACTCCCAGTCGTTATGTCCTTTACCTGAGTCCTTCGACCCGACATCCCCCCAATGTGCGATTCGGTACGGATGGTCTGGCACCCTAGCTGCGACCACCCTTCGCCGAATTGTAACTAATGAGACCAGAATAATGTCCGTCGGCCATACATTGCTATTGGCAAAACGAGTGCTTTATTCCTACCCGAAAAGGTGATGCCGTCATTACCCGAAGGCTTTGCCCGTAGAGCATTGGTAGCGGCGATTTGTCTGTCCGACATAGTCCGGTGAGCTTCCGAGCGGGTGGGTTTACTATCCTGGGACGAAGTCGGATCCCAATGCGCTCCTCGGCGTCGATCACTCGCAAAAGCGTCGCAGCACCCGGAAAGGCAGATTGCCGGTAGGAATTTCATAATGCGAAATTAAGCTCGAACCTGGTCCACGATTTAAGTCCAACGATTAGTGCATGGCATAATGATACATGGAAGCGCTAGCTCTCAGACTATAATCTCTGGCCTTCTGCTATTCAGCAGCCTCTTAGGAGGTAAGCCGAAGACTCTTTTGAAATGACGTGTAAGATGGCTCTGATCGGCGAAACCGACATGGTTTGCAACTTCGCTCATTCAAACTCAGACATCATCGGCCGTAGCTCTTTCCAAGCCAGCGGTCGGGAGGATAAGTTTATCAAGCGTGATCGGAAAATCGCGCACCCGCTGCCCCGTCGCGTTATAAACCGCGTTAGCAATTGCTGCAGGAATCCCGGTTACACCGATTTCGCCAGCCCCGCGAGCTCCAACTGGATTGAAAATGGTATCCGGCTTACCGATAAAATGGACATCGATGTACGGCACGTCGGCGTTAGTAGCTACTAGGTAGTCAGCAAAATTGGCGTTCGCATAGCGTCCAGTCGTTTCTTCCAGGTGTGAACCCTCCAAGAGAGCCATTCCAATGCCGAACACAATTCCACCGATCACCTGGCTCCGTGCAGTCTTAGGATTTACCACCGTACCGATGTCCATGACCGTCGTCACTCGCTTGACCCGTATCTCGAAAGTCCATTGATTGACTGCGACTTCGCAGAACTGCGCTCCAAAAGAATAAAAAGCATATTTCTCTTGCTCCTCGCCAGAGGCAGCAGTCTCTATCGCTTCTACTGATCCACGGCCAATGGCATTCAAAACAGGACCAAAGTCTGCCCGCTTTCCTCCTCCGACGAGCTGCCCGTTTTCGTACGAAACATCCTTCATTCCGCTGAAAGGTGACTTCTTGTCCCGAACTGCGAGCTGAATCAGCTTCCATTTTGCCGATTCGGCGGCTTTCTGAATGGCTGGACCGACGCTCGCGGTGGACTGCGAACCGCCGGCAACTGGGGCCGGTGGAAGGGCTGAGTCGCCTATTTCCGGACGAACTCTCTCTATCGGCAGGCCTAGACTCTGCGCGCCAATGATGGCTACCACCGTCCACATCCCAGTCCCGAGGTCCTCCGTCGCCAAGGATACTTGCGCAGTTCCATCTGCCTGAAGCCTGACTTTGGCCGACGACCTGCTGCGGTGACCCGGATAAACTGCAGTTGCCATTCCCATTCCTCTCAGCCAGTCACCATCGTTAACTGAACCAGGTTTGGGGTTTCGCCTCGACCAGCCGAATCTTTCCGCTCCAAGCCGGTAAGATTCCTCCAGAGTTTTCGATGAATATGGAACGTTCCTTCCCGGATAAACCTCTGCGTAGTTTTTCATTCGCAGCTCAATCGGATCCATTCCCAGCATCACCGCGAGCTCATCCATGGCACATTCGAGAGCAAACATCCCTGGGCTTTCGCCCGGTGCTCGCATAGAAGTAGGTGCTCCCACGTTGAGTGGCACCAATGTCTGACTCACCTGGATATTCGGAGACTTGTAAACGAAACGAGAGGTTCGTTGGGCGGCGGCCTCGACGTACACTCCGGCAAAACCTACGGTTGAATGCACATCATGTTTAACCGCTTGGAGAACACCGTTCCTGCTTGCGGCCAAAGAAATACGCTGAATGAGGGCGGGACGATGGCCGGTCAGCGTGAACATTTGTTCGCGAGTAAGAATCGTCTTTAGGGGTCGGTTGAGAGCGCGCGCTGCTGCCGCTGTTAAAGGCGAATGCGTCCAGACGGCCTGCTTACTACCGAACCCGCCGCCAATGAATGGACAGATAACCCTTACGTTATCTTCATTCACGCCCAGAATCGCCGCAACATTTCGTTGCTGCCCGGGCACAAATTGAGTCGTATCATAGGTTGTCAGTCGATCGCCATCCCATACCGCCGTGGTCGCATGCGGCTCCATCGGATTGTGGTGATAGATCGGTTCTGTATAACTAGCCTCAACCACAACTTCAGCTCCTTGAATAACCTCGTCGATCGACGATACCCCGTTGGCGAGAATTGCTACCGCGGGTTTCTGTCCGTCTACTGCTACCGGAGGAAATGCATGTGTCAGTCCTGCCTCCCAGCTGGCCACCGGATGCTCCTCTCTGTAATCCACCTTTACGCGAGCCGCCGCATCTCGGGCCTGCTCGAATGAATCGGCGACCACTAATGCAATAATCTGGCCATAGTATCGAATTTTGTTGTCCTGGAGCGGGGGATCGATCTCGCCACTGTTAGCTCCTTCTTCTTGAGTTAGACCGTCATAGAGCTTTAACGAATGAAACGGGGTATAGACTGCCACCACGCCGGACGACTTCTCCGTCTCAGAAACGTCCATCGCCCGGACCTCACCTCGCGCGATAGTGCTGGTCACGAGATAGCCATAAGCGACATTTCCGATCGACTGATCGCCCGAATACCTCAGGCCTCCGGTGACTTTCGACCGACCCTCCATCCGATCGTGGGGCTTACCTAAAACATCTGCGCTCACGCTAAGCCTCCTAGGTTCATCAGCGCTCGAACAATGGTTCTCTGAACAAGCTCAACTTTGAATGCATTGTGTCTTAATGGCTTGGCACCGTTGGCCGCGAGCTTCGCAGCAGCTTCGAAAGTCTGTTGGTTCGACGGCCTGCCGATTAGTGCGTCCCGCACTTTCGGAAGATTCCACGGTTTTGTGCCCACCCCTCCAACGGCGATTCGAGCATCTCGAACATTGTTTGCGTCCACGTCGAGCGCCACGGCAACCGAAGCCAGCGCAAACTCGTACGATTCACGGTCTCGGATCTTCAGGTAGGCGGACCTTCGTGCCCATAGTAGTCGCGGAACCCGAATCTCGGTGATCAACTCGCCCGGTCTGAGTTGATTCTCCTTGTCTGGGGTCTCACCTGGAACCTGATAAAAATCATCCAGTTTCATGAGTCGATTGTTGTTCTCGCTTTGTAGGAGAATGGAAGCGTCCAGGGCAACCAATGCCACAGCTAAGTCGCTCGGATGAGTAGCGACACAGGCTGAGCTCGTGCCGAGAAGCGCGTGCGCCCGGTTCCAGCCGTCAATCGCGGGACAACCGCTTCCCGGTTGGCGCTTATTGCAGGGTGTACTCACATCTCGGAAATATCCACACCGGGTCCGTTGCAGAAGATTTCCTCCCATGCTGGCCATATTGCGAAGCTGGGGGGAGGCACTTTTAAGCAACGCTTGGGAAATGACTGGATAGTTGGCTGCTACCTCCGGGTGTTCTGCTACATCACTCATTTTTTCCAGTGCGCCGATCCGTAGGCCATCCGATGCCAACTCGATGCCGCGCATTGGTAACCGATTGATGTCTACCAGTTGCGACGGTGTCATTACTTCGAGCTTCATCAGATCTATCAGCGTCGTTCCACCAGCAGCAAATTCTGAATTCTGACCGAAATCAGACGTAGCTTCCCGAATGCTGGAAGGAACTTTGTATGTGAAAGTTCGCATCGTTACCCTCCTGCTTTCATCTGCCCTGCTGCCGTTCTGATCGCATCAACGATGTTTGGATAGGCACCACACCGGCACAGGTTTCCTGACATAAATTCTTGAATCTCAGTATCCGATCTGATGTGGCCTTCGTTGATACAGCCCACCGCGGACATGATTTGACCAGGGGTGCAATATCCGCATTGAAAACCGTCACAACCAATGAACGCGGCCTGTACCGGATGTAACTGATCACCATTGGCTAAACCTTCAATCGTAGTAATCTCTCCGCCTTGCGCCATTAGCGCGAGTGTCAAACAAGAGAGCACTCGTCTTCCGTTGATGTGGACCGTGCAAGCGCCACAAGCACCGCGATCACAGCCTTTCTTTGTCCCGGTCAAATCCAAACGATCCCGGATAGCATCCAGGAGCGTGACTCGGGGATCTACCTCAAGTTTTTGAGAACGACCGTTCACTTTGAAGTTGATCTGTACCAAGCTCCCGCCCGTGCCCTTTTTCGGAGATTCGCTCGCCGAAGCCGTTCCTTCCGTAGTAGTAGCAGAGCGGGAAAGTGGCGCCGCCACGGTTAGGCCGGCTGAGATTGCCGCCAGGCGACTAATAAAGTGTCTTCGAGATGAGCCAGCAGCCTGGGATTCCGGAGGCAAATCAGAGGAAGAGGAATCATTAAGGTCTCGACTCATGAGGCTATCAGATTTTAGATGTTAGTTTCTGAATTCCAGACGTATCAGACAGTTCCGATTCTTATGGTGCAACGGCTTATTCACTCTTCTGACTCCAGCAATACATCCCTCACCTGACCAGGTAGTTCTATCGTCAGGAAGAACGCTTTTCTTTTGCTCTAAAGGGTTATTGGATTCGCCGAGAGACTCGCTACGCCGATTGCCATCGGTCTTGCTTCTATCCGCAATCGCTCGACTGAGTTATAAATAAGAGTTCGTTGAGCGCATAGAGTTAGTGATGATCGATGATAGTTTCTGGTTGAAGACCAGATGGACGCACGCTCGGCAACAGAAGTGGACAGTCACGGACGGCGGCAAAAACTGGTCTTAATAGGACTCATAGGTCCCAGAGGTCGTATAGGTCCTATGCGATTCGAAGGGGTGTAATCACCCTAGCCTGCAGTCAAAGAAAGTCACAAAACCGGGCCGCGACTTAGGCTTGGCGAAGTCGGTTTTCGCCCTTTCTTTTAGTCCGCTTCTCCTGGCTATCGCATGATGACTCAATCGAGTTATCGAAAAAGGGCTCCTTGGAACCATAGAGCGAATAACGATCCACAGTATTTTTACTTAGAGGATATGACTAATGAAAAAGCGTGAAGTGGCCATTTCGGGACAAACATTGAAAGCGGAGGAAAGCTACGGGTTACAGAAATTGTGCTTCGCTACTGTGATGGGTCTCGTAGCAGCCATAGCAGCCGCGTTTACGACAATGCTGCCATTATCTGTGGGTTGGCGATATTTCTGGTTGGCAGCTTGCGTTGCTAGCTTTGCTCTCGCTATGATCGGAGTGGTTTTGTTCTCCCGACGCCCGGGCGCCGGCTAAGCCGGCGCAAGCGGCCCGGCTGCGAAAGGGACCTGCTTTGGAATCTACGTGCTTCGGCAAAAGTCTGCCGCCAACCCAAGTTCAATCGGCTGAGATCCACCAGGCGAGATCCGTCGTAAGGGGCGGATTGAAGGCTGCGGTAACCACACTCTGGCTGGGCAGCTATCGGTTTCGAAAGTTTTCTGAACCGTCTCGGAGCACCTGGAGCATCCAATCTCTTTCGCTTAATGGCATGACAATTCGACGTAACATGTCGCTGATCAGCGCTGCATCGGTCGCGTTGAGCACTATTGGTTCTCGGATCGTTCTCAGGTTCTCGGGAATCGGATTGTAATCAGGCTTGTACTCAATACTGGCTCTTCCGGTTCGTGGCATTGGTGAAATGATTAGACGCTGTAGTATAGTAACTTCGGAAGCTATCAGCCGGACATTCGCCGGCTCGGTGATTATTCGCCCGTCTCTTACGCTTCCCCGCGAACAAACTTGCAAGCAAAATGATAGGATTCAGAGAAGAGCGAATAGCAAACCGCCAGCTCCTCGCGGTTCTTCGGCGTATATACGATTACTGTCCCGGCCGGCACCAAACCGAAAGATTGAAGGTAGTGCGGTTCGGCCCACCCCTTTACGATGGCCCAATGCGAGCATACCAGGGGTAACACCAACACTATCGTTGGCGATGCCAGAAGCACTCGGGCAAACTCCGTCGCGGTGATAAATGCCGAAGAGTCGTTAGCCGCAGCTTTTTCGTGCAGTCGGATCGGAACTGTGGCGGGGTACTTAGGAGACCCCGGCGTTGACTCGATGTGAGGCCAAGTTAGCACATCATTGAGTAACTGGTTTAGGTATTTCGGATCACCATGTCCATTGCATTGAACATGTAATGGTCCAATGATCGTTTTTGGTCGAGGTCCCTTTCTCGAAGGAAGACCGTCTGACCCAAAAGCGAATGCCGTCAAGTCCCCTGTTTTTGGCACGGTGGTTCCGTTTTTCATTTCTGGAAGTATATCCGCGGTTCACAGGAGGGATATGCTCCGAAAGAGCTCTTTTGCATTACTCGGTAGAGTATTGCTGCGACGTCGGCCGAAAAAGGACTTAGCTCCCGCCGGCGCAAAGGATATTCGATATCAGCCGGGCGGCTGAATCAGTCCGCGTTTAGTCGCGATGGCAATAGCTTCCGTACGACCCATCGCGTCCAACTTTGTCAGGATAGCTTTTACGTGAGCTTTTACTGTATTTTCGCTGATGTAGAGAACTTGACCTATCTCCTTATTGCTTCGGCCATTTGCTATATACTGCAATACTTGGCGCTCACGCTCCGAAAGTTCCGGATGCGCCATCGATTCAGCAAGTTTAGAGGCGATGGCAGCGGGCAGCAAAGATTCTCCGGCCGCGACTCTACGAACTGCTTCCCGTATCTGTTGAGGAGCTGTCCCTTTGACTAAGTAACCTTTGGCTCCGGCCTTTAAGGTACGTCGAATATCCTCTTCGCTCTCATAAGTCGTCATCACGATGATCCGGGGTTTTGTAACCCGGCGTGCCGTGAGCTCGTTGATCACTTGCAGCCCATCCTTCTTTGGCATCCGTAGGTCGAGCAGAAGAACATCAGGAGAAAACTGGCTGGCGAGCTCGCAGGCTTCGTCGCCATTGGTAGCCTCAGCTACGACTTTTATATCTTTCTGAGACTTAAAAATTGCCGCCAACCCTTCCCGAACGACCGGATGATCGTCCGCAATCAGAACACTAATGACCTTCGTCGTTGGTTTAGAGGTTGGTTTCATAGCGGTCGGAACCTCCCAGCTCGGCCAGCAACGAGATTCTACCCGGCAATCGCGAATGAGAAAGTCATTTTTCATTGGCCGTTGGCAGAGAAGCTTGGTCACACCGGATCCTCTCTTTGCTACTAGTTCGGCTGGCCCTCTGCTTCGGGCCCGACGGCTAGCTGTGGGGAAGATTCACCCGAGGGAGAATGTCTCCCTCTTCTAACGATCATGAACACCGTTGGAACAAAGAACAATGTGGCTACGGTAGCGAAAATCAATCCTCCGATCACGGCTCGGCCCAGGGGAGCGTTTTGCTCGCCGCCTTCTCCTAAACCTAATGCCATTGGAATCATTCCAATGATCATCGCCATCGCCGTCATGAGCACTGGTCGAAGCCGAGCGTAACCGGCCTCAAGCGCAGCGCGATAGGAGTCCTTATACTGTTCAAGCAGCTCATTGGCGAAAGTGACTACCAAAACGCTATTCGCCGTCGCTACTCCCATACACATGATCGCACCCATTAGAGCGGGCACACTCAAGGTGGTGCCCGTGGTGAAGAGCATCCAGACAATCCCGGCCAGCGCGCAGGGAAGAGCGGTGATGATGATGAATGGCTCCGTCCAGGATTGGAAATTCACCACCATCAACAGGTAGACCAGCACCATCGAGAATGCCAATCCGAGGTATAACCCGACAAAAGAATCGTGCATGGTGCTGACCTGTCCGCGGACATCGATGAAGCTGCCTCTAGGAAGATCCTTTTTCGACGCATCGACTAGCTTCTGTATCTGATCAGCGACGTATCCCAAGTC
This sequence comes from Chthoniobacterales bacterium, assembly GCA_035601575.1. GTDB lineage: Bacteria > Verrucomicrobiota > Verrucomicrobiia > Chthoniobacterales > JAFAMB01 > DASTDH01. The sequence goes on from DATNNZ010000257.1 coordinate 13,954, forward strand.
TTTACCATCGACGTTTCCATAGATATTGATTACCGGCGTAATGTTGTAGTGGTCGACGACCGGGGATGTCGTGCCGCGGGAAATCGTAGCGGCGTTCGCGAGAATTTGGGCTTGTCCAGTGTTGCTACCGCCCAGGATTGGTAGGTTCCGCAAAGAGTCCAGAGAATCCATGTCATACTGCGGTACTTGGGCGTTGACTTGATAGCTGACACGATTGGTCGGGTCGACCCAAAAGTTTGGCGAAGTCTGGTTCGATCCGGCCAGCGCACCCAGGACGCTGTTTGACACCGCTTGCGCGGTTACGCCAAGAACCGATGCCAAAGTGCGATCGATCGTGACATTTAGCTGAGGCGCATCATTCGGTTCCTGGATGCGGAAATCCACCGCGCCTGGAACGTGGCGAATCTGATCCATGAGCTTACTGGCAAACGCGAAGTTACCTGCTTTGTTCGCACCGGTAATTTGAATGTCGATCGGAGCCGACAACCCGAAGTTAAGAACTTGCGCAACGATATCAGCCGGCGGGAACCAGACACCGACGTCTGGAAAATCATGGTGCATGCGAGTTCGGATAACCTGGACAAATTTATTCGTTGGATCGTGGTTTTCGTTAAGCGAAACCAGGATGTCGCCGTCGGCCGGGCTCATTGTTCCAGTGGTGTTGTAGGAGATATTAATGCCGCTGTAGGGAATTCCCAGATTATCGATAATGCCGTGTAACTGGTTGGCTGGGATAACCTGACGGATCATCTGTTCGATTTGATCGATCGAGCGCGCGGTTTCTTCGATTCGCGTGCCAGACTTCACCCGAACGTGCATATCGAATTGTCCGGAATCGACCGAAGGGAAGAAATTCTGTCCAAGAAATGGAAACAAACCCATCGAGACCACGGTAAAGCCGAGTACCAAGGTAACGAGCTTCCCGGCGTTTCGGAGTCCAAAACTGAGCAGATCGCGATAGCCTTCTCTGAATTTTTCGAATTGATTATTGAACCATCGGTGAAAACGGGAGAACCAGGTAAAAAGCGCAAACGTCTTCCTCCCTTTGGCTTGGTGTGATTCTTCGCCGTGCTTTCTAATCCAGTACATAGCCAAGGTCGGAACGAGAGTTCGCGACAGGATGTAAGAGGCGATCATTGCAAAAATGACTGCTTCAGCCAGCGGCGAGAACAGGTATTTGGCGACTCCCGAGAGGAAAAAAATCGGAATGAAAACGATACAGATGCACATCGTCGAGACCAACGCTGGGACGGCAATCTGAGCTGCCCCGTCCCGAATTGCGTCCAACGTCGGTTTACCTTCTGCTAGATGCCGGTCGATGTTTTCGATCGTTACCGTCGCGTCATCGACCAGAATCCCAACCGCTAAGGCGAGCCCGCCCAGCGTCATGATGTTAAGCGTCTGGCCGAGCGCACTCAACACCGCAATTGAAGAGAGAATTGCTAGAGGTATCGAGATGGCAATGATGAGAGTGCTTTTCCAATCACCCAAAAAAAGGAGAATCATGATTGCGGTGAGACACGCCGCGATCACGGTTTCGCGCACCACACCGTCAATCGCGCCGGTAACAAAAATCGATTGATCCGATAGCGTTGAAATATCCAGCGCGGGCGGTAAGGTCTGTTTCAGTCGCGGGATTTTATCCTTGATTCCCTGCACAATATCCAAGGTCGACGCGCTGCCGGTTTTTTGTACCACCAGCATGGTGGATCGCGTTCCGTTGAAACGGACGATGTTGGTTTGTGGAATGTTCCCGTTGAGAATGCGCGCCACATCTCGCATGTAAATTGTGGTGCCGTTCGCCAGAGTTTTAATCGGAATAGCGTTTAACTGCTCAAATGTGGGCGGGCTTGCGTTTACGCCGATTTGGTATTCGAAGCGACCGATTTTCTGAGTGCCGGAGGGCAAGATCAGGTTCTGCGCATTGATCGTGTTTACGACGTCGGCAGGCGTCAGGCCGTAGCCTTGTAAAGCCTTGTAGTCGAGGTCCACTTCCACGTACCTTTGCTTTCCTCCGTATGGGTAAGGAATGGCCGCGCCGGGAACTGTGATGAGCTGGGTCCGAACAAAGTTCAGCCCGTAGTCGTTGAGCTGTTGCTCGGATAAAGTTTTACTGCTCAGTCCCACGTTGATCACTGGCACGTTCGTGGCGCTGTAGCTAAGAACCAGCGGCGGGGTAATGCCATTCGGAAGCTGTTTGAGAACCGCCTGAGAAACTGAGGTGACCTGTGCTATTCCCGCCGGTACGCTGGCGTTTGGTTGCAGGAAGATTTTGACTACCGCGATGCCGTTCAACGATTGCGACTCGATATGTTCAATGTTGTCGACGGTCGTCGTAAGAACGCGTTCGTAAGGCGAAGTGATATGCTGCTCGACCTCTTCGGGCGCCATACCGGTAAAGGTCCAGATTACCGAAATAACCGGGATATTGATTGATGGGAAAATGTCCTTCGGGGTGCTCAAGATGGAAAGAACACCGGCGATCAAAATGAAAATTGATAGAACGATGAAGGTGTAAGGGCGTCTTAATGCCAGGTTTACGATCCACATGCGATGGTTGCTCCTTTAAACTTGGGCTGGCCGCGCATCGCAGCTTCCCGCCGAAAATAACGTGATCATGATGTTGGGGTCAGTGCTAGCTACATCGATTCTGACGTTGGGTTCGCTATCGTGACGACCGTCCCGGTTACCAGCCCAGACGAAGGATTGACGATGATCTGGTCCGATTCTGATAAGCCTTTGGAAATCTCTAGCCTGTCTCCAAGGTCTCGATTGATACTAACTTTCCGAATTTCGACTTTCCCATCCGGATGAACCACGCCGACCGCGGGCGCTCCGGATTGGAAAAGCAACGTTCGCGGTGGGATCATAACGCCGCCGTTGTCAGTTTGGAGCTGCAATGTCACCTGAGCATATGAGCCCGGGAGAAGCTCCCCCGTTGGATTGGGTACGTCTAATTCCGTCAAAAGTCTTTTGGTGCTCGAATTGATGGCCCCGGCCGTGCCCACTACATGCCCCGGAAACGTTCGCCCTGGGTATTCGTTGACCGCAAGCTCTGCTTCCTCGCCAACTTTCACCAACGATGAGAAGGCCTGTGGTACGACCACGTAAACTCGCAGAGGTGAATTTCGTGCCATCCGGAAAAGTTGAGTTCCTGAGCCCGACGGCACGAATGCTCCAATATCGGTATTCCGCGCCGTGACAATGCCGTCGAATGGAGCCCGAACGATTTTAAATGCTTCCAAAGCTTCCAAACGGTCAACTATGGCTTGGTCGACAATTACCGTGGACTGACTTCCCGCATAGTTGTCGGCCGCGGTATCGAAGTCCTGTGCAGCAATAACATTGGTTTTAAAGAGCGTTTGGTCCCGCGTGTAGGTTACTTCGGCTAGATTACGAGCGGCCTGTGCTACTTTGAGCTGAGCTTGGGCTTGCGCCAGTTGTTGATCCACCTCGGGCGTATCGATCTCGGCCAGAACAGCACCGGCCTTGACCTTAGCGCCAATGTCAAAATACCACTTTTTCAGGTAGCCGCTGGTCTGAGCAAAGATCGGCGCGTCGGTATAAGGCATCGCCTGGCCGGGTAACTCAAGGTGTATCATCCCGACGGCCATCTCTGGATGGGTGACCTGCACAACCATCTGCGCAGCTTGGTTCGTGCGGTGCTGAAGCTGCGTTGTCCAGGTGTTGCGCGTGTAAACGCCGAGCGTGGCGACGCCGATAAATAGCGCTCCTGCGGCGAGAAAGAAGAACCGGAGTTTTCGCCGGTTCTTTTCTTTAGGCTTGAGCGAGGGGCGAGACGAAGCTTCAGTCGCTTTCGAAGTGTTCTGACTTACCGATTCTACCATCTAAGTTAATCTCCACTTTACAGCCAGTTCAGATCCTTTCCGAACCGCCGCTCGGTCGCCGACCCATCTTGCGGTCGTCCGATTTACTAACATCTTTTGCGCTTATATGCTTTTACCGGAACGAGCGCTTTTATCCCACCCGAATGAGCTACCCTGTATTCCTCGCTAATTCTGATATAAGTGAGCAACGGTTTACCGGGTGGCGGGTCAGTACTGGCCATGTGGCGCCGGAGTGGTTAGGGAATGTGCCGTACGTGGCGGCTGATTTGGTTCGATCACACTGACTTTCATGCCATTGGCTAACCCATCTGAAGGGTTCACTATTACCTGGTCCGAATCAGACAACCCCTGGGAAATTTCTACTTTGTCACCCAGATTAAGATAGATTGTGACCTTCCGGATCTCTACCTTTCCGTCGGGGTGAACTACCCCGACGGTTGCCCCTTCCCTTTGGAAGAGCCACGCATTGGATGGGATCGTGACCAAGCCTCTGTCACCGTTGAGTCTCAAGCTCACTTCGGCATAGGCGCCCGGAAGCAGTTCACCGGTTTCGTTGGGAATTTGTAGTTCGGTTTGCAAAGAACGGGCGATTGGATCGACTGCACCGGCCGCATTGGTGACGTGGGCCGGGAATGTTCGGCCAGGGAATTCAGGCACGGTGAGATCTCCCTCGACTCCGATTTTTACTAGCTGCGCTGACTCTTGCGGCACGTTAACATAAATGCGCAATGGCGAAGTCCGCGCTACGCGAAAGAGCTGAGTGCCGGAACCCGCGGCAACGAATGCCCCGATATCGATATCTCTCGCTGTGACGATGCCATCGAATGGTGCGCGCACGAGCTTAAACGCTTCGAGGGCATTGAGCCGGTCAAGATTAGCCTCGTCCGCCGCTACCGTTGCCTGGTTTTCGTAATAGGTATCAGCCGCCGTATCAAGATCCTGTGGAGCAATAACCCTCTGATTAAAAAGGTCCTGATTACGTTGATAGGTGACTTGAGACAGCTGGAGCGCTGACTGGGCGACCTGGAGTTGGGCCTTGGCCTGGGCCAGCTCTTGATCAACCTCTGGTGTGTCAATCTCAGCCAGTATATCATTGGCCTTTACCTTAGCCCCAATATCAAAATGCCACGCTTTCAGATACCCGCTCGTCTGGGCGAAAATTGGTGCGTCGGTATAGGCTTGCAGCTGCCCGGGCAAATCCAGGATGACGGTCGAGGATACCTTCTGCGGATGGACGACACTCACTGTCATCTCTGTTCGAGCCGGCGAAGTCGGCCGAAGGACTTGGGCGTGGGGAGGGCCCAGCTGACGGGAAAGAAGGGCAATTGCAATACACGCAATGGCTCCAGCAACAAAGAAAAATATGATGCCTCTCTTCCTGCTTTTCTTCGGAGTAGATATGCGTTCCTCAGTTTCCCTTACGTCTAAGTTGCCTACGGTCATGTTTATGGCTTCTCTGTCTGAATCGGCAGATAAACCGGTTGTTGCGGAATCACTCTGTTTCTCCAAAAGCTTGCCAAGGACCTCTGCATCACGATGTTAGTAGGGTTCGAGATCGAAGAATAAATGTCGCTGCTCTCTTGTAACACTCGGATTTTTCGCCCCCGGCTCCTCCCAAATTGTATTCCCTGTCTCGGCACAGGAATCGGAACATCCATCCCACTTTCTGACTCTGGCGATGAGTTTAGTATTAGTTGACCCGCATCGCTATTGACAGAAGGAGTGCTTTATCGCTACCCGAATGGGTCATGCCTTCACTGCTCGAAGGACAAAGCACCAGGGCGAAAGAGAGGTGACTCACGTACGCCGACTTGTCCGACAGAGGAGAATCCTCGCAAAAAAACAAGAATCGGAACCGGTGTAGTACAGAGGTCTCGGAGAGGAGATCGATCCAGGGTAAGCGCTAAGTATTAAGCAGTGTGCGGCACTCAACGAGAGGTAAGAGACGGTTGGTAAGAGGCGAAAACGCACCCAAAATTGCTAAGGCGACGCCTCGACTGATCTTGGCATGATCGTTTCGGTGCGTTTTTCGCCTATAACCGGTCAATCACCTTTCGCTCTAGACCCGTTTTCTACTCCGAAATGCGTGGTTTGTGGCATAATGACCTCGAGGTTACGAACTGATTGGTAACCGAACGATGATGCTGGTGCCACGACCGGCTGCCGTTCGAATGTCTAGTTCGGCGCCAAGACTTTTGACCCGGTTTCGCATGTTGCCAAGTCCTAATCCTTCTCCGTTTTCCATGCGAGTGTTGTCGATCCCGGAACCATTGTCTCTAATTTCGAGGACAAGATTCTGGGAATCCAATCGGAGATTAACACTGATGACAGTCGGCTTAGCGTGGCGAAGCGCGTTACTAATCGCTTCTTGAGCAATGCGGAGAAAATCGTGTTGGACGTGATGCGGCAAGCTTTCCTTGCGTATGCCGTTTGATCGAAAATTACAGCGTAACCGGCCCGGGATATTCGAACGTTCGACCAACATTTGCAGGGCTTCGATTAATCCTGACTCTTCTATGACATCCGATCGCAGGCTGAGCGCGGAACGCCGCGCCTCGGCTAAGCCGAAGCGCGCCAGATCGTTTGCTCGTTCGATATAGCCAAGGCTACTGTCGTCCATGGCCCTCGTTTGGATGACCTCCTGGGCGGCGAACAACTGCATGGAGATCCCGGCAAAACTCTGCGCGAGTGAATCGTGAATCTCTCCGGCCAATCGATTGCGTTCCTCTAAGACGGCAGATTGTCGAGCAGTTTTAGCTAATCGGGTAAGGTGAATAGCTAGGCTGGCTTGAGTGGCTAACGCTCGCGCGATTTCGAGCTCCTCCGAGGTAAAATCACGTTCCTGGAGAAAATAGAACGCTAACAAACCGTGCATCTGGCTGCCCGAGATCAGCGGAATAATTAGTCCCGTCCTTATCTCAAGTCCAAGCAGATAATCGCGCAGGCCCTCCGGTGTCGGGGAGTGCGGATCGAGCAGACGGGTGACCGTTGTTGGCTGAGCCCGGTAAGTAGCGAGATGTTGTTCGTCGAGTGACATGGACCGCCACCTTTCCGGAAATCCTGCCTCGATCGGCGACAGCACGCGATCTTCTTGAAAAACGAGTTCCACCGTCAGTGTGTTTTGCTCCACATTAAGCATTCGCAAAGTGGAGAAGACGGCACCCAATTGCCGCGTGACGGCGGCCATTACCTGCCCCAGAAAGTCATCCAGTTCAGGGACCTGCGCGAGCGTATCCAGACATCCGCGAAGTGCTTCGTTTGCTTTGGCTAACTGGGCTATCCGTCGCTGTTCGCTTACTCGCAGCGCCTCCTGTGCCTGCTTTCGCTCACTGATCTGGATCCGCAATTCTTCGTTAGTCCGACTTAACTCAACATTGAGACTTTTGACCTCTGCTAAAGCCCGTTCCAGAGCGGCCGTTGACCGGTGTTGTTCGGTCACGTCCATGACGGTGCCAACGTATTCGACGAGATCGCCGGACTCGTTCACAACGGGACGACCAATCGTGTGGACGTACTTTATTGATGCGTCGGGCAGAGCGATCCGATGATCGAACTCCCAAACTTTTCTTTCGCGAACGGCTTGGTCAAAGCTCTTTTCGAAGGAATCGAGGTCCTCGGGATGGATTCGTTGTCGAGACACTTGGTAGGAAACCGGCCGGTCCCGCGGATCGAAGCCGTAGATACGAAAATGTCCTGCCGACCAATAGGCGTTATCATGGTTCGAAACGCTCCACGTCCAGCTGCCGGTACGGCTCAATCTTTCTCCTTCCGCCAAGCGAGCCTCGCTGTGACGCAAATCCCGAAACGACTTGCGTACCCGGGATAGCAGGCCAGTGACGACTAACGCCGTGGTTAAATAGGCAACCAGTGCTGCCACGTCCAGACTCTCGGCCAACGTTATTCGCAATATCGGTTTAACAAAGAAGTAGTCCAAACATAAAATGGCAACGATCGACGCAAGAATTGCCGGAATGAAGCGGCCCTGGAGGGATACCAGGACGATGACGACCATATAGAGAAGGGCCGCCACCGAGGGAAGAGCATGGAATCGCCAGCAAACCGCGGTCACTAAGGCCAGAACAGCGGTGCTTAGGAACCAGAGCGCCGCCGAGCGCCAAAATGCATTGATCTGGCTATGCTTCATTGGGAACGGTTCGATATCACGAGCTTTTCGGCAAGTGAACGATGATACTGGCGCCCCGCCCGGCAGCTCGCCGTCGCTTCGACCTCGAGCGATATCGGCAGCCAAACCGACTAAGGCGTTTTGATCAGTCCGCGTTCATGAGCGATCGCAATTGCCTCCGTTCGACCGAAAGCGTTCAGCTTTTTCAAAACAGATTTTACGTGGTTCTTTACCGTGTATTCGCTGATGTAGAGTTGTTGTCCAATCTCTTTGTTGCTTTTACCGAGCGCCATCTGGTCGAGGACTTGAAGCTCACGCTCGGATAGTTCGAGGTGAGTCAGAGAGTCTGCCAGTTTTGCGGCAACTTCGTCGGGAAGCGAAGATTTCCCGGCGAAAACCTCGCGAATGGTATTCCAAATTTGCCGTGGCTCCGTTCCCTTCAAGATGTAGCCTTTAACTCCTGCTGTCAGTGAGCGCCGAAGATCCTCCGTTTTCTCAGAAGAGGTCAGCACAACGACCCGGGGTCGAGGCGCTCTTGACATGAGTTCGGTCACAACCTCAAGGCCATTTTTTTTTGGCATCCGGAGGTCCAGAATCAGGATGTCGGGCGAAAGTTGGTCATAGAGCCGACAAGCTTCCTCGCCATCGCTGGCTTCACCTATCACGGTCATATCCTTTTGCAGCGAAAGAATTGTCGTTAGGCCTTCGCGAAAAATCGGATGATCATCCGCAATTAGGACTCGGATTTTCGGATCAGTAACAGAAGAGGTCATGATTTGATCGGTAAGCGAACGGAGATGCGGTCGGATCGGGTCGGACTTTGAGCGTCTAATTAGCCGACGGCTTAGTCCGTCCCTGTGCCCGCCGCGGCGGAGCAGGACGCAATCGCAGCGTTTTCTGGCAGTTGCGGTTCGATCATTTATCGGCGTTCCAGCCGTTAATGTAGCAGGTTGCTGAATTTCCTCTCCATCGCCAAAACGGACGGTTCTCGTTAGCTCAAGGTAGCTATCAGCCGATTACCCGAAGGAGGGAGTCGACAATAGCCAATAGCCGATAGCCGATCAGTGATTGGTGATCAGTGACAGAAATAGTGGGGGCGTTGTTCCTGGAGAGCGGACTGGGCTAGACAATAGATTGGCCGATCACAGACGGTTCCCGACATCGCAAAGCCCTTCTCGCCGCACCAATCTTGGCCGAGTTTCACCAACCACCTGTCGCCGATCGGCTATCGGCTATCTGCAGCTATGCGCCATCGTCCTTTCGAGTTAATACAAACGATCCGTTCTGAGGGTAGGCGCAAGAACCGGGTGCGCCTATAATGAATGTATACAATGCGAGTTCGTCAGAGTTTCCAGGAAGCATCCTCCTTTTATGGATAGGACCACGAGAGTAATCCGTTTTCACAAAACCGGCGGACCGGAGGTCCTAAAGGTGGAGGAACTCATTCTACCGGAACCGAAAGGCAACGAAATCTCAATGAGGGTGAATGCTATCGCATTGAGCCGAACCGACATCCTCTGGCGCGAAGGTGCTTATTTTGAAGAACCAGTGCTGCCGGCGAGGATTGGCTACGATGCCGCGGGAGTGATTGAGTCGGTCGGACCCGAAGTCAAAATTCTAAAAGTAGGCGATCAGGTTTCCACTTTTCCTGCAGTCTCGCTGTTGAACTACACGGCCCACGGTGAGGCCGCAATCTATCCAGAGAACGCTTTATTAGTCTATCCGCGGAACCTGAACAGTAGGGAGGCTGCTTCCGTAACCAGCGGATTATTTGCGGCCTACTTCGCTCTCATTGAACTGGCCGGCCTGCAGCCTAACCAGTATGTGGTAATCACAGCGGCCAGTTCTTCGATGGGAATCGCTGCGATTCAGCTGGCCAAAGCATTGGGTGCCAAGATTGTTGCGGTCACTCGATCCGAGGAAAAAGGACAACATCTGACCACTGTGGGGGCGGATCACGTTGTCTTTGCCGGCATTGACGATGTGCAGGAGGCGGTTCTCGAAATAACTGGAGGGGATGGTGTAGATGTAGTCTACGACGGTGTCGGTGGCCCCGGCCTCGAGGAACTGGTGTGGGCAACGAAAAGATTTGGTCACGTCATCGTTTACGGCTATCTCGGAGCAATGGAGAACACAACGCCATTGCCTCTCGGTGCGTGTTTCTTACGGGGCCTGAACTTGCACACCAGTTTTAGGATTTTCGATTTTACTGGGCACTCCCGGCTAGGCATTCCACCGAATCGGGAAGCAATCGCGCGAGCAAAGAAGTTTGTTTTTGATGGATTGGCATCGAAGCTCTTCCAGCCGAAGATCGATCGTGTCTTTGTCGGCCTCGAGGAATACGCGGCGGCGCATGACTACCTGGGGACAAATGCCCACATCGGTAAGATCATCGTCGCGTTGAACGGAGCGAACCGACACCGGACGGAATAATGCATCCCGTCATTCCAGTGCGGGGGTAAGCATCCATCGATTCTGGGTTCCGAGTTCCGGGTTCCGGGTTGCGAGTTCCTGGTTCCGGAGCGAGGCCGCTTGGACCCCGCAACTCGCAACTCGGAACGATAAGCGCCCGACTGACCGCGGGTAAGAGCAGATGCCCGCTCACGAGGCAACGGTGTTCCTACCTTTCCGGCAAGAGGAGAAAGGCCGCGTTAACTATCACTAAGGCTGTAATTACTAGACCGCATAGCGGCGGAACCGAGGGAGTCAGAGCAACGAAATATGCCGTCAAATAAACCCCCCAAAGTGTCAGCTGCTCGTTCACGATTTTTATGTCTGCCCTTCCTTTAGTTAATATTTCGATTCCACGCGTGAGAGTGGATCGTATTTTCTCCAGCTTTTGAAACCAGGACCTGGAATTGGTACTGCGGCTCTGATCAATTCTTCGAAACAACCTGGACTCGAGCCTTTTGTTGCTCAATAACCGATTGTTTCCGAAGAGTGGTAGCGGATCCGCTTCCGTCTGCTGATAAACGGCTAATCGATAACTTATTCCAATTAAAGTCCCCGCTCGGGCCATTTCTATCTAGCCCCTTTTGGTTATCAAGAAGATCTTTTCAAAGTTTCGTCTGATCAACGGCCTTGCGAATGGTCCAAATTTCTTCCTCGGTCAACGCAACCTCGCCCGCTTTAGTTGGCAATAGCCTGATCAATATCGCGGGCGCCGTACATTGGGACGGTATCAATCAGGTTGATTCCGTGATCAACCGCCGCTCGAATCGCGCCTTGCGGATCGTTCCTCTTAGTGCCACCCCACATCCATCCTCCAATCGCCCAAGCTCCAAAACCGACGACCGAAGCCTCAATACCAGATTTTCCCAATGATCTGTATTTCATTGTTTTTCTTATTAATCATCCAGTGGAGAGCTGCAACCGCGATAACACCGACATTGCTGGCTTGCCCGACGACGCTTCCGCCATAGCCTTAGCGAAGGCGGAAGCTTTCCGAGTTTCGAACGACGGGCGAAGTCGGATAGCGCCGACATCGCCGGGAACGTTGACAACGCCAAGCGCCAAACGCCAAACGGAGAACGCCGTCAACTCATTCTTTCCGCGTATCGCTTAATCAGCTTCACGGCGGCGTTGATCTGCATTTGACCAAGCGCGATCGATCGAGCATCTGGAAAGGCCGTTGAGGCCAGGTCGGTCAATGTATGCCCCGGGGGTAATTCGATGAACAAACGGACGCCCCGCTCATAAGCGACGGTCGTTGCATCGTGCCAACGGACAGCGTGCGTGATATTGACGGCTAAGTCTTCCCGAATTCTGTCGGGATCGCGCAATGCCCGAGCGCGACGATTGCTTATGTAAATCAGCTCGGGTGTTTTGATCTCGATGTTGGTCATGCGGCGGGTTAGCTCATCCGCCACGCCTTTTAGTAAGATGCAGTGCGAAGGGACACTGACCTGCAAACGTTTGGTCGTGCGTGCCCCTTCGGTTTTGGCGCGATTAAGCACCGCTTCCATCCCGGAATCGGATCCCGCAATCACGATCTGAGTCGGTGCATTCAGGTTGGCCAAGAAAACCGGGGATTCGGGTTTATTGATTTCGCTGACGATTTGAGAAAGCAGCTGCTCGTTTAGTCCGACAACGGCCGATAATCCGAAACCGTTGGGATATGCTTTTTCCATCAATTCGGCGCGCAACTTCACTACGCGCAAACCGTCCTTGAAGGCAAGTGCCTCCGCGGCAACGGCAGCGGCAAAAGCTCCAACCGAGAGACCGGCGACAACCTCAGGCTTTACTCCTTCGGCCTGTAGAACCCGCGTCATGGCCACCCCGGAAACAAAAATGGCAAGTTGAACCGGCACCGTCGACGAAAATGCCTTTTCCGTATCCAGCGCTAGAACGTCGTGACCAAGAACCTGACTTGCCTCCCGCAATGTCTCCTTAACTTCGGCCCGCTCCGGCAGCTGGTGAAGCATGCCTGCAAATTGTGCTCCCTGTCCGGGATAAAGGAAAGCAATGCTCATTGGGTTGGTCTTAGTCCTCCGCGTGCTAGTCGTCTTCCTCGTCCCGAAGCCGTCAGACCATACTCCGCAAATTGAGCAATCACGAATGGACAGCCGCAGGGAAAGATCGGAATGGACGCCCAGACCGCGCCGATGCAGCGCTGGCTTCGGCGTGAGTTCGGCTTCTTCGAACAGGGCGCGGACGGCGAGAGTTGCTAGACCCCCGGCTAATGCTGGATCGATCGGAAAACTTCCGCTACGACGGATGATCGATTGGGTCGAAACAACAGAACTGAACCCGCCTGTTCCAAGTCTGGCGGGCCATTTGCTATCTGCTATTTGTAATTTGTCATCGCGCTGAAGGTGCGCCGCCGCTCAAAATGAAACGTTCAAGCGCGTGGGCGAATCCTTCCTCTTCATTTGAATCAGTAACAAAGTTAGCCTCGGCTTGAACCTCCTTACTTGCATTGCCCATCGCGATGCTCATCCCACTTTTCTTGAACATCAACACATCATTGGGCATGTCGCCAAGGGTGGCGATACTGCTTTTCGGTATAAGGTAAACGCAGGCCAGGAAATCGACCACGCTTCCCTTGTTCGCCGCCGGATGGGTAACATCCAGATAATACGGCTGCGATCGCGCCGCCGAAACATGGTCACCCAGCTCTTCCCGCACCTTTTTTTCGCACTCGGCTACCGCTTCGAGATCATCGCCCACGCCGACGATCTTGGCCGCTTGCGCGACATATTGCGAATAATCCGAAGTTACCTCCGGCCCAAACCCGACGGTCTTACTCTCTCGATCGACGTGGCGCCCTTTTGGATCCTGAACATACCAAGTAGTATCAGTGTAAAGCCAGGCGACCAGGCCGTACTCCCTGATTAATTCTATGGCGCGGGCGGTAGCGTCCTTTGGCAAATCACGCATCACGATTGGATCCAGTCTGGGAGTGATGAAAACTCCTCCGTTGAATCCAGCCACCACCGTTGAGATGTTGAGATCCTTGATCAATGTTTGCATGCCGCGCGGGGGGCGCCCGCTCGTAATAGCAAATGCGATTCCCGCTTCGCCTAATTTAGCTACCGCTTGCCGTGCTTTCGCCGTAAGCACCTTTTCCTGGGTTACGAGGGTTCCGTCCACGTCGGCTAGGACCAGCCGGATGGGGTCTACGTTTTTATATGGTTTCATGATGAATGAATTCCTTCCTTCGCCAACAGATCCCTCACTGCCCCTACTACTCGGCCCGGCTCGAAGCCGAACTTCTTCTGGAGCTCTTTGAGCGGCGCTGAGGCGCCAAAGGTGTGCATCCCGATGATACAGCCCTCCTGACCGACGTAGCGCTCCCACCCTAAGGTGGACCCTTGCTCGATCGCGACACGAGCTTTGACGTTTGGTGGCAGCACACTGTCACGATACTGCTGCGTCTGGTGTTCGAAGATATCCCAGGACGGCATCGAGACCACGCGAGCACGGATGCCTTCCGCCAGCAACTGGTCGTGAGCCTGCACGGCTAGACTGACCTCGCTGCCCGATCCGATCAGGATTACTTCCGGATTTCCGCCTGGAGCATCAGCGAGTATATAGGCTCCGCGCGCAACGCCGGATGCCGGAGCATATCTGTTCCGATCCAAGGTTGGCAAGGGTTGGCGCGATAGCGCCAGCACGGCAGGTTGGTGCCGTAACTGCATGATGTAGCGGTAGGCCTCGACGACCTCGTTGGCATCCCCAGGCCGCAACGTGACCAGCCCGGGAATGGCACGCAACGACAGCAACTGCTCGACCGGCTGGTGAGTTGGGCCATCCTCACCATCGCCCATGGCATCGTGCGT
>DATNNZ010000258.1:0-5825 GCA_035601575.1 Chthoniobacterales bacterium
GCAGGTTGGCGATCGCGTATCGAGCGCCTGAGCATAGCATAGATACTGTCGCGGTCATGAACGAGGAACCGATAAGGATGGTCAGCGCCGCAGTTCAGCAGGAATCGGAGGGCGCCCCGGTTTTGATTTCCAATGCCAAAGAAGTCGAAACCCGGCTCGGTGCCAGCGAATCAACGTCTTCGGTTGGACCACAACGAGCGCATCGCGCCAGTCGAATAACCGTGAGAGCAAAAGCATCCGTCAGACGAACCCATCTAGTCAGGCCGGCCCGATTTTGATCCACTCTCGGCATGACCGAAATCCAAGAGGTTAAGGTTCGGAAACGGCGCAGCAGGCAAGAGATCGGACGCCTGGTTAAGGAATTCGAGGCGAGCGGACTGCGGCAGGTTGAATTTTGCAACAACCATGGTTTAGCGCTCAGCACGTTGCAGCGTGGGCTGAAGAGGCGCCGGAGGGGAGCAGGGTGGCAAGGCGAATGTGAACGGCTGGTTGAGGTGAAGGTCGCCCGGAGCCGACGCAATGGCAGCGCAGAAAGCAGCTGCGCTTTGGAGGTGTTGCTGGCCAAAGGCCGGCGAATTGAGGTTAGGCGAGATTTTGACGCCGAGACTTTGACGCGCTTGATCCGAACCATTGAGGAGATCTGATCGGTGTTTGGGCTTGGGCCAGCGACGAGGATCTACGTGGCTCTCGGAGCGACCGACATGCGAAAGGGCTTCGATGGACTTCACGGAATCGTGCAAGACAAGTTTGGACTGGAAGTCCGAACTGGGCATCTGTTTTTGTTTGCTAATGCCAGAAGGAACAGACTCAAAGTCCTATACTGGGACGGTTCTGGCCTTTGGAGCTGCGCAAAGAGAAACGCTCCACAATGCCCGCAAAGGTTACTTACGGGTTCTTTATCCGTATCACCCATATTATGGACAGACTCTTGAAGTGTTCGGAGCGGGCGGTGGGTTACGGGACTTGGTCTATGTCCGAATGCCTAACAACACGACGCGCGGCATTCCCGGGTGGATGTTTGATGAATCGATTTGTGCAAGCGTCCGCTGCGCCGATCGTGCAATAATAGATTGTCAGGCGCTGCTAAGATTAGCTCAATTGCTTGATCTCCAACTGGAGAACCGGGGTATTGAAAGACATGAGTCTTCAGTCCCGCGGCCAAAAATCGCCTCCAAAATTTCGTCATCGTCAGTTAATACTGGCGCTGGAAAAGTCTCCTCTAAACGGTCAAATGCCAAGCGGCGTTCGAAGTAAGTGTGTAGCCTTGCTAGCCGAGTTACTTAGGTCTGTCGTTTTCAAAAACCATCGTACTGAAGGAGGTCACGATGAATGATAAGATCAGCGCCAAGCACCTGGAACGCGCCGCGTACGTCTACATTCGACAATCGACTTTACAGCAGGTCCGGCAAAACTTAGAAAGCAGCCGGCGTCAATATGCGTTGCAGGACCGCGCCCGGGAGCTGGGGTTTCAAGAAGTGGTCGTCATCGATGAGGATCTCGGCGTCTCCGGGGCAGGCCACCACGAGCGTCCCGGGTTCGGCCGGCTTTTGGCCGCGGTCTGTGATGGTCGAGTCGGCGCCGTATTGGCGATGGAAGCGTCCCGGCTTGCTCGCAATAATCGCGACTGGCACCATTTGATCGATTTGTGCACGCTGACGCAGACACTCGTTGTGGACGCGGAGGGCATCTACGATCCAGGGCTGCTCAACGATCGGTTGCTGCTGGGATTAAAGGGCACGATGAGTGAATTTGAGTTAGGCATACTCCGACAGCGGGCTCAAGAAGCCTACCGACAGAAGGTGCTCCGGGGTGAGGTATTGACCATTGTACCGGTTGGCTTTGTTCGCAGCCATTCAAACCGCATTGAAATGACGCCTGATCGCGAAGTACAGGAAGCCGTGCGGCGCGTCTTCAGTGATTTCGAACGGTTTGGCACGTTGCGCCAGGTGCTACTATGGTATCACCAGGAAAAAATTACCATTCCGGTGGCCAGGGCTGGCGAGGCAGGGCGGCCAACGGTATGGCGACTGCCCAATTATCAGCATTTGTTGCGAATGCTCAAAAATCCTACCTACGCCGGGGCGTTCGCTTATGGCCGGACTCAATGTCAAACGATAGTCGTAGAGGGTCGTTCGCGAAAACATGGAGGGCACAGAGTGGCGATGGAAAATTGGCAAGTCTTGATAAAGGATCACCATGCGGGATATATCTCCTGGGAACAATACTTGGAAAACCTACGCATCCTGAAATCGAATCGAACGAAATTCCACGATCTAAGTTCCGGAGCGGCTAAAAAAGGCAGCGCTCTGCTGAGCGGATTGTTGCGCTGCGCACGGTGCGGGCACAAACTTCACGTCGGTTATCGGAGTCGGGGCGGCGAGTCGCCTCGTTACTACTGTATGACCGGAAACAAAGAGCAAGGTAATCCGTCGTGTATTTGCTTTGCGGCGTACAAAGTTGAACAAGCCGTCGTAGAGAGGGTGCTGGAAGCTTGTCAACCCATGGGAATCGAAGCCTCATTGCAGGTTTTGAGCACGCAGAGCATTGAACACGATCAGAAAAAACGGAGGTTGGAACTGGCCCTGGAGCGGCTTCGCTACGAGGCCGAGCATGCTCAACGACAATACGAAGCGGTAGATCCATGCAATCGGCTGGTTGCGGCGGAATTGGAAGCGCGGTGGAACAGGGCATTGACTGAGCTGGCAGAGGCAGAGACTCGTCTGAATGCTCATAAGCAATCCCAGATAACACTGAGTGAACAAGATCGTAATCGCTTGCTTGAGTTGGGATCAAATCTGAATGCAGCCTGGAATGACGCGTCAACACCGATTGAGCTCAAGAAGCGAATAATTCGAACCCTTATCAATGACATCGTAGTGGACGTTAACCACCCTCGTGCAACTATCGAGATGCAAATCCACTGGGCAGGAGGCGTGCACACTCCGTTAATAGTTCGAAAGAACAAAGTTGGCCGCAACTCAAGTGCCGTCGATCGCGACGTTATTGAATTAGTCCGAGAGCTAGCATTGGTCCAACCGGACTCTCGAATAGCATCCACTCTTAATCGACTTGGCTATCACAGCGGAACAGGAAAGACATGGAACGAAACACGAGTTAAGAACTTACGCAACTATAATCAAATACCTGTCTTTGTTATGTCAAAGGATAGGCTATGGCTGACGCTCGAAGAGGCTGCTGCAATACTTAAAACGGGAGTGACTGTTGTACGAACGATGATTAAAAAGGAGCTGTTGCCGGCGCGTCAAGTCGCAAAACATGCGCCGTGGACGATTAAGCGGGAAGATCTCGAGCGCCCGGAAATCCGCAATTACGTGAAGGCGACGCGCCCTGGAAGACCTTTTCAGTACACAAACGACAAGCAAACGATTTTACCCAATATATGAATGAGGCTGAGACAGGAGGCAGTGTGTTGCGTGCCTCAAACGGCTGGAACGTGGAAGATTTAGCTGGCCAGTAGCCGAAGACCAATCGGATCGAGTGAGTTTGAGTCATGAGGAACTTTCGCTCTTGTTAGGTGGAATCGATCTGACGCGCACGCGGCGTAAAAACTGGTATCGACAAACGGTATTGGAGAGCGAAAAAGTGTAAGAAAAAGCTATCAAAGAAACTGCATTTTTGTTAGTTATCAACTTCTAGTTGAGCAACAGTTTTACTCCCCTCAAAATGCAGGATCCAGAGCTGGTTAACCAGCTCAAAGAAAGGCTTCCGGAGGCGTTATTCGAAAAACTCAACGACTCTTTGTCCGTTGATCGGGATCGGCTCAGGTTCGCAGAGTATAAGGTCCGGGTATTGGAAGAAAGGCTGCGTCTGGCCCGCATCGAGAAGTACGGACCCGGCAGCGAAAAACTTTCCGACGCACAACTGGAGCTCTTGGACATGGAGCCGGGAGTCAGCAGCGCGGAAGTGAAAGCCGAGAGTGAACGCGGACAATTAAAGTTACCCCTCAAAGCGGCCAAAAAGCATCCTGGCCGTCAGGAGTTGCCGGCTCACTTGCCGCGCATCGAAAAGATCATTGCCTGCACTCCTGAACAATGTGTGTGCGGAAACTGCGGTAAAGAAAACAGTGTGATCGGCTACGAGAAGAGCGAGCAGCTCGATGTGAAGCCGGCTGAATATTTCGTGGTGGTGACCAAGCGCGAAAAGCGCGCCTGCAAAGACTGTGAAGAACAAGGCGTTGAGTGTGCGCCAGTGCCGGCCCGGATCATTGAGAAAGGTTTGGCCAGCGATCGAGTCGTCATTGATACGGTGGTCAGCAAATATGCCGATCACGTACCGATCTACAGGCAAAGTGCGATTTTAGAGAGGGAGACTGGCATTGAACTGTGCCGGGCGACTCTGGATGGCTGGGTGATGCGGGTGGGCGAGTTGCTGCGGCCGATCACCGCCGCGATGGGCCAGGAATTATTGAGCGGTTCCTATATCCAAGCCGATGAAACCACCGTGGGAGTACAGATGCACGATGGTCGGGGCAAAAATCACCAGGCTTACCTCTGGCAATACAGCCATCCGAGTGGACCGGTGGTCTTTGACTTCCGGCTTGGCCGGGAGCGGGAAGGTCCCAAGCGGTTCCTAGGCAACTTCGAAGGCCTACTGCAAAGCGACGGTTACGGCGCTTACGATCATATCGGTGGCCCAAAACTGGTGCACGCCGCGTGCTGGGCGCACGCCAGACGAAAGTTCTTTGATGCGGTCAAACTCAATCCCAAAGATACAACCTCGATTCAGATCGTGGCACAGATGGATGAGCTTTTTGCTATCGACGCCCAGGCCCGCCAAGAAGCCTTGAGCCAGAGCGATCGTCACGTTCTGCGTTTGGACAAAAGCAAGCCGTTGGTGGAGCAGATCAAGGCGTCAATCCAAGCGGCCCGCATCGGCTCACTGCCCAAGAGTGCTCTAGCCAAGGCATGTGATTACGCGCTGACACTTTGGAGTCGGCTCAGTCGCTTCCTGGAATATCCGGAGTTGGAATTGAGCAACAACCTGGCCGAAAACGCGATGCGTCCGGTAGCTCTTGGCCGAAAAAATTGGATACACGTCGGAAGTAAAGAGGCCGGACCACGAGTAGCCGCCATCATTTCGATCGTCGAAACGTGTCGCCGCCTGAGCCTACCGGTCCGCGACTACCTCGGCTCTGTCCTCCCGGGCTTGGCCGACTTTCCGATCAATCGAGTCGCTGAACTCACGCCCAGCGCTTGGGCAGCCAGAATCTAATCGTCGAAGCTCGGCGGGGCCCCCAACCTGCGGTTGCAGTGTTGCAGTTAGTAAGACGCTTACTTTGTCGAAAGATGTCTTTCGATCGATCCCGTGCCAATTCGGAAACGTACAGCTCTCAATGTGAGTGGTAATAGTCTTATCTGTTTCGCTCACCGAGTATGTGCCGAAGTAGGCAATGCTCCCCTGCACGACGGCCTTGTTTTCTTCCGGAGTTTCTGCCTGACGATTCTTGGATGTAAATTTGGGAAGGTCCGAACGGCCGATGATGACCAAAAGGTGGCCGTCAGGGTCGTTCGACCGTGCAGTTGGTCAGACGCTTACGGGGCGCACGCGTCAGACCAAACTCGATGATCGCAGCTACATTGGCCCCATATCCCGGTCCATTATGCCTCGAGAGATGGTTCACGGAATGAGTGATGGAACAACTATGAAAATTGGGTTTTTGAGTCAACCACTAACGGGGCATCTGAATCCGATGACGGCGCTTGCCCGCAAGCTGCAGTCGCGAGGACATGAAATTGTTTTTATTGGAGTTCCAGATATTGAACCCATGGTTCGCGAAGCCGATCTGGACTTCGTACCGTTTTGCG
>DATNNZ010000259.1:0-9016 GCA_035601575.1 Chthoniobacterales bacterium
ATGGGTCTTGGGCCGATTACCAGGAGGAGGTGAAAATGGCCAAGACCGGCAAGGCTGCGCTCGATTTCGAAGAACGTTTGAAGACTGCCTTAGAGCCCAAGTATCAAGCTGAAACCGCGGAATTAAAGAAGGCGAAGGCGACCGTGCCCGGAGCCATAACTCCCGATGTAAAGCTCTGGGATTGGTACTTCACTTCCGCTCTCCTCCAGAAGCAAAAGTATAACATCGATTCGGAGGCACTTCGTGTGTATTTCCCCTTCGATCGCGTACTCGACGGTATGTTCAAGGTTTATGAACATATTTTCCAAGTCGAGATTCGCCCGGTCGACGCACCGGCGGTCTACCAAGACGATGTAAAGCTGTACGCTGTGCTCGATCAACAAAGTCGCGAGCCTTTGGGAATGTTCTATCTCGATCTATTTCCTCGCCCGGGAAAATATAATCATTTCGCTAATTTCACGCTGATCAGCGGAGGACTATTGCCGGACGGAAAATATCAGCGACCGGTGGTGGATCTAATTTGCAACTTTCCGCCCGCTTCGAGTGATAAGCCCTCACTGGCGTCGCAACAGGATGTAGTGACGATTTTCCATGAGTTTGGTCATGCGATGCACGCCATATTGACGACGGTGAATTACGTTCAGTTTTCCGGAACTAATGTGCCGGGGGATTTTGTGGAGGCACCGTCCCAAATGCTCGAGTATTTCGCCTGGGACAAAAAAGTGCTGGACAGTTTTGCCGGTGATTATCGGGATCCTTCGAAGAAGATTCCGGCCGAAGTGCTAGCCAAGCTCAAGGAGGCCGACTTGGCGACTAAAGCCTGCGCCTACCGGCGCCAGCTCTCCTTCGGTCTGTTGGATTTATCGATCCACCAGCCGCTAACCCCTGCGCAGAAAGAGGATATCAACGGATTTGCTAATTCCATCCTGAATGATGTCTTTTTTCCGTCGGATCCTTCGACTGCGATGCTAGCCTCTTTTGGGCATTTGTTCGATGGATACGATGCCGGTTACTATGGGTACGCTTGGGCGGACGCGATTGCCGCCGACATGGCGTCAGTTTTCCAGACCGCTCGCGACGGTTTTCTCGATGCAGCGGTTGGCCGGCGATTGCGAGACGAAATCTATGCAGTGGGAGATTCCCGTGATATTAACATCTCGGTGGAGAAATTCCTCGGTCGCAAGCCTTCAACTGGCCCATTCCTGAAGAAGTTGGGTATCAACCCGCAGTAATCTCATGAATGCTCGGCCGATTTTTCCTGCTGTTGCCGCGGCTCTTCTGGTCTTTTCTTCGCTGAAACTCAACGCTGCCACTAAGCCGGCGTTGGAGGAAGCGAATCGACGCAAAATCTTACTGTTGTGCGAGGGAACCGAGCCGCGGACTCTCGATCCCGCCATTGCACAGGGAGTCCCGGAGCATCATATCATTATGGGGTTAATGGACGGATTGATGGAGCACGATCCCAACGATCAATCCAAAGAGTTGCCCGGCTTGGCGGATCGTTGGGAGCACAACGAAGATTACTCGGTTTGGAAGTTTCACCTCCGCGATAACGCCAAGTGGTCGAATGGAGATCTGGTAACCGCTCAGGATTTCATCTTTTCCTATAAACGCATCCTTACTGCGACCCTTGGTGCTCCGTATATCGATGCACTTTACATCCTCAAAGGAGCTAGAGATTACGCCGCCGGTAAGATCACCGATTTTAACGAAGTCGGTGTAAAGGCGCTCGATGATCGCGACTTGCAATTCGAGTTAATCGGGCCGACGCCTTATTTCCTTTCTGCCATCCTGCACACCTCGTGGTTCCCGGTCCATCCGGCTACGATCTTGAAGTTTGGTAGAATGGACCAGCGCGACACCAAGTGGACGCGGCCAGGTAACTATGTCGGTACTGGTCCATTCATCCTCAAAACCTGGAAGGAAAATGATGTCATCGAATTGGTTCGAAATCCGCTCTACTGGGACGCAGCGAACGTCAAGCTCAACGGTATCAACTTCTACTCAATCGAAAACTATGATACCCAAGAGCGCGCGTTTCAGGCCGGCCAGTTGCACAAGACCGAACAAGTCTCACTCGACAAAATTCCATACTATCGCCGGGAGCATCCTGAGCTGATTCGGATCGATCCATATGAAGGTGCCTACTTTTACCGGATCAATGTAACGCGAAAACCATTTGATAACCCCAAAGTGCGCCTCGCCTTGAACCTCGCGGTCGACCGTGAATCGATCGTCAGAAACATTACGCGCGGCAAGCAAAAGCCGGCGACCGGTTACGTACCGCCCGGGATGGGGGATTACGAACCGTTGGACGTCATCCACTATGATCCGGATCGGGCGCGCCAATTGCTCGCTGAAGCCGGATACCCGAACGGAAGCGGTTTCCCGAAGTTTAACATCCTGACTAATACGAACCAGTGGCACCGGACGGTAGCGGAGGCGATCCAGCAGATGTGGAAGCAAGAGCTGAATATTGACGTGGGAATAGAGAATCAGGAATGGAAGGTGTACCTGGACTCGCAGAATAGTTTGAACTACGACGTTTCGCGTTCCGGATGGATCGGCGATTTTATGGATCCAGTTACTTTTTTGAGCATCTGGCGAACCGGCGATGGCAATAACAATACCGGCTGGAGCAATCCGGAATACGACAAGCTGCTGGATCAGGCTGCTCAGACCGCTGATCCGCAGAAGCGTTTTTCGATTCTGCATCAGGCCGAGCAGCTCTGGTTGAGTGAGCCTTCGGGTGTCCTTCTCTATTGGTATACGCTGGTCTATAACCTGGATCCGAGTGTCAAGAATTGGAACCCGTTGGTGCTCGACGATCACAATTACAAGTTTATCGATCTTGAGGAGAATGGAATTCCCAAGCTTTCGCTCGCTCATTAGATTTCATGATCAAACTGATCGTCAGCCGGCTTTTGCAACTGATCCCGGTAGTATGGATTGTGCTGACGGTTACCTTTTTCCTTTCCAAATCCATCCCGGGCGGTCCCTTCAGCGCGGAGCGACAGGTAACTCCGGAAGTTAAACAGAAGCTGAACGAATATTACGGGTTGGATAAATCGTTACTGGAACAGTACGTCCATTACATTACGAGAGTCGCGCATTTTGATCTTGGACCCTCCTACACCTATCAGACTAGTTCCGTTAATGAGGTCATCGCCCGCGCGTTTCCAGTTTCCCTGCAGATCGGAACGCTGGCATTCATAATTGCGCTAGCTATTGGTGTCACTGCAGGAGTAGTAGCGGCGATCTATAAAAACCAGATTTGGGACTACCTGCCGATGTCCCTCGCGATGGCCGGCATTTGTGTGCCCACCTTTGTGATGGGACCGATCCTCGTGGTCTATTTCGGGCTGACGCTAAAAATCGCCCCGGTAAGCGGGTGGTATGGCCTAGATTATGCCCCCTTGCATCCGATGATTTTACCCGCGGTTACCCTGGGGCTGTTCTATGCCGCCTACATTGCGCGCCTCACTCGCGGCGGGATGCTGGAAGTGCTCAATCAGGACTTTATCCGTACTGCGCGCGCCAAAGGAGTGCCCAATCGCGATATCATATTCAAGCACGCGATGCGGGGTGGCTTACTTCCGGTCGTATCATTTCTGGGACCGGAGTTTGCCGGCCTGATCAGCGGTTCGTTCGTAGTTGAAAAGGTCTTCAACGTACCCGGTCTGGGCCAAGAATTTATCAAGTCAGTCTTTAATCGAGACTATCCTCTGATTCTCGGCACGGTGGCATTCTTCGCTGTGCTCATCGTGGTATTTAACCTGCTCGCCGACTTGCTTCAGAGTGCGATGGATCCGCGCACTCGCAATTGACTCTGCATGGCCTCCGCGACTGACTCTCCCGTAATCGTCCCGGACGAAATAGAATTCGTTCACGGTAGTTCACTCTGGACGGACGCTTGGTACCGGCTTCGAAAAAATAAATTGGCTCTCTTTGGCCTCGGTTGCGTTCTCACGATCACGTTCCTGTGTTTGATCGGACCGCTGGTGACGGGCTATACCTATGAGCAAACAGATTTAACTCTGAAGGCCAGCCCGCCGTTAGACAAAATCATTAAACGAACCGAGACGCTCAAAAATGGGGAGCAAAAGGTTAATTTTTATTCGTTAACCAACATTGAAGACGAGTTTGTGGAAAAGCCACGCGACGAACGCAAGCGGATCGCGGCGGGATTGGCCCTGGGAGAGGAGTACAGCGAGGGAGCATTCGTTTACCAAAGTTCCGACCAAAAACATCTATTTGGAACCGACGCACTCGGTCGCGATCTGCTAACTAGAGTATTGGTCGGTGGCCGGATTTCTTTGTCGGTTGGTTTTGTTGCTACCCTCATTTCCGTCGCCATCGGCGTCGTCTGGGGCACCACTGCCGGTTTTGCCGGAGGCGTACTGGACAATGTTATGATGCGCATCGTGGATGTGCTCTACGCTCTTCCGTTTACTGTGATTGTGATTTTGCTCATGGTGTTCTGCGGCAGGAATTTCATCCTGCTCTTCGTGGCAATCGGGGCAGTGGAATGGTTAACCATGGCGCGAATTGTCCGAGGGCAAATCATTTCGCTCAAACACCAGGAGTTCGTGGAGGCCGCGGTTTCCCTTGGCCTAAGTAGGGCGCGGATCATGTTCCGGCATCTCATTCCCAACGTCACCACGGTGATTGTTATATATGCGACGCTCACCGTGCCCAATGTGATGCTACTCGAGGCAGTGCTCAGTTTTCTCGGACTGGGAGTGCCTCCGCCGATGAGCTCATGGGGCGTCCTTATTTCGGAAGGAGCCTCCACGATGGAGACATCGCCTTGGCTTCTTTGGATTCCTGCCGCCTTCTTTTCGTTGACTCTGTTCTCGCTGAATTTTCTCGGGGATGGCCTAAGTGATGCCTGCAATCCTAAGTCCGCAAAAGATTGATACCGACTGAGAATGACCAAATGAGAAAAGAGACCTGTGCCGGACCCCGTTATGCCATTGCTCGAAGTTGAAAATCTGCGGACCTATTTTCATACCCGGGCTGGAATTATCCGGGCGGTGGATGGCGTTTCCTTCTCCCTCCAGGAAGGCGAGACCGTGGGTATCGTGGGTGAGTCGGGCTCGGGCAAGTCGGTCACCTGCTATTCCATGCTTGGATTGGTTCCACAACCCCCCGGTCGAATCGAATCGGGAACCGCGCGCTTCGACGGGATTGACCTCCTTCACTGCTCGGGCGAACAGCTCCGGCAGATACGCGGGAAACGGATCTCGATGATCTTCCAAGATCCGATGACTTCGCTCAATCCGTATCTTCGCGTTTCCGAACAAATCATGGAACCGCTGCTGGTTCATGAAAAAATCAGTCATCGCGAGGCTTTGCTCAAGGCGATCGTAGCTCTGGAAGAAGTCGGGATCCAGGATGCTGCCCGAAGGATCCAACTCTACCCACATCAGTTTTCCGGAGGTATGCGGCAGCGAGTCATGATTGCGATGGCTCTGATCAGTCGTCCGGAAATCCTGATTGCGGATGAGCCGACGACCGCACTTGATGTCACGGTCCAGGCCCAGATTTTGGAGTTAATTCGTCAAAGTCAGCAGAGTCTCGGCATGGCGGTTATTTTCATCACGCACGACTTGGGTGTCGTCGCTTCCTTCTGTCAAAGCGTCAATGTCATGTACGCTGGTCGAATCGTCGAGTCAGCTCCGACCGAGGAGCTATTCGCCATGCCGCTCCATCCTTACAATGCTTCGTTGCAGCAGTCGATTCCGGCGCTGCATCGAAAGGGAGATCCTCTTTACACGATTCCGGGTGCTCCGCCAGATCTTTCGTATGAGATCAAAGGATGTCCCTTTATTCCGCGTTGTGCTTTTGCCCAAGAGCTATGTGAAACCAGCCAGATCGATCTAGATGAGCCGGTGCCGGGTCATACAACTTCTTGCCAGAGGGTCCTACGCGGTGAGCTGGGCGATTTGCGATTGAAGGCGCAAGCGGTATGAGTGCGTTTCTTGAGTTGAGAGATCTGAGGACTCACTTCCCGATTTATCGCGGCCTTATCATCCGGCGAAAGATCGCTTCGGTGAAAGCAGTGGATGGAATCTCGCTGACGCTGAAAAAGGGCGAAATTCTTGGGCTGGTCGGAGAATCTGGGTGCGGGAAGTCTTCGCTGGCCAGAACGGTGATGCAGTTGCTTCGCTGCACCGACGGTGAAGTTCGACTGGAAGGCAGGAGTCTGGCCGATCTCAGCTCGGCGGAGATTCGAAGGTCGCGGGTTAACTTCCAAATGATCTTCCAAGATCCGTACGCTTCGTTGAATCCACGCATGACGGTATTCGATACCTTGGCGGAAGCCCTGCAAACTCGAGCAAAACTACGGGGAAAACCGCTGGTTCAGAAAATCGGTGAACTAATGCGTCAGGTAGGGCTGCCGCCTAAGCAAATGATGCGTTACCCACACGAGTTTTCCGGTGGTCAGCGACAGCGCATCGCGATCGCACGAGCATTGGCTCCTCAGCCGAAACTGATCATAGCCGACGAACCAGTCTCTGCGCTTGATGTATCGATTCAGTCGCAAATTCTGAACCTGATACTCAAGCTATGCCGAGAGATGGAACTAACGCTGATTTTCATCTCTCACGATATATCGGTGGTGAAATATATCTCTGACCGGATCGCCGTGATGTATCTGGGCAAGCTGGTGGAGGTCGGTTCCGCCGTCGATGTAGTCGAGCGACCGTTGCATCCTTATACTCGGGCTCTGATCAGCGCCGTACCGATTCCCGATCCGGTCCGAGAGCGCCAAAGGCAGCGCATCATCCTGCCGGGTGATCCGCCTTCACCGATCAAGCCGCCGGCCGGTTGCAGTTTTCATCCCCGCTGTCCGTTCGCCGTTGAAAAGTGCGAAATGGAGGTTCCGAATCTTGAGGAAAAGGAGCTGGCCCGGTTCGCGGCGTGTATCCGGATAGGGGAGATTTGAAGGAGCGGTGTGATCGGTGATCGGTGATCGGTGATCGGTGATCGGTGGTCAGTGATCGGTGGTCAGTGATTGGTGAGAGGTGAGAGGTGAGAGGTGAAAGGTGAAAGCTGATCGGCCCGAACGGCCTTGGGAACTTAACCCAGGCTTTAGCCTGGGTAGTGTTGGTATAGTCGGGAACAACGTCGAGGCCTAATCCACCGCATGCTCCGTCTGTTTTGCCTCGCAGATTTCCTGCTTCAAACCAGCGCCATCTATCTGTTTTACCAATCACCGACACTGATTAGCAAGCTCCGTCATCCCTTGACTGCCCCCGCCGTGAGACCCGCGATGATATGTTTCTGGGCTGCAAGGTAAAACGCAATGGCCGGTATCATGGTCAACGTAACGAACGCCAAAACGCGCCCCCAATCGGTGCTGTATTGGCCTTGAAATTGCATGATTCCTAGTGGCCAGGAATAGAGGGAATCTGAGTTGATGGTGACGAGTGGCAAAAGGAAATTGTTCCAACTGCCAACCAAGGCGAGAACGGATACCGTGGCTAGAATCGGTCGAGAGAGTGGCAGCGTGATTCGCCAGAATATTCTCAAATAACCGCAACCATCCATCAGGGCTGCCTCGAATAATTCCTTGGGTAACTCTTGGAAGAATCCGCGCAACAAGACGATGCTAAAGCTCAGGTTGAACGCCACTTGCGGAAGAATGACACCCCAGTGGGTGTCGAGGAGTCCAAGATCGCGCACCCGAATGAACACAGGTAGAACGGCGGTCGCAAAAGGGAAAGTTAGACCGAGCGTCAAATAACCGGCGATCCATCTTTTGCCGGCGAACCGCAGATGCGCGAGGGTAAACGCAGCCATTGAACTAACCAAGACGGTTAACAATACCGTAAAGAATGCAATAAAGGCGGAGTTGCCTAACATTTGCCAGAATCGCGGAGATAAAAGAATCGATATATAGTTGTCCGCGACCCACTCTCGGGGCAGTCCCAGGGCGTTGGTGCGCAGATCTCCAGAGCTCTTAAAACCTCCGATTACGGCGGCCCAAATGGGAAGTAGGCACAATCCGGCAGCAAGGAAAAGTACCAGCCAACGATAGTAAGCGTACAATGGAATTCGCATCCGCATAAGTCTAGTTCGCTCGGTCCTCCCGGAGCAAAAATCGTTTGTAGCAAGCCATTACCACGACACAAATCACAAACAGGATGAGCGCAACGGCGCTGCCATAACCGAGGCGCATCCTTTTGATCCCGAATGTGTAGAGATACGACACCATCGAATGGGTAGAATTCAGGGGATCTCCGCCGGTCAACGGGATGATTAAGTCAAAAAGCTGAAAGGAGCCTAGAACGCTAAAGAATAATGAGAGCAGGATAACGGGTCTCATCATCGGTAAAACGATATGCCGAGTAACCTGCCATCGATTAGCCCCATCGATATAAGCGGACTCAATGACATCGTTGGGCACATTTTGACGCCCGGCGATAAACAGTGCCAGATGAAAACCGATATACTTCCAAACAACCACCAGCAGCACGGCGGCCATCGCCCAACCTGGTAGGGCCAACAAGAAAGGGGCTCGCCAGCCGAACCAGTGACAAATGGTGCCCACCAACCCATATTCGCCGTCATAAAGGTATTTCCAGATCAGACCAACAACGATTTCGGCCAAAATGTAGGGAATGAAAAAGATGGCGCGGAAGATCAGATTACTGCGTCTGGCATCGGAAACGATTAAGGCGAGCGATAGTGCGATCGGAATCTGGATTCCCGCCGACACCGCGACAACCAGGAGGTTGTTGAAAAGGGAATTTTGGAGGATCGGATCATTGAATGCTCGCTCGAAATTTGAAAATCCGACCCAATTGTGCGGCGCTCCGTATCCGTTCCAATTGAAGAAGGCGTAGTAAGCCGACTGCGAGACCGGAAGAACAACGAACAACGTAAAAACGAGCAGGGCCGGAGGTAAAAACAGAGCGAGAATCGGCCACGGGCCGGCGCGCAACGTCCGACCAAGCTTGGACCAGAACGAAGAAACTCCTCTCGCGAGCTCCGGTCGTTGCGGCGA
>DATNNZ010000260.1:0-15002 GCA_035601575.1 Chthoniobacterales bacterium
GCAAAATG
Organism: Chthoniobacterales bacterium; assembly: GCA_035601575.1. GTDB lineage: Bacteria > Verrucomicrobiota > Verrucomicrobiia > Chthoniobacterales > JAFAMB01 > DASTDH01. The sequence continues at coordinate 9 of DATNNZ010000260.1, forward strand.
CGCATTGCGTACAGATCTTCCAGTCCCCGTAACGACAATGAAGAAACGCGCAAACGCTTGTACGATTCTCCTTCGATTAGCCCCTCGCGCTGCAGCATGCGCATCGCCTCCCGCAGCGGCGTCCGGCTCACGCGCCCAGCCGCTTGGCTAGATGAACCTGATTCAAAATCATCCCGGCCGGCAGCTCGTTCTTTAGAATCGCTCTCCGCAATTCGACTTGGATCTCTTCCGCGTTCTCCCACTGGCTCTTGCGGGGGAGCGCGTTTAACTCAGGAGAAACAGCCTTGACCATGCCTACCCGCGCTTTCGCCAAATCGGATACAATTCGCATAGATTTTCAGAAAAAAACCAGAAGGCCGATCGCAAGTGTATACACCTGCCAGCAGCCGTCAATTGCCAATTCGTTTACGGATTGATCCCCAGGCTGATCAAGTATCCCAAACCCTCCTGCATCGCAGCTGTCGCTAATTCGCAGCTACCCGGCTTACGGTCCTGCTCGATGACCGCCGGTCAAACCGTGGTGAAAACGCTCCCCCCACCAAAGAAGACCTGCATTCTTCTCTCTCACGAACGAAAGTCAAAGTAGCAATACCGATTTCATTATGATTACCACCCTTAAACCTGGCCGTAACCTCGATGAAAGGCAGCAGGCGGAACGCAATATCCGTGCTACCGTCGAAGAAATTATCGAAAAGGTCCGTACCCACGGCGACGCTGCCGTCCGGGAGCTGTCGGTGGGATTCGATAAGTGGGACCGCGAAAGTTATCGGCTGAGTACATCCGAAATCGAGCAGCTGCTCGATTCCGTTCCCAAAACTGTGATCCGAGATATCGAGTTTGCCCAAAAGCAGATTCGCACGTTCGCCCAAGCGCAAAGGAGAGCGCTTACCGACATCGAGATTGAAACCATTCCTGGAGTTCGGCTGGGGCACAAAAACATTCCGGTCAATAGCGTTGGAGCGTACGTTCCGGGCGGAAGATATCCGATGGTAGCGTCCGCCCATATGAGCGTGGCCACCGCTAAGGTAGCCGGCGTTAAACGGATGATCGCTGCTACCCCTCCGCTCAAAGGAGCACCACCAGCAGCCACTGTGGCGGCGATTGCTCTGGCCGGAGCAGATGAAATTTTTGTCCTGGGAGGAGTTCAAGCCATCGCAGCGTTCGCACTCGGAACAGCAACGATCGACCCCGTTGATATGCTGGTCGGCCCCGGCAACGCTTATGTTGCAGAGGCCAAACGCCAGCTTTTTGGGACGGTTGGTATCGATCTTCTGGCTGGTCCGACCGAGACCTTGATCATTGCGGATGACACCGCCGACGTTGAAATGGTCGCAACCGATCTCCTCGGTCAAGCCGAGCACGGTCCGACGTCGCCGGCAGTCCTGCTCACGACCTCCAGATCACTGGCCGAAGCGCTTCCGGCCGAGATCGAGCGACAACTGAAAACATTGCCGACTGCCGATGTTGCCGGTGTCGCTTGGAAGAATTGCGGGAGCATCATCCTGGCCGACTCCGAAGAGGAGATGATTGCCCAAGCCGACAAAATTGGCTCCGAGCATGTCCAAGTGCTTACTCGCGACCCGAAAATCTTCCTCGATAGAATGACCAACTATGGCGCCCTGTTTCTTGGTCCCGAAACCAATGTGGCGTTTGGCGATAAGGTGATTGGGACCAATCATACTCTCCCCACCAATCGGGCCAGTCGATACACCGGCGGACTCTGGGTTGGTAAATTCCTTAAGACGGTCACTTACCAGTCCTGTACTCCAGAAGCGAGTGCCCTGATCGGCGAATACTGTTCAAGGCTATGCAAGATCGAAAATTTTGCCGGCCACCAAGCCCAAGCCGATTTGCGGGTACGACGTTACGGCAAGCGTTCATAGAAGGAGCGACTCAATGTCAGCCGCAAATATTTATTACTATTTTCTCAGCGCTCATGTCTTGGAGTATCACCCGTTAATGCTCAGAAACCTGATAGTTCGATCAATCACGGATTGATCGCGCATAATCCTCCAATGCCCCGCTTTGCCAGTCGCGATTAATTCGGCTCCCGGCCACGCGGCCGCGATCGCCTCACTGTGTGAGAAGGGAAGATCACGATCTTCTGGATCATGAAAGATAAGTGCAGAAGCATCGAATTTCCTGGCCATGAGCGGAACTGAAACAATTACGGCCGAGTAACGCGCCGCGAACCTTTGCCTAAGCTCCGCAGCGACCGGTTCCGGGATTTGGCGCAAGCAGATGAATTCTTCCAGCAAAGAACCAATCAATGCCGCCGGCGCGAGAAAAACGACCCGATTGGCTCTGAGACCTTGCGCTAGAGCAATGGCGCTTCCCGCCGCGCCAAGCGAATGTGCGATGATTCCATGGACCGCATCGCCGGCAATATTTTGCGCGGCTCGCGCGAACGCCGGACCGCTGGCAAACGAGCCGGAAGAAGCACCGTGCGCCGGAGCATCAAAGGCGATCACTTCAAATCCGGCCTCGAGCAAGCGGGGAATCAGAGCGAAAAACTGAGCAGCTCTCCCACCCCAACCGTGAACCAGCAAGATCCGCCGGTCCGCTTTGCCCCAGCGATAAGCTGCCACTTCCTCTATGTCATTTTCTGTCCCGGGAACAATCTTGAGCCGGGTCACCTCCGCCCGCTCAAGGATCGCCTCCTCACGTTTCAGATTTCGCAGAGGAGGAGGCGGGCGCAGAAATTCCTGAAGAGCGAGGGTAGCATCCATCGTGTCGCGCGCTTTCAGCGCTAAACGCCATTTATTTCTGTTCCTAGGGCTTCGCCCAGGGCTCCGCCCTGGGCTTCGCCCACGGGCTTCGCCCTAGGCTATCCTGAGGCGCGCCTTCGGCGCTCTATACCAATCACCAATTACTGCTTACTGCTTACTGCTTACTGCTTACCGCTTACCGCTTACTGCTTACTGCTTACTGCTTACTGCTTACTGCTTACCGCTTACTGTCCTACCAGCTCCATCGTGCCCTTGAACTTCGGGGCCTCCTCTTCAATCCCGAAATTTGCCGCGTATAAGGATTCGATTCGATCCATCTCGTCTTGAGTCAGTGCTGGCGTGTCAGGTGCCGAGGCGAATTCTGTGAGCTGCTTTTCATCGTAGATGTTTGGCAAAGTCGATGCAACCCTCGGGTCCCGGAGCAGCCATTGCAGCGCCGCCTGGCCAAGAGTTCGCTCAGCACTCTCCAAAAACCGCAATTGCTCAACCTTCTTAACGCCATTGAGCAACCAGCTGCGCGGACGGTGATTGCGATGATCATTGGGCGGAAATTGTGTTTCTGCCGTGTAGTGCCCTTCCAACATCCCAGACGAATGGGTGACGCGGATCAGGAACATCGTATCGCGGCTGGCCTCGCTAGCGGCTTCCTGAATCGCTCTGCCCGGATATTGTTCCAAAATGTTGTAAATATGCTGGATACTGGTCGGATTCCTGCGCTGAACACAATATACACCCTCATACATCCAACCAATTGCAGGTCCGAGTGCCGCCCCGAAATAGCGTATCTTCCCTGACTGCTGAAGACCGATCAACGCTTCCCAAACCAAATCGTCGTCGACTTGCTCCATCCTGATGTTGTGCAGCTGCAGGAGATCGATCCGATCAGTCCGTAGTCTGGTCAAAGCCGCGTCCGTTGCTCTGCGGATCGCCTCCGGAGAAAAGTCCTGGGGTATTTCTCGCTGTCCTCTTCTTTCGTTCCCGTGATGCACAAAATCGTAGCCAACCTTGGTGGCGATCACAATTTGATCGCGTTGCGTCGGGAACGCCTCAGCAATCAACTCCTCGCTCAACCCATTTCCGTAGGTATCGGCTGCATCAAACAGCGTTACTCCAAGATCAAACCCGCGGTGCATGAGCGCTGTCGCCTCAGACCTGGTGAAGTTGCCCCACCATCCGGTAGACAGCGTCCAGAGACCAAAACCAATTTCGCTTACTGCCAGGTTGGTGTTGCCGTAAGTACGATATTTCATGGCGCAACTGACATTATTGTGTGGCGCTTCGCGAATAGCAAATGGCCGATAGCGACGGCGCGCCTTTAGCGGTGAGCGGCTTGTTTCTTGCTGCTATTCGAGGTCATCGCGAAGCGTTTGGCTGTTCGCGAAGCGCTTTTCGAGCTTGCTTGTTTCTGAATCAGTGAGTGATGTACCGATTTCGAACCCGACAATAGGGGGAACTGGACAAAAAGAGTAGGAGAACCTATCCATGCAATCTGTTCGGACTTTTAATGTGTCGCCTCGGCTTCCCGCGGTGCTGGAACCGCTTAATGATCTGGCTCGGAACCTCTGGTGGACCTGGGAGCCCGAGGCCCGCAAGCTTTTCCGGGATCTGAACCCCACGCTTTGGGAGCAAACCAATCACAATCCCATCCGCATGCTGCAACTTTCCAAGCAGGGCCGGCTCGAGGAAATTGCGTCGGACGAAGATTACCTGCGCAGAATGCGTCACGTCCACGATCGGTTCCAAGGGTACATGAATCGGACCGATACCTATGGGAAGCAGCGTGCCGGTGCGCCATGTATCGCTTACTTTTCTGCGGAATTCGGTTTTCACGAGTCGGTACCGAATTACTCGGGCGGTCTAGGAATTCTTTCGGGTGATCATTGCAAATCGGCCAGCGATCTCGACCTGAATTTTTATGCAGTCACGTTGCTGTACCGGCACGGCTATTTTAAGCAACAGATCGGCAAGGATGGCTGGCAGGAAGCGGTCAGTCTGAACCAAAATTTTCACCACTTGCCAGTGCGTGACGCGCGAGTCGGTGATCAGAGCGTGTTTGTGACCGTCGATATTCTCGGACGCGATGTCGCCGCCAAGGTGTGGGAGCTCCAGATCGGTCGAATCAAATTGTTCCTGCTGGATACCGACATACAGCAGAATTCGCCCGAAGACCGCTTAATCACCGAACAACTCTACGGTGGCGACTTCGAGATGCGTATCCGCCAGGAAATCGTTCTTGGTATCGGGGGAGTTCGCGCTCTGGATGCCATGGACATCAAGCCGGACGTCTTTCACATGAACGAGGGACACTCGGCATTTCTATCGCTGGAAAGAATTCGGCGGTATGTCCAGGAAAAGGGGATGAATTATTATCCGGCGCTGCAAATCGTAGCGGCCTCAAACGTTTTCACGACTCATACCCCGGTTCCTGCCGGCAACGACGCTTTTTCCCCTGAGCTGATCGGACGCTATCTCGGCAAATACGCGCACGATTTTGGCCTCAGCTTCGATGATTTATTCGCGTTAGGACAGCCAATGCTCAATCCGCCTTCCTTGTTTAGCATGACCATTTTGGCCCTGCGAACGACCCGGCGTGCGAACGGCGTAAGCAAGTTGCACGGCGAGGTCAGTAAGAGCCTGTGGCAAGACGTTTGGGCTGGGGTCCCCTTACAAGAGGTGCCAATCACTAGTATCACCAACGGCATTCATACCAAGACTTGGACGGCGCCGGAGTTTCATCGGCTATACGAAAAATACTTGGGCCCAGATTGGGCCGACCATCTGACCGATGTCGAGTATTGGCGCCGCGTGATCGATATCCCGGACGAGGTCCTTTGGGAGACTCATCAGCTGCTCAAGAATCGATTGATCGAATTCGTTCGTGAGCGACTACGGATCCAACGCGTCCGCATCGGCGAATCGCCTGAACAATTACGCAAGATCAACAGCGTACTTAATCCGGACGTGCTGACCATCGGTTTTGCTCGACGGTTTGCGACCTATAAGAGAGGTACGCTCCTCTTTTCCAATAAGGAGCGACTGCTCCGCCTCATTCAGAATGCTGAACGGCCGGTGCAGTTCATTTTTGCCGGCAAATCGCACCCGAAAGATGAGGGGGGCAAAAAGATCATTCAGGAAGTCTACAATGCCTCGCGCGAAGCGGGCTTCGAGCATGCGGTGGTTTTCGTTGAAGACTACGACACTTACATCGGTCGCCGCTTATACCAGGGGGTTGACGTCTGGCTTAACAATCCGCTCCGTCCGCTCGAGGCCAGTGGAACTAGCGGAATGAAGCTTCCACCGAATGGCGGCTTGAATTTCAGCGTTCTCGACGGGTGGTGGTGCGAGGGTTACAACGGTAAAAACGGATGGCCAATCGGGCCGGAAATTTCGAGCGGTAGCGTCGAATTCCAAAATGAAGTCGACATCGATAGTTTGTTCAACATTTTGGAGAACCAGATCGTCCCTCTCTATTACGCGAAACCGGACGGTCGTTTGCCGCTGGCTTGGTTACAATTGATGCGGGAATCGATGCGCAGCGTGACCCCTGTGTTCAATACGCATCGGATGGTGAAAGAATACAATGAACGGCTCTACGAGCCGGCGGCGAAAGCGATTCAAGCCCTGAGCGCCAACAGTTTTAGGGCTGCCATCGAATTGGCTAAATGGAAAGAAAAAACCCGCGCCGATTGGGGTAAGATCCGTATCGAAGAGGTGAATGCTTCCCCCTCCGAGATTGGCGATCTCTTTGTCGGTGAGACGTTACAGATCGAAGCGAAAGTATTTCTAGGTCCGGTTGACCCCTCTCATGTTCGGGTGCAGGCTTATATTGGTAAGAGCAACAATGGATCGCTCAGCGAACCGTTTACAATTGATCTTCAAGAGATAGAAAAAGGCGCTACGCCCGGGCAATTCACATTTAAGGGAGTCATCAAAGCTACTGAGAGCGGAAGTTATGGATTTAATGTTCGCGTTATTCCCACCCATCCCTACTTGAATCAAGGACATGAGCTGCGCCTCATCACCTGGGCGAGTTAAAGGCCTGAAACCAGAATCGAGAATTTGGGCGAGAAAGTTATCACTAAGCACTTTTCACTAATCGGTAGAGCAGCAGCAGATCCGATCAAACGGCGACCCCTGGGTGCTCAAATTGGTTTGCATCACAAGTCTGTGACCTTCTCGACCTACCGCCAGCGATTAGCGATTGCCCATTAGTGATTACTTCATCGCATCTGCGGCCGTTGGTTATTTTGCATTTCGCCGTTACCGCCGACGGCAAAGTTTCCACGAGCAAACACACGTCGGCTCGTTTTACGTCCGCCCATGATAAGCAACGGTTGCTGGAGGTAAGAGCGCTGGCCGATGCTATTTTGGTGGGCCGCGGGACGTTGGAGACAGATCGCATGTCAATGGATTTACCCAACCAGCGCTTGCGCGAACGGCGAATCAAAGAAGGTAAATCCGAATGTCCGCTCCGAGTAATTCTTACCGCATCCGGGAATATCTCAATATCACTAAGTGTCTTTGAGAAGGGAGACGCTCCAATAGTGATCTACTCGACCGAAAGAATGGCGCCGGCCCAGCGACGCTTACTCAGCGAGCATGCCGCCGTCCATGTCGCCGGCAGTGACGATCTCGATCTTGTCTGGCTACTCTGGCATTTATATGAACATTATCAGGTACGATCTCTGGTCTGCGAGGGAGGACCTACCGTCGTGAAGGCTTTGGCCCAGATCGACGTCATCGACGAAATATACCTGACGATAGCCGCGAAAATTTTTGGCGGTTTGGCTGCACCCGGCTTGACTGGATTGCCTGGAGAATTTCTCCCCGCTAGTCGCCAATTTCAATTGATCGATATCGATCGCGGAGAAAATGAATGCTATCTCCGGTACCGAAGGAAGCCCTGATCGCATGCACCAAGTCAACTCGATCATTATGCGCGCGCCAAAAGAGCGCATATTTGAAACCGCAGCCGATCTTGAAAAATGGCCAACCTTCCTGCCTCATTACCGTTTCATCCGCTATTACGAACGAGGGGTTGAACGCAATATCGTCAGGATGGCAGCGCGCCGTGATTTCATCCCTATTTCTTGGGTCTCAGAAGAAATTATCGATCGGAGCAAGCTCGAAGTTCGCTTTCGGCATCTCAAGGCTTGGACGAAAGGTATGGAGGTAGTATGGACTTTCGCGGAAACCGAAGGAGGCATCCTTGTGTCAATCCTTCACGACCTTCGCTTTCGCGTCCCGACTCTCGCACCTTTGGCTGAGCCCATAATCGGCGATTTTTTTATCGGCTATATCGCCAACCAAACTCTCAAGCACATGAAAACGCACGTGGAACGCGCATGAGACGCGTCGTCATTACGGGATTAGGGCCGATTACCGCCATCGGCGTGGGCAAGAAGGCTTTTTGGGAAGGACTCACGAACGGCAAATCTGGAATTGGACCAGTGACACGATTTGACCCCAGCTTGTTTAACGCTCGCAGCGCGGCCGAAATCAATGATTGGGAACCGGAAGAATTCTTTCCGTCGCAGCGGCTGAAGCGGTTGGATCGGTATGCGCAATTTGCCGTCGGTTCGGCCAAACTCGCTCTGGAAGACAGCGGCCTTTCATTCTCTCCAGAAGATCCGCAATCGCGAGTAGGCGTCAGCTTCGGAACCGCTTTGGGCGGTGTATCCAATGCGGAAAAGCAACATGTCTCCTTCGTTCACAGTGGCCCAAAATCGGTCCATCAGACGATCGCACTCCAGGTTTTTGGCGGTTCTGCTCACTGCAATATTGCGATTGAGTTCGGCTTGCGCGGCGTTGGCACCACCAACTCTAACAGCTGCGCCAGTGGCAATGTCGCGATCGGAGAAGGCTACCGCTACATTCGCGACGGATGGGTCGACCTGGTCATCGCCGGCGCTGCAGAAGCGCCTCTGAGTCCATTATCGTTCGGCGCCTTCGCCTTCATCCGAACCATGAGCCGATGCGACCCGTCAGTCGCATGCCGGCCGTTTGATCGCAATCGGGATGGATTCGTCATGGGTGAAGGCGCGGCCAGCCTGATCCTTGAAGAGTATGAGCACGCGAAAGCACGTGGAGCCCACATTTACGCGGAGGTGGTAGGCTACAGCCTCAACAACGACGCGTATCATATGACCTCGCCTTTACCGTCCGGTGACTCGTGCATCCGGGCCATGGAAGACGCGTTGAAAGCCGCACAAATTAATCCGGAGCAGATCGATTATATCAGCGGACATGCGAGCTCCACCCGACTCAATGACGCGAATGAGTGCGCCTGTGTCAAAAAGGTGTTCGGAAGCGTAGCGACAAAAGTTCCGGTCAGCGGGACGAAGGCCTTCTACGGTCACCCACTTGGAGCTAGTGCCGCGATCGAAGCCGCTGTGTGTGTGTTAGCTATGCAGAACGATTTTGTTCCGCCGACCCTCAACTACGAGACTCCGGATCCAGACTGTGACCTGGATGTCGTACCGAACCAGCCGCGGCAAAAATCGATCAACTACACGCTGAGCAACGCCTTCGGTTTTGGCGGGATCAACTCATGCGTCGTGTTCCGTAAGATTTAAACCGCGAATCGACAGTAATGCACACGAATGCAAGAGCAGTTATTCGTGTCTATTCGCAGCCATTCGTGGTTCTAACCACTCACCGAGGCCACCGCTTCCGGCGCACGCCGACACAAAATTTAAAACCGCGAATGGACACTAATGCACATGAATTCAAGAGCAGTCATTCGTGTCTATTCGCAGCCTGTCCGCCGTAGCTTTTGTTACTCACGGCCTGTTTCACCGCGGCCGACGAAGGCGAGTCCTTTCGTGGTTTCTACGGTAATTGCCAACTCTCTTTAAGACCAAGGTATACCGGCTCCGGCAACTGCACGAGCAACGGACGTTTTTTCGCATCCAGCCAGTGAACAACAAATTCGAGATCCTCCAGACCCATCGCCGTGCATCCGATGGTCGGGATTCCTTGACCCTGCCAAAGGTGTAAGAATATGCACGACCCGAAGCCGGGGTAAGGCTTCCAATTATGCTCGACAATTACAATCCATCGGTACAAACCATCCGGTCGAAGCATCTGCTCAGCAGCTGACCAGTCAGCCCGATGCACCGTGTCGCGATCCACCACTCGGTTATAGTAAAGGGATCTTGGATCGTAGACGGCATCTGTCGCAGCGGTTATCTGCCGATAAGGAAAATGGATCAGCTGGGCTTGTTTGGCCGAAGCGACGCCCATGCAAGCATTCAATTGGAAAATGCCGGCTGGCGCTCGTCCATCGCCTTCCGTTTTACGTGGATCTCCATCTATGCCAGTTCCATGCAGGCCTATACCCCAACCCAACCCACTCCTTCCCACTACACAGGGGAGATTCCGTCGTACTGTCATCCAGCGTCCAGTCGGGTTCCGCTCGAATAGCTGGATCCGCCCGCTGATCGATTTCCACCTCGGCGTCAGAACCAGGATCATCTCTTTGCATTCGGCCAATTCCTTACGGGGTATGAGCAATCGGTAAGGCAGGTCTCCGCCTAGAATGCATCCGAGCGGAAGGAGCATCAGGACAAATCCGATGAGCTTATATCCCATATTCCGTGTTCCGTATTCTGCATTCCGACTTCCATCTCGCTGCGTGCCTGGTTGCGAATTCGATAACGATCTAGTACGGTCAACGGCCTGCCATGAAAAGTTTTTCGCTCTGGCTTTTGCTGTGTGTTGTTCTCGTCGTCATGAATACCGGTTGCACGCCTACCGATTCTGCCGGCAACGACAACTCTGCGGCACTGCACTCAATTGGATCAACGACCGATGAGAGCAACGACTACCATCCGATTCGCAGCCCAGGCTGGGATGACAATAGAGGTTCGCGCTGACCGAGGGCCCGGGCGCAACAGGAGGCCGCGAAGAGAATTCTTAAACAAGGAGGTCGCAAAGATCTCAAAGAGGGGGGGATTTGCGTTCATGCCGCGGTTCTCGCATCCTTCCAAAGATACGGCCAATTGATCCTATGCTGGGACAAGTACTACTTCTTTGGGATCTCTGTGCGCTCCTGTTCAAAACTCTGTCTGCGCTAGCTTTTGTGGAACTGGTTCCCTAACGCGTGGCCAGGACTCACCGGAGGCCGCGAAAGAAAGACCCTTAAACAAGGAGGTCGCAAAGATCTCAAAGAAGGGGGGATTTGGGTTCATGCCGCGGTTCTCGCATCCTTCCAAGATACGGCCAATTGATCCTATGCTGGGACAAGTACTACTTCTTTGGGATCTCTGTGCGCTCCTGTACAAAACTTTGTCTGCGCTAGCTTTTGTGGAACTGGTTCCCTAACGCGTGGCCGGGATTCACCGGAGGCCGCGAAAGAAAGACCCTTAAACAAAGAGATCGCAAAGATCTCAAAGAAGGGGGGATTTGGGTTCATGCCGCGGTTCTCGCATCCTTCCAAAGATACGGCCAATTGATCCTATGCTGGGACAAGTACTACTTCTTTGGGATCTCTGTGCGCTCCTGTTCAAAACTCTGTCTGCGCTAGCCTTTGTGGAACTGGTTCCCTAACGCGTGGCCAGGACTCACTGGAGGCCGCGAAGAAAGACCCTTGAACAAAGAGATCGCAAAGATCTCAAAGAGTGGCGATTCGGGCTCATACCGCGGCTCTCGCATCCTTCGAAAGATACCGCCAATTGGTCCTATGTCCGGAACAAGTACCACCTTCTTTGAGATCTCCGTGAGCTCCTGTTCGAAACTCTGTCTTCGCGCGCTTTTGTGCAACTTGTTGCCTTAGTGTGTGGCCTCGACTCAACCGGAGTCGCGCAAACCACTGTTGCGCTTCACGTCAACGAGGCTTTCTCCCGATCGTGTGACGAAAATGTTACATGTTCGTAGTTACGCATAAGTCGTTGCTAGCGCTAAACAGGATGTGGCTGACGAAACTCGGCCGCTTGAAGAAGCCCGCTGTTTTTCCGAGATCGACGATACCGCCTCGCTTTCGCTGGGCTGGCGTTTCGATTCGGGAAAACGCGGGGCAACTTGTCGACCAGTTCTGTCAACGACCCTGTCAGAAAACAAAAAGAAATATATGCGCTTAACTCGGAAATTTTGCCTGCCCGCCCTGTTGGTGGCCGCGGCATCTGTCCATCCCAGCATTGCGGGAGAAGACGATGACAGTAACGATACCGCTTACCCAATCAGTCACGTGGTAGTGATCTTTCAGGAAAACGTCTCCTTTGATCACTATTTTGCGACCTATCCATTCGCGGAGAACCCACCCGGCGAACCGGCTTTCCACGCTAAAAAAGACACTCCAAGCGTCAATGGCCTGAACGAAGCTTTGCTAACAAAAAATCCTAATTCGCTCCAACCGCAGCGAATCGATCGGTCGCACGTGAATACCGCTGACCAGGATCATGATTATCAAGCTGAGCAAGAAGCTTTTGATCACGGTCTCATGGACAAATTTGTCGAGTTCACCGGCACACCGCAAGGAACCGGACCAAGTAAGGTCATGGATTATTTCGACGGCAATACGGTGACGGCGCTGTGGCACTATGCCCAGCATTTCGCGCTGAACGATAACTCGTATGGTACAACGTTTGGTCCATCGACCCCTGGAGCGCTGAACCTCATTTCTGGTAACACACACGGAGCTACCCCAACCGACTTGGCAGGCACGACGGTTCAAGGGACGGTAATTGGCGATGCCGATCCTACGGGTGACATCGCGTCAAGTGGTACGACCATACAGCTCTCCGGAAAAAACGTCGGTGATTTGCTGAACGCAAAGGGCCTAACTTGGGGCTTTTTCGAAGGGGGTTTTGACAATCCTAACGCATCCCATATTGGAAGCGACGGCAACCCCAAAACCGATTACATCCCACATCATGAGCCCTTCCAGTATTATCCGCCAACTGCGAATCCGAGCCACCTTCCCCCTACCTCTGTGGATGCGATCGGCAAAACGGATCAAGCCAACCACCAATACGACATCACCCGTTTCTGGGAGGCGCTGCATGCCCACAAATTGCCCGCAGTTTCATTCTTGAAAGCGCCGGCTTTTCAAGATGGACATGCCGGTTATTCTGATCCGTTGTTGGAGCAACAGTTTTTGGTCACTACGATTAATGAGCTCCAGAAATCGCCCGAGTGGAACCATACCGCGATCATCATTGCCTATGATGATTCAGATGGCTGGTACGATCACGTCATGTCCCCGATCGTCAACCAATCGCAAATACAGGACGACGTATTCACAGGCTCAGGCGCTACCGGCACAAACGCTCCTCTAGGTGGTTTTCAGGGTCGAGCTGGATATGGTCCGCGGCTGCCGATCCTGGTGATTTCCCCGTTCGCAAAAGAGAACTTCGTTGATCACACCATTACGGATCAGTCCTCGATCCTGCGGTTCATCGAAGACAATTGGAAATTGGGGCCGCTTGGCGGCGGCTCTTTCGATGCATTGGCTGGGTCACTGCTCAATATGTTTGATTTCGATCATCGGAATGAACCCGATCGCCGCCTTTTCCTGGACCCGAACACAGGCGAGCCTAACGGATTCTAAAGGCTCGCTTTAAAAGTCTGCGTTTTTGTTGGCGGCACGCATACAGCGTGCCGCCTCGCATTTTCAACGATAGTTGCAGAAATTACAGCGCGGCGAAGTCGCAACGAAAAAAAACCGACGATAACGACGAGACGCGTTAGCAGATCCAACCCATGTCACAAAAAGATTCCACCGCTCACCGCGCCAATCACGACGAGGATCCATGGAGCTATCTTCCAGATCTGCAAACCGGCAAACAGGATGAGCGCGAGCGCCAAGCTCTTCTCTGAATCGATTGCGGTTGTCCAAATAGGCTGATAAAGCGCTGCGGTACTTTACTGGTCATGGTCGAATACCCCGCAGAAGTCATTCAGGAATCCGGCAACCCGATCTTCGGCTAGAGGCTCAAACGTATTCAAAGAGTCGCATGAAGCCGAAATCCATGTGGAGATTCTGGTGGCAGTGAAACAAGGTTAATCCCGGGTTATCGGCTACAAAATCGACATCAACCCGACTGAAGCCTTTCACAAGAACGGTGTCCTTAAGGATGCCGGACGTTTCTTTTCCGTGGATCTTTGTGATCTCGAAGTTGTGGCGATGCAGGTGGAGCGGGTGCATATCGTCGCTCTTGTTGACGAAAGCGAGTCGATAGCGGCGGCCCTGCTCAATCTTAATCGGCTCGCTCTGCTCGTAAGGCTGTCCATTGATTGTCCAAATGTTGAACCCGCCTTTACCTCCGTTGATTTTCCCAATCTCCATGGGAATTACTTCGTCTGGTGACGATCGCTAATTTGGATTCACCGAACAGGAGGTAATTCCAATCTGATTTGCCGGAAGGCCGCCACTGCGGTTTGCCCTTTCGCCCCGCGTACTCTACGACGATCCCCATCCCGCGATTGCGATCTTCATCCATGGGAGTACCCAGGATCCAAACGCCCGGGTTCTTCATCTCCACGATCGCGTCAACTCGTTCGGCTGATCCGAGCTGGAGCACTCTAACCTTATTCGGCCGAGGAATAGGGTTGCCGTCCAGTGCGACTACATAGAATTCGTGACCAGGCAAAGCCAGCTGAATCGTTTCTGTAGCGCTAGCGTTGAGAATACGAAACATCACTCGCTCGCCCTCCTTAGCTCGGATCGGATCACCGTATCCGAGGCATCGACCGTTCATGGTAAAAGTCCGATAGCCGATTTCCCAGCCGTTGGATTTCTGAGTCTTATCGGCCTTCACTTCGGCTTCCAGAGCTGGGTCCTCCGGTTTACCCTCCTCCTCTTCCATCTCACCGGTGCTGTAGAAAGGGTCAAACTCGTGTGTGGCCAGAAACACTTCCTGATCATAGCTGCCGTTAATTATCTGTACCGAGACTTGTTTGCCCTCCCGTAAACGGATCAGCGGTCCTGGGACTTGGGCATTATAGCCTATTGTGCTGATGGTCTTGTCCTTCGTGACGTCGACCAACACCGGACCGATGCGCAAATTGAGTTCTGCTGGTCCGGTCTTGACCGGAGGCGTTGCAGTCGCTGAAGCCATCGGCATCTGCATCGAGTTCTGCGCTGCGGCAGGGCTCGGGAGCATTAAACCACCTCCGGCTAAGCCGCTCGTCAGCAAGAACTGCCGCCGCGAAAAACGCTTGTCTTCCTGCTCTCTCATAGTTCGCAGATCCTCCTGGAACAAAATCAGGACGTCACTCGGGGTGAGCGAAATCCTGAACCACAATTAGACCTCCTTGACTCAAC
>DATNNZ010000261.1:0-8188 GCA_035601575.1 Chthoniobacterales bacterium
CTCATCATAAAGCTCTCCAACGTTCAGCTGCCGGCGTCGAACAACGAAATAATCCGCAATCATGATCCCGCCGATCGGCCCGAGTAAGGCGCTATAGCCAATCAGCCAGGTGAAAATATATCCGCTAGGATCTGCGACAAGTTTCCAGGGCATGATCAGAACACCGATAATGCCGGTAATGAGCCCTCCAGTTCGAAACGAAATCTTTCTCGGCGCTAGCTGCGAAAAATCATTGGCGGGACTCACGACGTTGGCGGCGATATTGGTGGCAAGCGTCGCGATACATAACGCGAGCATTGCCACGAACAACAACACAGGGTTTCTGAACCGGGCGAGCACATCGATCGGATCCCAGATTGTTTGTCCGTAAATTATTGTCGTCGCAGATGTCACCGCGACACCGATGAACGCATAGAGCGCCATGGTAAGCGGTAGCCCAAGCGTTTGGCCGATGATCTGATCTCGTTGCGAGCGCGCGTATCTGGAAAAATCAGGAATGTTCAACGACAACGTTGCCCAAAAACCAATCATTCCGGTCAATGCAGGAAAGAAAAAGGAAAAGAACTGCCCCGCTTTCGCCTGACCCGGATCGAAAGCGGAGGGCTGCGAAAGAATCGGTCCGAATCCACCGGCAGTCCGATAAGCCCACCACAGAAGCAGTAGCCCCAGCGCTATCAACAATGGCGCTTTGATATTCAATAGGAACCGGATTGAGTCGATTCCCATGTAGACAACCCACATGTTGATTGCCCAGAAGAACAGAAAACACGCGAACTGAGGTAGAGTGATTCCGAACAGGGTGCTCATTCCAGGAGCGGCCAGCCCCGGAAAAAATATCGCGAGGATCTTATAGATGGCGCTACCGCCAATCCAGGTCTGAATGCCGAACCAACCACAGGCGACAAGCGCACGCAGTAAAGCGGGAAGATTGGCGCCCACTGTCCCAAAGGAAGCGCGACACAAAACCGGAAATGGGATTCCATAACGCGTCCCGGCATGAGCGTTCAGAATCATGGGGATCAAAACGATCAAGTTGCCGAGAAAAACGGTAAGAATGGCTTCCCACCAATTCATGCCACCGCCAATAAGCGAGGATGCGAGCATATATGTCGGGATACATGCAGACATCGAGATCCATAAGGCCGCGAAACTGGCAAGCCCCCACTTCCTTCGATCCCACGAAACGGGCGCAAGATCTTCATTGTACAGTGAGCCGGCACGCGCTGCATCTAGCGCGGAGGCGTCTAATGCGGGGATAGCATCCATGGGTCGGTTACGGGTTGCGAGTTACAAGTTGCGGGTTGCGAGTGGTCCGGTCCTGGAATCAGGAACTCGCAACCTGCAACCCGCAACTTGTAACCCGTAACCCGTAACTCTTTAGAAGTGTTGGGGTTCACGCTTCAGAAAATTGCCCCGGCCAATTGTGCCGGTGAACTGCCCATTGCGCGCTGCGATCTCGCCGCGAACAGTTACCACACTCGGACGGCCCTCGACTTTCCATCCCTCAAACGCACTATAATCAACGTTCATCAGCTGGGCTTCGGCGGAAATCGTGCCGCGATAGTCGGGATCGAACACCACCAGATCGGCGTCCGCGCCTGGCTGGATCGTTCCTTTGCGCGGGAAGAGAGAGAATAGCTTTGCGACCTGCGTGCTCGCGACGTTCACAAACGTGTGCAGATCGATTCGACCCGTTTTGACCCCGTAGGTGTACAGAAGCTTGATCCGTTCTTCTAGAGACGGAATCCCGTTGGGAATCTTGGTGAAGTCGTCTTTGCCCATGACCTTCTGTTCGGAAAAATGAAAAGGCGCATGATCTGTCGCTACGGTGTTGATAAGCCCATCACGAAGTCCTCGCCAAAGTATCTCCTGGTTACGCGCATCCCGGAGCGGCGGGGACATTACGAATTTCGCTCCATGAAATTCGGGGCGCTCGGCATATGTCTTATCTAACAGCAGATATTGGATCAATGTCTCGACACTAACCCTCGCGCCGCGTTGACGCGCTGCGATAGCCTCCGCGAGCGCCTCCTGACAACTCAAATGCACGATATAGGTCGCTGTTCCGATCAGCTCGGCAAACGTTAGAAGATGGTGGACCCCTTCCGCTTCCACCAATGGCGGCCGGCTTTCATGATGCTGGCCGGGATCGGTCTTTCCGGCAGCTAACAGCTCGGCCGAGCGCTCGGCTACAAGAGTCTCATTCTCACAGTGCGCGGTGACGATCACCCCCAGCTTTTTGGCCAGGACCAACGTTCGATACAGCTCCGTGTCATCGACACCAAACGCTCCTTTGTAAGCCAGAAAAACTTTGAAAGAACTGATTCCCGATCCCACGATCTCGCGGAGCTGCCCCTCGGTCGCAGAGTCATATTTCGTGACTCCCATGTGAAAAGTAAAATCGCAAGCCGACTTTCCGGTCGCTTGGGACATCCAGAGCTCAAACCCTTTCAGTGGATCGTCCCGGCGCGATGGACAACACATCTCGATGAGCGTCGTCGTACCTCCTACCAGTGCCGCCTTGCTTCCTGTCTCATACGTATCCTTGGAGAATGTCCCCATGAACGGGAGATAAATGTGAACATGGGGATCAATGAATCCGGGGAAAACGAATTTCCCGGTAGCGTCAACCACCGTAGCGCCTGGCGGCGCGGAAATATCGCGATCAATGCGCGTTATTGTCTCGCCTTCGCAATAGATATCTGCCTTGTAGCGCTCGCTCGCAGTAACGATTTCTCCGTTCTTAATCAGCAAGGACATAGCGTCATTTCACTGGCGGGAAAGGGAATCCGATTGCTGCACGAACGACTCGCCGCTCCACTCGGCATCGCTTCTCACCGATTTAGCTGCCGCGGCTTTCTGGGCGGCCTTGCGTTCTGCTTGCCGGCGAACCAGATCTGCGTGAGAGGTGAAATAATCAAGGGATTTTCCTTTGAAATCCAGCACAGTCTCGAACTGATGCTTTTCCATGAACGCGAGTAACTCTGCTTGCATCGGCTTGATACACTCATATCCGAGTTTCATAACTCCCGTGCAGACCTGAATCGTGTCAGCACCAAGGAGAATGAACTGCGCAGCATCCTCGCCAGTTTCAATTCCGCCGATTCCCGAAATCGTTCGATCCGGAAACTCCGATCGCACCATGCTCGCAACCTCCATCACCATGCGCAGCGCAATTGGCTTCACCGCTTTGGAAGAGTATCCGCCCGGCGTTGTGTAGCCTTCCACGCTCGGTTCCGGCCTGAATGTGTCGAGATTCACGCCCATCACGCAGCGTATGGTATTGATGAGACTGACCCCTTGCACGCCGCCGCGCAGAGCCGCCCGGCTCGGTTCCTCAATCCTCGTAATATTCGGCGTCATCTTCGCCCAGACCGGCTTTTTCGCTGCTGCCGCTACCCAGCCACATACCTCTTCGAGAATCTCGGGATCTTCTCCCATCGCGGACCCCATTTTTCGCTCCGGTAATCCATGCGGGCACGAAAAATTTAATTCAAAACCGTCCACACCCGTTTCCTGGCACCGCTCCACGATTTCGAACCATGCGTCCTTTCTGTATTCTTCCATGATTGATGCGATAAGAACCCGGTCCGGAAAACGGTCTTTGCATTTCTTAAATTCTTCGATCCAGATCTTGAGCGGCCGATCACTGATCAGCTCGATGTTTTCCCAACCAACGACTTCCTGTTTATCATTCGAAAACAGCTTGGCGTAGCGTGGTGCGACATTGATGACTTTCGAAGCGTCGAGGCTGACAGTTTTGGCGATAACTGCTCCCCAACCCTCCTGGAAAGCTTTGGCGATTACGTTCAGGTTGGTCCCGGGTGGACCGGACGCGATGATAAACGGGTTGGGCAGCTTGAGTCCGTCCACAGTAATCGATAGGGTCGGCATCCTTCTTTTTCCCTTCTGCGTTACAAAGCGAAAAAACGATTCTGCGGTGTTTCCGCAGAAATTTCAAGCCGCATGGCACGAAAGTTCCATCATCGCCAGGAACTGCAGCTTACGGTTTACCGTTGGCGGTTGGCAGTTTGCGGCTGGCAGTTCACACTTCGGCTCGCAGCGAGGTCAATCCTGTAGGTCCATGCGACTATAGATAGGCCCCGTGGGACCATTCATACGAGACCACCAACCCTGAACCGCCAGCCAGTAACCGTTAACCCCTAACCGCTAACGGCAAACCACTAACTGGTAACCGCTAATGCGGTATCACCTCATCGACATTTCTTTTTTCTTTGCCTCCAGTTACTCTCGGCAACATCCTTATTTGCCAGCTTTGCCAAATCCGGAGGGCTCATCGTTGTCGGCGCTCCGGGCGATGGCGGCGTTTCCACAAAATATGCTGAATCCAAAACGAACGGTTACGGAGCTCAAAGAGCTACGCGCGCTGACGGAGGACGAGAATGGAGCGCAACGGGTAGCTTTCACGGAAACCTGGAGTCGCGCCCGCGCCTGGCTTCGCGAAAAGCTGCAATCATTGCCTCTCGAGATTCACCCCGACCCTGCAGGCAATGTCTGGGCCACACTCAGCGGAAAATCCGAGCGATCACTTTTGATCGGTGGTCACATTGATTCTGTCCCAAACGGTGGCTGGTTGGACGGTTGCCTCAACCTGCTGGCTGGAGTCGAGATCCTCAGGCGGATCAACGACCAATATGGTGGCAAACCTCCGGTCACAGTGCGGCTGGTCGACTGGGCTGATGAGGAAGGGGCCCGATTCGGCAAAAGTTTGTTCGGATCGTCTGCCTGTTCCGGAAACCTCGATCTCGAAGAGGCGCGCGGCCTTGTCGACCGGGATGGCGTTCGTCTGGCGGACGCATTGAAACATGTAGGTATTGATTTAGAGCGAGCAAAGGGAAGCGGCGGCGAATTGAAAAGTGTGGCCGCCTATATCGAATTGCACATCGAGCAGGGACCTGTGCTTCTCGATCTGGATCTGCCGCTTGGAGCAGTTCTGGGCACCTTCGGTGTTGAGCGGCACGCGATCACATTTCACGGCCAGGCTGCCCATTCCGGCAGTACTCCAATGAACGTCCGCAAAGACGCTTTCCTCGCTGCAGCAAAAATGAGTCCTGCGATCTATCGGATGGCCACGACCCACGGCGGCGTTTGCACGATTGGTTCCTGCACGACAAAACCCGGCATCGTGACCAGCGTAGTCGAAGAATGCCGTATTACGCTCGATCAACGCCACCTCGATGCGGTCGCTTTGTCGAGAATGTTAGAAGACGCCAAACAGTCCAGTCTGAAGTTTGCTCAGGAAGGAAATGTGCGTGCGGCCTGGGATCGAATTTGGCGGATTGAGCCGGTCCTGTTTGATCCTCGATTAATCGACCTTTGCACCGAGGCGATCGACGAAACGTGTGGTAAAACGCATCGTCTTCCGTCCGGTCCTCTCCACGATGCCGCCGAAGTCGCACGAGCAGGTGTTCCGACAGTAATGATGTTCGTTCAGAGCTTGCACGGTATCAGTCACAATAAGATCGAGGACACTAAAGAAGAGCATTTAGAATTATGCGTCACCGCTTTCGATAGACTCGCCGAGAAAACGATGCATCTCATCGCCTGAATTTTCACCTATACTGATGCTCGCCCATGAAAACACCTGAACTTCCGCTATTTGACCACACACCCAAGCCTTACACGGGTCCATCCGCTGAGGAGGTACTCGCCTTAAGGAAGCAGTTCCTGAACCCGGCGCTGTTTCTTTACTACCAGAAACCAATGATGATTGTTGAGGGTAAAGGTCAGTATGTTTTTGACGAAAAAGCCAGGCGTTATCTGGATGGCATCGCGGGTATCGCCACAGTCAGCGTCGGTCATTGTCATCCAGATGTGGTGGCTGCGGCCAATCTCCAGAGCGAGACACTCCAACACGCCACGACCATCTATCTGCATCCGAATATTGCCGAATACGCGCGCGAGCTCGCCGCCAAAATGCCCGGCGATCTCAAAGTCTGTTACTTCGTCAATTCCGGCTCCGAGGCCAACGATCTCGCGATCCTGATGGCGAGAGCTTTTACCGGCAATTACGACATCATCGCGCTTCGGAACGCCTACCACGGGGGCAACGCAAGCGGTATGGCGTTAACCGCGCATCGAACATGGAAGTTCAACGTTCCTCACAGCTTTGGCGTTCATCATGCGGTTGCTCCATATCCCTATCGCGGACCCTACGGATCCGATTATCCGGAAGCGGGCAAAGCGTATGCGGACGATGTGCTGAATTTGATTCAATACGCAACATCCGGCCGAGTGGCAGGATTTATTGCGGAGTCAATTCAAGGAGTGGGCGGAACCGTTGTATTCCCGGATGGTTATCTTCGGCATGTATATCAACATGTGCGAGAAGCGGGAGGCGTCTGCATAGCCGACGAAGTCCAAACTGGTTTTGGCCGTACCGGCGAGGCGTATTGGGGATTTGAAAGTCAAGGTGTGATCCCAGACATCGTAACCATGGCCAAAGGGATCGGAAACGGCGCTCCCCTCGGGGCCGTGGTGACCACGGCGCAGATTGCGAAGAGTCTCGCCGAACGAATCCATTTCAATACGTTCGGCGGAAATCCAGTCGTGTGCGCACAGGGTCGGGCCGTGCTTCAAGTGATCGATCGTGAAAAGCTGCAGCAAAACGCACTAGGTGTCGGAAATCACCTCATCCATGGATTCTTTGAACTTGCGAACAAGCACGATCTTATCGGCGAGGTTCGTGGCAAAGGTCTGATGCTCGGCATTGAGCTGGTCAGAGACCGCGCAACCAAAGAACCCGCAAAAGACGAGTGCGCCCGTGTACATGAAATAGCACGGGATTTAGGATTGCTCCTCGGTAAAGGCGGTCTTTATGCGAACACTCTTCGAATCAAACCGCCTTTGTGCATCACCAAGGCAGACGCAGATTTCATGATTGATGTGCTCGATGCAGCTCTTGCAGCGGTTTGACGCACGTACAGGGAAACGCGGAATACGGATTGAGCTTACCCCGAGACACTTTCCGAGCAATCGCTTTAGCTCGCTCGGCATGCTCCAGACTCAGTTTCGCTTCCTTCAAAAAATACTTTCCCGCTTCGGTCAGAGTTACCGTTCGCTTGGTCCGATCCAGCAAAAGAACGCCCAGCTCCTCCTCCAGCGCCTTGATTTGTTGTCTCAACCCGGGCTGCGAGACGTGGACAAACTCCGCAGCCTTCGCGAAATGCAGCCGCTCAGCGACCGCCACAAAATAGCGCAAGTGGTGTAAATCCATGCTCGATCTCTCCAAAGTTGTTTTTCCAAACCGCAGCGCTCAGTCACAGTGCCCGGACTATATTCATCAGATCGTCGATTTTGCGTCCGATGGAGGGTCGGCTCGAATTCAGGTTGTGCTCCATACTGAGTCCGGTAAAAAAAGTCAGGACCAGTTCCGCCAGGGAGTCCGCATCCATCTTTGGGTGCTCGACCTCAATATTCTTGGCGATGAGCCGCTTTAGTTTGCTTCTGCTTCGAGTGATGATGCCGACCGCTTCTGACGGCAATATCGCAAACTCACGCATGGAACTGACCGCAAAACATCCCTTTTGTCCCTCCATGCTGCATGGTCCCATCTTTAGGAATCGCTCGATGTTATTCCAGCCCAACGGCTCGGCGGTCAGCAGTCCCTTCTTCTCGAGACTTTCAAGGTAGTACCAAAGGCTCTGAATAAACAGATCCTCTTTATCTTTGAACTCGGAGTAGAGGCCGGACTTATTGACGCCGGTAGCCACTTCCAATTCGTGCAGGCTGGCGTCAGCAAACCCGCGCCGCCAAAACACCGGCAGCGCCTTCTCTAAGACACCTTCCCGGCTGAAGTTTTTCGGTCGTCCCATTGCACCAATATCGGTTAATGAACTGATTGGTGCAAAATCTTTCTTGCCGCAGCAGCCGGGATCGTGCATTCATAATGAACCGCTCGGTTTTTTACTCATGCTAAACGTGATTCCGCAACCATTGCTGCAGCCAGGCAGGCTCGGTGACCTCTTACTACCCAACCGAGTCGTGATGGCTCCCCTTACCCGAGGGCGAGCAAATAATCCTGGACATGTGCCCAATGATCTCATGCGCGAATACTATGAGCAGCGCGCGACCGCCGGCCTTATCATCAGCGAAGGCACCTGGGTCAGCGAAGACGGCCAGGGTTGGCTCGGCGCACCCGGAATCTACAACCGCGAGCAAGGGGCTG
>DATNNZ010000262.1:0-6996 GCA_035601575.1 Chthoniobacterales bacterium
GGCTACGAAACATTGGTCGAGGCGGGGTATCAGCCAGAGATGGCATATTTTGAGTGCCTGCATGAACTGAAATTAATCGTGGACCTCATGTACGAATCTGGGATTGCGGGCATGCGTTTTCTCTTGTTCGGAGACAGCAAAATGGGGCGACGTGTCAGTCGGTCCGAAAGTCGTGGATGAGTCCGTAAAACGAGCTGTAATCGAATCTGGAGCGCTTTATTTTAGTCGGATGATTCTTGGAAGGCGTAAGCGTACGTAAAATTCCGTTTCCTGAGCTGACCCCTTGATCAGATCGAGGACCTGTCCAGCTACACCCCTGTGAAGTCGGATTTACGCAAGTTCTCCTCGTAATTCCTGGCCTAAGCGTACAATTTCTTACGAATGGAGGAGTGACCCCAACTTCACTAGGGTTTCAACGCAAAGGTCAACGCGCGCCCTAGAGATGCGAGGGAAACGGATACATGGTCTTCGTTGGAAAAAATCGCGCGGCTCACGATAAGATTCTGTGGACTCCACCGTACTCATAAAGCCAGCCTATCAGCCTCAGTAAACAACGACAACGGATATCCAAAGGCGTCAGGCTCCTGCAACTCCTTCAACTCTTTTTTTTTGCGTTCTTTTGCGGCTATTATTGTTTTCCCTCGTGAAGCAAAACAAATACGACGAACCCGAGTTCTTCGCGGAATACAGCCGGATGCCTCGGTCCATCCAAGGCCTGGCTGCCGGTCTCGAGTGGACCACTTTCCGCGCGCTGTTGCCTGATCTCCGTGAAAAACGGGTACTCGATCTCGGATGCGGGTTCGGCTGGCATTGCCGTTACGCACAAGAACACGGCGCCCGCGTAGTCGTTGGGATCGATCTATCCGAGAAAATGCTCGAACGCGCCAGGACAACAACTTATCAACCCGAGATCGAATATCACCGATGCGCAATCGAAGACATCGATTTCGCAGCTGACCAGTTCGATATCGTTATTAGCTCCCTCGCATTGCATTACGTTGAGGCATTCGATCGAGTTTGCAGAAAAGTTCATCATTGCCTGACCCCAAACGGCGCGTTCGTATTTTCAGTCGAACACCCAATCTTCACCGCGCTCCCAGCCCAATCCTGGTATCACGGACCGGCCGGTCAACGTCTACATTGGCCCCTGGACAACTACCAGGAGGAAGGCCCCCGGCAAACTAACTGGTTAACCGATAACGTCCTCAAATATCACCGAACCGTTGCGACCTATGTTAACACCGTGATCGACTCCGGCTTCCGTATCACGAGACTCGAAGAACCGAAACCCGACCCCGAAATAACAGACCCCGACGTCCTAGACCAATCCCGCCGCCCAACCTTCCTAGTGATCGCCTCCATCCGCGAACAAAATGCGAACCGCAGATAACCACCACTCCGCTGGCTCATTATTCCGTCAATCCATCCGCCTCTCGCGATGTGTCATTTGTCATCTGTCATCCGCCCAGCGTACACCCTCAACCGCCCGAAGGAACGACAATGATTTCGAGTCAGGAAGAACTGCAAAAGCTGTCAGATAAAGCCGCCGCCCACGTGTTGAGCATGGAAGGTACACAAACAGGTACGCGTACCGGCTGGCTGATGATCACCACCATTCTCATCGAGGCATGGGACCTGTACTCGATCTCGTTTCTGTTGGTCTTCATCAAAAACGAGTTCAAACCAGACGCAGCGTTGCTGGGCTTAGCCTCGGCTTCGGTACAACTCGGCGCCTTACTCGGCGCCGTGATCGGCGGTTGGGCAGCCGACCGTTTTGGACGCCGGGCGGTTTTCCTTACCACCATGGCTCTGTTTGTCGTTCTCGCAACAGCTCAGGCATTCGCTCAAAACATGTGGGAACTGGTGATCATCCGATTCTTTCTCGGCGTTCCGTTGGGGAGCGACATCGCCACCGGTTATACTTACATCATGGAATCGATGCCGAAAGGTAAACGCGAGGTGATGGGCAACCGCTGGCAGGGCATGTTCGGCCTCGGTGAGGTCGCCTGTATCATCGTGGTGACGATCATGTACCTGAGCGGTCTGGATCACGGCTTGCTCTGGCGGATCGGTCTTGCCCTGGGCGCTGTTCCCGCCCTGATCCTTTTCCTGATGCGGCTCGACATTCCTGATACCGCGCTTTCCCTGATTCAAGCAGGCAAGTTTAAACAGGCTAAAAAGGTCGCCAAAGAAATGTTCAACGACCCCTTGGACATGTTACCCGATGACGACTACCAGATTCGACGTCCGCGTACCCGCGACTTTCTAGCTGATATCTGGAAGGACCCAATTCGTAGGCGAGCCAGTATTTACGCCTGGATCTCTAACGCGGCGCAGGGGATCGAGTTCTCCGCGTTTGGATTTTATCTGCCGCTCATTTTCTTGCAGAGCGGCGTCTCGGGAATGGTAGGGACTAACTTTTTCCTGGCTGGCATCTATATCCTGGCGACGATCAGCGGATTCGTAGCTCCGGTGATCACACCGAAGCTAGGTCATCGCGGTATTTCTCAATGGGGTTTTGGTGGGACCTGGCTCTCATTAGTTGCAGCAGCGCTGTTCCTCGGACTGGGCTGGAAACTCTTGGTCCCAATCGCCGCCGCTTCGCTAATGTGGTTTCATTACTGGTCTGCCTCGAATGGAATGACCATTTGTTCAATGGTCGCACCATCCCGATATAAAGCGACAGCCTCCGGATTCGGCTACATTTTCGTCAAGCTCCCCAACTTTCTTACGATCTTTCTGTTCCCGGTCCTATTCGAACATTTGGGCATCGCAGTGGCCACTGCGTTAGTGTCGCTCTCTTCATTTATCGCTTTCGTAGCAGCACACTTTATCCTGCCCGAGGTATACGGTTACATCGAACGCCAGAAAGAAGAGCCCGCAGTGGGGATGGTGAAAGGTGAAACGTGAGGCCTACCCTGAGCAAGCATCGAACGGCTAGCGAAAACAATGAAAATTATTGGTCCGTGCTCGATTCCTCCTCGTGGAGGGAGTTGTTCGGCGCATGCGCAATGCAGGAAAGGAACGGAACCACGCCACCGAAAATATCCTGCAGGTCCTCCACAGTTCGTGATAGGAATGAAACGAGGAGCCGCTAATCAAAGCTTATGAGCATGAGCAAGGACAATCGCATTGTTGATCATACCTGTTCTTCGATGGCCCTGCGAAGAGGCGATCGAGTCTCAAGCTGTTGATTGCTCACCACCCTCGTCATGAAGATCAATAATCTCGAACTCTTTAAGGTGCCGCCTCGCTGGTTATTTCTCAAAATTACAACTGATGAAGGTTTGGCCGGATGGGGTGAACCGGTGGTGGAAGGTCGAGCGGATACGGTTGCTGCAGCCGTATCCGAACTCGAATGCTATCTACAAGGACGAGATCCGGATCAGATCGAAGACATCTGGCAGGTGATGTATCGAGGAGGTTTTTATCGAGGTGGGCCGGTGTTGATGAGCGCGATCGCCGGTATCGATCAGGCTCTTTGGGATCTTACAGGTAAACGGTACGGTCATGGCGAGCGATCATTTAATCAACGATCAAGATCGGATACGCTTGCGTCTCGATCCTCAACCGAAACCTCGAGATCCAGCTCCAGGCTCTGAAAAGGGCGGGATGCCGTAAAATCTTTGAGGAGCAGATATCCGGCAGCGATTTTTGTGATCGACCCAAGTTTCGCCGGATGCTTTATCAGATTCGAGAAAGCGACATCATCGTGGTTTGGAAGCTTGATCGTCTGGCTCGGTCGATGCGTGATTTGCTTGCAACTATAGAGACCATCCGCGAAGCCGGTGGCAGGTTTCTGTCACTCTCTGAACCATGGGCTGATAGGACAAATCACGCTGGAAAAATGGACATAACGATTTTTGCCGGAATCGCAGAGTTTGAACGCGGTCTGATCCGGGAGCGTACCAGCGCAGGACGCCGAGCGGCCAAGAAGCGAGGTGTCCAATTTCGTCGGCCGAAAAAGCTTACTTTGGACCAAGGAGCACTGGCGCGGCGCCTTGTTGCAGAAGGGAGGCCAGTTCGGGCGATTGCGTCGGTTTTTAATGTCCATCCGGCGATAACTCACCGCTTTAGCGATTTCGTTGCGCCGAGAATTGAGCGAGACCAGAGCCGAGCGATGCCTAAAAATAGAGGCGAGAGGGGAGGGAAGGAACTCGTACGAAAAGCGTTTCCTACCACTGCAACCCTAAGGCCTATAGGAGACGTGGCTATACCCATTTTAACGTATATACGCATCAATGGAATTCTTCTACATTCCGCTACTTACGAACGCGGCTCTTTGCGTGTTCATGATCGCCGATTCAGCGAAGCTATGACCGATAAACAGCTCGTCCTCGACACAACCGGCCAGGAAGCGTGCGCGACGTATCCGTCATTCCTAGCCAGAGACGGAGTCGAGAAGTTGTTTTCGCTTTGGCCGAAAAGATTCGTTGAGAAAGGGCCGCGACTTTATGCCGTTGAACCAACTCATTGATTCGGGGAATCCGATCCAACCACGATCCTTTCATCCTCTAGCTTGGCGAATCTGGATTCTGTCGTGATACTGCAGAATTGACATCAATCTGGCCTTGATGATGCTGCACCGGATTTTTCGTACCCACGCTAGTACCTGGACGGGTTCGTAGCTTGGTCGAACGGTCTCGGAGGGGCAGAGGCGTCTCGCCGTTTCGAAGGGTTGCGTTTGTGATCAAGAGCAAACGATCGCCTTTGCGAGCCAAACCAGGTCCCTTGCTGATAGACGCGAGCAGGATTTACGAAGAGTAGTTAGAGGTTCTGCGGCTTAAATTTGTTACGCAGATTGATGGAACGTCCGGCGACCATGAATACTCCTTCGCCACGGTAATGGAGGGTCTCCGGATACTTCGGGAACACCGCGACGTGGGCTTTCACCACTTCCCAGATGAAGAGACCATATCGTGAGATCAGGCGGCCATCCGCCAAGATGCATTCGAAGTTCGCGTAACACTCCTTGATCAAGGGAGCATCCACCTTTGCGCCAGCAACTGGTGTGAGCCCGAACTCCGCGAATTTATCGACTTTGTCGCCTCTGCTATTGCCGATCCCCACCGCTTCATTCACCAGGTCAATAGTCGGAATATTGATCACACATTCCTTACTTTTCCGGATCATCTCAAAGCTGTGGTTACCGTCCCAGATGTAGCATCCAAACAGAGCCGGAGAAAATTGCATCATCATATGCCAACCCATCGTCATAATATTGGACTTTCCCTGCCATGCCGAGCTCACGAGCACAATCGGGCCGGGCTCCAAATACCGGCGGATGTCAGAAAGCGGGTAGTCTTTTTTTAGGAATTTCTTCATAATAATAGGTCAAGTAGGCACCAGTAGCGCCAATGTTAGCGCCGCCGCTACTTTGCAAGTTTTGATACCGATTGCCATGGTTTTACCTGGATTGGGCAATTTCGGTTAGGAAAAAAATGCGACTGAAAGATCGGCGAACGAGAAAACCAGAAGCGACTGGTGGCCCAGACAGGTCAGATGTAATTGGCCGATTCACTGGGAATGAGGGAAAATGCCTGCCGGTTTTCCGCTCGGCAATTATGCCTTCAAGTCCTTTCTCTTTGGCTAGGCGATAAAGATCGATTCCACGGTTCTCGACGTAACTGCCAACTTGGATGCCGGGAACATGATTGATGATCTGTTCCAACCGGTCACGTCGTTGTAAGACCCTCTTGCCGGTAATGTCACACCCATCACTCCAAAGCAGATCGAACAGATATAAGACAACCTTCTCATCGCAGGATCCGCACTGCGCTGGTCCGGGTGTTCCTCCCGCGCGCTTCGATGGGCACCCAACTACAAAAAATAAGCCGTAGCGCCCGGCTCGCAAGCAGCGACGCTGGGGCAGCGAAGCCGTGATTCAGGAAAGCCTCTAGGCCAGCTCGACGATCTCAGAACGTCGTGGCATTCCCTGGTGACCTCCCAGACAACTCAAGCTGTAGCTCGTTGCGATGACCGCTTCCCGGCACGCCTCAGCCAACGAAGCCCCCCGGATCAGCGATAAAGCTGTCCACGTCTCCAGACACTCGGTCGCACCACAGCGATCGACGATGCACGCAATGGGAACCGATATCGTTTCTGTCTTTCGCTGGTCGGAAAAGGTGACCTCCGTGCTGTTATCGATCAGAATGACGTTCTGGCAGCCAAGGCGATGGAGCTCTTCCATTGCATAGCTAGGCGATTCAGTTTTTGTGATAGACATTGCTTCCTCGATCGATTCGGACACCACGAGGAGAATATTACTTTCCGGTATTCGATCGGTGCGATTGAGTGGCGAAATATCCAAAACGAAAGGACGTGAATGTTGTTCACAGAGTTTCATGAGCTCCCAGACGGTTTCGCGTGGGATTTCCAGCTCCGAAATAACCAGGTCGGCGGAGACGATGATGTCGCGCGCAGCCTGAATCATCTTGGGTGTGACCTGATCATTAGCCGACTCGGTGCAGACTAGGAAGTCTTTACCGGTGTTAGCTTCTACTAAGTTCAGCGTTGTCCCAGTGTTGGCGTGCGGCACTTCCACGAAGTAATCGAGGTTAATCCGCTCACCGGTAAGTTGTCCTTTAGCCACTTCCCCAAACCCATCCCGGCCACAGGCGCCAATAAACGAAACGGTGCATTCGGCCCTGGCGGCGGCAACCGCGCAGTTTGCCCCTCTTCCTCCACCGAAAATCTGCAGCGGGCCACCCGTAATACTCTTTCCTGGAACGAGTGGCGTTTCACACGACACCCGTAAATCTGCGTTGTACGCACCAACGACCACTACCTTTGGTTGGGCACGATTCATTGAGTTCATGTGCGGACAACCTAACATAGGGTTCCGAAGTTGCAGAACCTTCCGCTGGCCACGATAGGCCTCAGAATTTTCTTTCCTTTATTGGCTCTGCTAACGGCGTCCCCCGGAACAGGAAGTCCTCTTGACCGGGCCGTAACCTGTCAACGCTCATTTGAGCGGGTATCTCCGTATGGTATGTT
>DATNNZ010000263.1:0-2361 GCA_035601575.1 Chthoniobacterales bacterium
TGAAACGCGGGACGGCGCATCTCCTATTTATCGCAGGCTACCTGGGATTGTTGTTATGGTACTCCGCTCACTTTGGAAATGGAACGCTCGATCGGCTCAGAGAAAAATGGGGACTCGGTCGCTGTCTGATCGAGGTGGCGATTGGAGCGAGTTTGTTTCAATTGAATGCGCTTTATCGGTCGCGAAAAATGGAACCAATATATGACGCGGTCGCAGCCGTAATTTTCTGCGCCATCTTCGTCGTCTTTACCTACAGTACTTATGACTTCTACTTCGTCCCGTTAGCGGCCGGCTTGATTCTTTGCCTGAGCCTTGCCCGAAGTCCTTTTACTCGTGTGTTGGAATGGCGGCCAATGGTGTTGCTGGGCGAGATTTCATTTTCGATCTATATGCTGCATGGATTTGTACTGTGGCTTTGCCAGGATATCCCGGCTAGCTTCAAGGCCAGGCTCCCGTTTTGGACGGGGGCGCTCTGGCTTCTCGCTGCTCACCTGTTAGTGATCGGACTTTCCTACCTGAGCTTTAAGTTTATCGAACGGCCCGCTCATCGTGCCTTAACTGGCCGGTAGTTTCGTAAACGCTCCCGTTGTCCAGATCAATAATCTGCCAAATGCATAATCCGCAGAACGCCAATCCGCCTCGAACAAAAACGTCGATTGGATCAGTCGGCATTGAGGTTGCTCCAATACGCATCATCTTGCTTCGTTTAATTTCAGTATTCCTGAGTGTAACTACGGCGTTCGCCATTTGCAGCGGGCAGACCAAGAAGCGCTCTGCCATTCAGTGGAACCGATCTGACTGCACGAGTCCGTTGATGTTACCGGATGGTTTCTATGATCTTTCCCAGTTCGGCAGGGGGCAATACCGGATTGATGGAAAAATGTCCGTCGGACATTTCAACAACATCTACATCATCTTTCAGGCAAACGGTGTCCTCGATCCTGAGATTGTAAGCGGAGCGACCGAATCCACATTCATGGTCAAGGACAGGAAAGTCATGTGGCGTGGTTACAAGACTGTCGTTGAGGGTCGCGCCGTCATTCGCAAGGAAGCGGTGATGCCGAATATTCTGCCCCGTGAAAAAGCAGGTAATAGTTCGGATTACATCTGGATCCGAATGGACGCTGATTCGCAACAAATCCTCGATCAATTAACACCTGCAGCCGAAGAAATCCTTCGCGATTGTGCGGAAGGAAAAGCCGAAGCAGTTATCAGTCGCTGACCCCAGAGAGGCGAGGGCGCGGAGAACAAACAACTAACGCGAAAAGTAGGCGATTAATTTTTCGGCGCGAGGGAGGCGACGATTTTTTCGAAGCGCGGGTTGCCCCGGAGCGGGTCCCAGACCTGGTCGAGCTTAAGTGAGCCGTAGTTTGATCCGTCGGGTTTGTGGATGACTTTTTCCAATAAATCCAGGGCGCGATTCGTCTCGCCGACCTGCGCGTAAATGCCGGTGAGTTTAACCAGTAACTGGGTGCCATTCAGGGCGTCCCTTTCGACAGGAAGGAGTTCGGTTGCGTGCTGCCCTTCGTTTATCGCGTCTTCCTTGTGTCCTATTGTGGCATCAAGCTGGCCGAGGCCCATGAGCGCTTTGGCATCGTTCGGTCGTTCGCGGACCACAGCGGCAAGTCGCGCCCGTGCGGCTTCGAACGCAGCACTCGCCCTGGCGCTATCGCCAAGACCACGGGCGACGATTGCCTGATTCCATTCCTTCGGAGTGAAGAAACCATCGTCGTCGAACTCGTTGCCTCCCGGGGCGGCGAGTATTTGTTCGGCAGCGTGATAATCACGCTCTTTCAAGGTCAGTCCCAACCGGGCGTTGATCAGATCGTTCGGATCGGCGTTCCTGGCCAAATGACCGGAAACAACTTCCTTCCATCGCCGGAGATCGGCTTTCCATGCCGTTTCGATGAAGGCAGCCAGAAAAGCGAGACCGAAATCGTCCGGCTTCCAGACGAGCGCATCGTCGATCACTTTCACCGCTTCTGCGTAACGGCGAAGGACATAGTAATTGGAGCCGGCCAGCTCCGAAATGAACTGGATATTGCGCGGATCGAGTTGGAGTGCCTCTTCAATGAGGCGGGTCGATTCCTCCCAGTTATCCTGTCGCCTCTCAACCATGGCAATGGAGAACGGAATGTTTGCGTCGTTGGGCAAACTGCGTTTGGCCAGGGCGTATTCGGCTAACGCCGAGGCATAGTCGCGGCTCCCATAATAATAGTAGAGGCCGCGTGTCCAATGCAGGTCCCCGGAATCCGGTTGCAGACGGGCAGCAGCGTCGAGCGCTTTTTTCCCCAATTCGAGATGACCGGCAATGGGATCGGCTACCTGCCAATGCAAATACAAATGGGCACGCACCAGCGC
>DATNNZ010000264.1:0-2535 GCA_035601575.1 Chthoniobacterales bacterium
CTGAAACTCTCCGGCTGAAGATCTTAACCTCCAGCCGCTTATATTTCAGACTCAGCTCTTAAAGTTGTACTTTCTTACTACCCTGTATGTAGATGTCAAAGAACCAGCTCTTCGCACGTTTAGGCGACAAAAAAACTCAACGCCGCCTCCGGATAATTTACGTTTCCGTGAATCATGCCGGGGACAAAATTGAGTCCAATTTGCAGTCCCAAATGTACGTGGAACGAACTCCTTGATTAGAGGAGTCCCGCTTTCAGCGGGATCGATAAAATACCGCATATCTGACGGGCGTCAATCGTTTTCGGGGAATTTCTGCTGCAAAATCATTATTTCCGCATCATACTGGACCACAGGTGCTTCTGGCGAGATGTGTCCTCTCCAAACGGCTAAGTCCAGGGACGGAATCGCCTACCGCATACACCGAAATATGCTGCTAATGCAGAGTCAGTTCGATGGGACTTAAACCGATTGCGGCCGTTTATGGGGCAACGGCTTCCTGCTCACAAAGCTCTTGTTGGGCCAGAAATTTCGTAGAGCTCGTAAATCTTCTCGCCTTGAAACCAAAATTCCTTCAACAAACGAGATTTCAGCTCTCGGTGGCTTGCTAATGAGGCAAGAAAATTTCGCCGTGTCTCGGGGTAGAATTCATTCGAAGCAGCAAATGTGATTACAATGCTTTTACCTTCTGGAAAAACGAAACGTAGCGCCCAGCTCTGCTCCTCCTCGCGTTTCTTGTCCAATCTTCTGAATATTGGCGTGAATTCCCGTATCTGTGGCCGGAGGTGCTTGGGGGCAAACGCATGGATCTGGTTATGCAGACCCCAGTCGATGCTGATTATGCGTTTCCATTCAGAGCCATGTTCATTGATATAACTAGAAAGGGAATAGATTTCCGGAGACCATTGTGGGCTATAGTGAGCGTTTGCTCGGAAGCGGGAAAGATACGCAGTCGTGTTATGGACGTTCACAACGAAAAGTGAAGCTGCCGACAAACCTAGAAGTGTAGCAGCTCCGCGGGGGCTTTTCGTAGCGAACTGCGTATCTAGGGACTTCGCAAGAAAGGCGAGCGCTAGGAGAGGAAAAGGGAAGATCATCGAGTAATGGTTAGGATGATAATCGCCACCGGCGTTAGGTGTGATCGCGATCTGCAGGAAAATCAGGAGGCCCACAAGCAGGCAGAAAATGCCGCTTTTTCGATTCTCGCGTGCTTTCACATCCGAAATTGGCAAAAACAGGCAAGCCAATGCTAGTAATCCGTCGACGATGATTAGCCAACCTGGGAGAACGCCAATGATTCCCGCCGGGCTTTCAAAGATAAAGGAAGCCACGGTGGCACCAGAT
Organism: Chthoniobacterales bacterium; assembly: GCA_035601575.1. Lineage (GTDB taxonomy): Bacteria > Verrucomicrobiota > Verrucomicrobiia > Chthoniobacterales > JAFAMB01 > DASTDH01. The sequence goes on from DATNNZ010000264.1 coordinate 1,342, forward strand.
AACGTGCCTAGGAGCGCATTCCAATGAATTCCAACAGGCATCGTCAGAGTCCCCGCAGGCAGGAGATGCCGGTAAGGCAATACCAGATACAGCATCGTGGCCAGCGCGGTAAGAACAAGGATGATTGCAACCCAGGGGACAAATCGCGGCAATGAAAACCATAGGTTCTTCGCGTTGTCGGGGTAGCATACAAGAATCCCGATGGCAAAAGCCGATCCCAGCCAAACGAAATTGAACTTATCGAAACAACCGAGAACGAAACAAAGAAGAATAGAGGCCGCTTTCCATAATTGCGGTTTATCGCGGAAACTAAACCAGAGAGCAAGAATGGCAGCTTGGAACAGATGCATCATGACCGTTGGTCCCCGATCTAATCGGCTGGGAAAAAGATTAGCCGGATCAACCGCCATTATCCAAACTGCGATGGCGGCCCATGTGGCGCCAAGAGTTCCACGCACGGCTCGGTAAAAGATCAGCAAGGTCACAGCCGCTATTAGAATAACAGGCAAGCGGATAGTTGAAGCAGAGACGCCAAAAAAGCGGAAAACTGGGATATAAAGCCATGCCTTTAAGGCTCCCACATAAGGACTGATCAAGAGTGGCACTGATCCCAGCCGGATGTAAATCCAAGTGTTATCGGGAGCGCCTTGCGCTGCGTTGGCGAATTCCAATTCGTCATAATTAAGGCCCGGAAGTTCAATTCGATAGGCGGCCAGCAAAACGAAAATACACGCCGCTGCAATGGCCAGCCAATCCGGAAACCGTCGCGGCCACGGCGTCCTGCTCGTTAGCGAATCCAGAAATGTGTTAGATGGGAGCAAGTTTGAGCATGTTAGCGGATACTTCCCATTAATCTTCCAAATTCGATCGTAATACCTGCCTCAGTCGAACAGCTCCACGGTGATAGAGCATCGGGTGCGCATCTCTGCCGTATTCAAACAGAAACAGTTTCCATCGGTTTTGTGTGTCCATGAAGACGTGCCAGTAGCCATCATAACTGATGAATTCAGAAGCTCCTAGTACCAGCGCGGGGACAAGCGCGGCAAAAGTGAAGGCGAGGAGAAGAAAGGGAAACAGGCGATCGAGGTCGCTGGTCACGACCTTTGGTTTCCCGATCAGGGCAGTCGAAGAGTTGTTCAGCATCTGACAAGGGACAAAATTGAGTCCAATTTGCAGTCCCAAATGTACGCAGAA
>DATNNZ010000265.1:0-3012 GCA_035601575.1 Chthoniobacterales bacterium
TGATCGAGCCGGGGCAGGACGTTCGCCGGCGAAATTCTCGCCTGCGGCGCAGTTATTCACAAGCTCGCTCCGCCTCGCTGTACCGGGCCGCTTCGCTCGCTTATGAATAACTGCGAGACTGATATCAGCGGCGACTGTCCAGCCGGAAGCCAAACGCTGAAGCCCACTTAGTCCTTCGGTGCTAACTCTGCGGTCAGCTTAGCAAACCGCGGATCATTTCGGAGCGGTTCCCAATATGGATCGAGCTTCAAATTGCCGTAGTAGAGTCCGTTTGGTATTTTCACCAGAGTCTCCAATTGCTCGAAGGCATGATCCGATTCGCCTGTCCACGCGTAAACGGCAGCCAGATTCATCAGGAGGCCCGGACCATCTACTGCGTCTTTCGAGACGGGTAACATTTCGGCGGCGCGTCTGGCTTCGGCGATGGCATCGTCCTTTTTTCCGAGCAGCGCATCGACGACGGCCAAGTTGCTAAGTAATTTGGCGTTTCCTAGTGATGTTCGGACCTTTTGATTTAACTTCTCTCTGGTCTCAACAAAGTTGGCCCTTGCGCTAGGTTGCTCCCCTTGCAATCGCGCGAGCAAGATGTAGTAACAGTCAATTGGAACAGGCACTACTGAGTAAGAGAAGTTGCCGTCGTCCTGACCGCCCTTCATCTGCTCGATCAATTCGGTCGCTTGCGGCCAATCACGATCTTCCAGCGCACAACTCAAGCGCCAAGAGACCGCGCCCCGATCTTCTGCCATCGATGTCGGAAGCGCTGCGGTTGTCGAGCGGAGCGCAGTATTGTTACCAGTCTTAAAAAAGGTCACGTACAGCGCCTTTTGAACCTTAAGCATCGGCTGGTCTGGCGCTAGATCGATCGCTCGATCGAATGCATATCCGGCTGCATCTAGCTGACGGGTCATAAAAAGAGTGTAAGCCAAATCTGAAATCGCGCCCGGATTGCGTGGATCAACTGCGATGGCCTCATTGAATTCCTGAATAGCTCTGTCCAAGTTGCCCTCGCGGCGATCCATTGAAGCTTCGAGCGACATCGCGTCGGAATTATTCGGCAAACCACCCAGCGCGATCGCTAACTGTACCCTCGCGCGTTTGTAGTCACGATAGGCGTCATAGAGATGGTAGGCATAGGTGAGGTGAACCTCAGGGAGATCGGGTTGCAATCGCAAGGCGTTGTTCATCGCTTCGTCACCTAAAGCGCGCCGAGTCGGAGTTGGATCGTAAGCGGCGTAAATCAGATCCTGAGCTTCCGCAGATTTACAGTAGGCACGGGCGAACTTCGGATCGAGTTTGACCGCTTGGTCGAGGAGACTGATCGCGCCGTGCAGAGCCGTTTCAAAGTTGCCAAAAAAAAGAGACACTCCGGCGTCGGCAACCAATTTCTTTGCCCGCAGGTAGAGATCGTAGGCTTCAAGATTGTCGGTCGGTTTTGCTTCGATACTCTTCTTTTCTTCCGGCGAGAGCGTGGCGGCTAGTTTTCTGGCGATGGTCTGCGCCACGTCACCCTGGATCGTAAATATGTCGGTCAGATCCCGGTCAAAACTGTCCGCCCAGACCATACTATTATTTCGGGCATCGATTAATTCGGCGCTCACTCGTACGTGGTTTCCATCTCGCCGTACGGTGCCTTCCAAAACATTTGCCACGCCTAGCGCTTCGGCGATCTGGCGCAAATCGCGCTTTGTATCGGCACGGTATTGCATGACTGAAGTGCGGCTGATGACTTTGAGTTGGGCAATCTTGGCCAGATTATTGAGGATTTCGTCCTGCACTCCGTCCGCAAAATAGCTGTCGTCTTTGTTCGCGCTGATATTTTCAAATGGGAGGACAGCAATGCTTTTCGCCGAAATCTCGCCGACCGAATTGGGCGGCCTTTGGTCTAGCCACCAAAAGGCGACCGCTATCACTCCACCGGCCAAAACCGCCCCGGTGATCCAGCCAATGCGTTTCGATGCGGTGGAGGAGAAGGATTCGGTTTTTGAATCGTGGGAGGCCACCTTCGTCGCGGCAGCGGGTTGTCCCTGATTAGCTAGTAGCTGTTTCACGCGGTCCGTCAATGCGTTGAGATGCTTATCCAGGGGAGGAGTGAGCGCATCCAGCCAATGAACTGTTCCAAGAAAGTATGCCAAGCTGCCGCTCGGCATAATATTTGCCACCCGAAAAGGGATAACAGCTAGTCCGAGCGAGAAGGCCTTGGCAACTTCCCGTCGCACGTGCTCTGAGATGTTCGCGTTCTCCGAGAACACCAGCACGAACACCCGACATGCCTCAATCCCCTGAATGATTCCTTCGGTCCAGTCCAATCCCGCCTTGACATCGCGAGGGGCGATCCAACACCAGATGCCGGCCGACTCTAAATGATTACAGATCGCATCCGCCGTTTCGTTATCCTTGCTGGAATGGCTGATAAAAACCTTCGACTCCATACGAGCGCAGGAGGCGTTGTAGTTGATTCGATCGCGGATGGCGAGTCTCGGAAATAGCCCGATAGCCGGTGCCGTGATGGGGCATTACGCGATGGTAGGAGGGCGAAAAAGATCCAGCGAAAGCAGGATCTGTGAGCCTGGAGCCGTGCAGTGGCGGCGCCCCTAGCGCCAAGGAAGCATAGCTCGGCTTTAGCCTGGGTGATCGAGATGGTCTCGGGACAGGTCTGAAAGACCGTATAAGAAGCGTTTGCTTCGCACTCAAGGCTCACAGATCCTGCTTTCGCTGGATCTGCCGCCGCCGCTGCGCTTTGGCGCGCCCTAGTTAGCGTTCGAGGAAAACCATGCACCTGGCCGCGACGTAGGCTTGGCGGAGTCGGGTTTCGCCCTGCTATAGGAGTTGTCAAACGGCTGGACAGGGTTGCTGCTAGGTTTTCATTGCTTGAGGGGACTTGGGTGGGAAGTGCTTGAGGGTTTGTCTTTGGTGGCGTCTTACCTCGGGTATGCGGTCAGGTGCTAGCCTTCGACCGTCCAACCTGCTATCCGTGTCCGGCTCTCCCTGTGGCGCGGTTCACATTATGCTTTA
>DATNNZ010000266.1:0-3103 GCA_035601575.1 Chthoniobacterales bacterium
CCCTTCCAGACAGGCGAAGAACAGAGGCAGGCTGCCAAAGATCATGAGAGTGATTGTGGTAGCGGAGAACCATTTGACCGAGTCACCGTGGAAATAATCAATCCAGGCGGGGACTGCTCTGAACAGAAACACAATGCAGAGCAAACCGGTGGAAATTAGTCCGCCGATGACTGGGATCTTAATTGCACCTCGCGAATCGAAGAATGCCCAGAGAAAAGAGAGGAATGCGAAAATGCCTCCGGCGATCAACGCGGATTTTGCGTTCGGATTAAATCCAAATCTACCGGAATGAGGATCGTATAACACTGCAATGAACGCGATTAGTAGGAGATATACTCCGTGAAACATGAATCGGCGGAACATACGTTAGGGGATCAGGACATTATCTGGCCAAGAATCTTGAGCCCCTTGACCAAGGCGGCTTCGTTCGGTCGCGAACAATTCAGGCGCATCATACCCACGTGCTCGTTTTCTGAAGTGAAGAATACAGCTCCTCGACAAAATGCGACGTTCATTTCCATCGCTTGTTGGTAGACCCGCTCAATGTCAATGCCAGCCGGTAGTTCGACCCAGAGCATAAATCCTCCGGCCGGTTCCCAAACCCGCGTAGACTCGGGAAAACATTCATGAATGATGCGAATGCCCAGTTCGCGGCGTTTTCGATTGAACGCGCGCAAGAACTCGAGATGCCGATCGAGTTCGTCTCGCTCCAGATAGTTCCGGAACGCCACCTCGCAAAGAGTCGCCGAGTGCATATCTTGTTGGCACTTCAGCAGCGCGAACGAATCGGAATCTACGCCCGGAAGACACACACCAATCCGCAACCCGGGCGCCACGGATTTAGAAAAGCTGGTTACGTACGCTACGGTAGAACCGTCATCAAAGGCACGGATTGGCTTCAGATCGGGTATTTCCGAGAGTTCACCGTAGATCTCATCTTCTAGAATCCGGGTTCCCGAGTCACGGCAGATCTGGACAAGGTCAGTCCGGGCTTCATTGGATAAGGTCGATCCCGATGGGTTGGAGAGTGTTGAGCAAATGACAAACACCTTCGGGCGAAATCGATGGAACAGAGTCCGCACCAGGTCGAGATCGATTCCCTCACTGTCTCGGACTGGTACGGGAAGAATACGGACACCCAGATCACCCAAAATTTCCAGTGTTGCATAGTAAGCGGGGGCCTCACATGCAACCACGCCGCCGGGCTGGGCGAGCAAGCGAATCATCCCATGCAGAGCCTGACTGCAGCCCGTGGTAATCACCATTTTGTCCACGCTCGTCCGAATCCCACGTCGCTGGAACCGTTCGACCAAGATTTCCCGGAGCCTGAGGTCACCGTCCGGAGTGTGATAGCCCAGCGCTTCATCGGCGTTGTGCCGCAGAGTCTCGGCAAACGCCTCCTCGAGGGCGGCTTTGGGAACGCACTCAACAGAGGGAAGACCGGCCGCGAGGTTAATCAGATCTGGATTCCCGACCTGGCGCATGAAGTCGAGCAACCGCCCGCGTGGACGAAAAGCGTACGGCGAAATCATAGCCGTACCATGTCACGGTTGGCGAGAATGCCAAGTTTGAGGATAAAACCACGAATGGACGCCAACAAAGGTGGGTTAGGGGCTGGTGCTTGATTCGCGTGTATGAGCGTGCATTCGCGATTGATCATGGGAGTGAGCTGTTTTGCAACCACGAATGGACGCGAATTGACACGAATAAAGACGGCTAGAGGCGGATCCCTGATTCGCGTATATGAGCGCTTGACCTTACGACCAGGGCAGATCCAGCTGTTGGACAGGCTCCAATGACGGCTCCTGAAACCGAACGCCGAGTCCGAGCAGGCGAACGTGCCCTTTTTTTCTACTCAAGCCCTCGCGCAATAGCGTCATAAAGCTTTCCAATGTCAATGGCAGTTCCGCTCGTTCGACCGTGGTCCGACTAAAGTCAGCAAACCTGATCTTGACAAAAACCGTGCGCACTCGATCCGCATAGTCCGAGCGTAGCAGGTCAGTCATAACGTCTTCGAATAGTTCAGGTAGTTTCGCTTCGCACTGAGCAACCGAGGTCAGGTCCCGCGAAAATGTCCGTTCGCTGCTCAGAGATTTACGAATGCGATCCGGCTCCACCGCTCGGGAATCGATTCCGCGACAAAGATCGTATAATTCGGGCCCAAATTTGCCGAATTCCTCGAACAATTGAAAACGGGAGTAGCGCTGGAGGTCGCCACAAGTATGTACGTTTAACTTGGCTAGTCGCTCTGCGGATTTGGGGCCGATACCCCAAAGGCGCCGAACTGGAAGATCGACCATAAACTCGTCGATCTGATCCTCTCTGATCTCAAACTGTCCATTCGGTTTGTTCCAATCGCTCGCGATCTTTGCCAGCATCTTATTGGGCGCCACTCCAGCAGAAGCCGTGAGACCGGTCCTCTGAAAAATCAGGTGGCGAATGATTTCAGCGACCGCCGAAGCCTCCCCGGGGTGCTCCGATAGATCTAAGAAGGCTTCGTCCAACGAAAGCGGTTCCATCCATGGGCTGAACTTCAGGAGAATCTGCCGGATAACATTGGACTCGCGACGATAGACGTCGAAACGTGTTGGCATCACGATCAACTGCGGACATTTCTGCAACGCTTTGAAAGTTGGCATCGCAGAGTGCACCCCAAATTCCCGCGCCTCATAGTTGCAGGTAGTGAGAACGCCCCGTTGATCGCGAGCTCCACCGACGGCAACCGGCTTGCCAGCGAGCTCGGGATGGTCGCGCACCTCGATTGCCGCGTAAAAGCAATCCATGTCGAGGTGAAGGATCTTGCGCGCCATTTGATGAGTGTACCACGGATTCTTTTAGGTGTTGAGACGTACAACCCGGCGGCGTGTCGGCGTGTCGGCCCGACTTGTCCGCCGTAGTCCGTAGGACGAAGGCGGAAGGCCGGTTCGGAGCAGCCAAGCTTGCCCGAGTACCTAAGGAGCGCATCCTTGACCATGAGGCTTGGGAATATCTGACTACGTCCAACGCTGCCAAGACGGAGCCAAATTGGACAAATGATTCCCGTACCGCGGTTGAAGTAGTGCCCGCTCCGGTAGGTGAAGCTTCCGTCCTTTGGAATCCTGCC
>DATNNZ010000267.1:0-3799 GCA_035601575.1 Chthoniobacterales bacterium
TGATCGAGCCGGGGCAGGACGTTCGCCGGCGAAATTCTCGCCTGCGGCGCAGTTATTCACAAGCTCGCTCCGCCTCGCTGTACCGGGCCGCTTCGCTCGCTTATGAATAACTGCGAGACTGATATCAGCGGCGACTGTCCAACCAACGGCCCGTGCTCGGCCGAAAAATTGGAACGAAGTCACTGATTCAGCGTGGCCTTAGGTCGCAGTCGCCTTGGGATCGTTCGCCCAGATAATTTCACTGAGGGTAATGGCGAGCGGTGGCTACCCACTACGATCCCGAAGGGGCTTGCTTGGCTTGCGGCGGATCTTGCTGGTTCGAGCCTTCGAGAGAATCGCTTGGAACAAATTGATGAAAGGTAACCACCTTCCCGGCGCTTGCGCCCGACGGCAGATGGGCCAAGAGCTCGGATACACATGCATGGTAAGGCACATTCACGGCGGGGGCGTATTCTTGGAACCGCCGCAGGGCGTCCTCCAGACCACTGGCTCGCCAGTCTTTCTGCCCGTTGCCCAAAAGCCGCGCTCCGGTGTGCCAGCGAACGAGGACTGCAATTTCGGCCTCAGTTTCGTAACTCAATTCGATCGAACAACTCGAGCGTTGGAGATAAAAACCACCTCCTTGTTCGGTCGCCTTCAACTCTCTTGTGATGGAGCAACAGATCTGATTCACGACAACAACTCGAAATCGCTACAGTGTTTGGGGCAGTAAGTCCAATCAATTGCGATTTGTTGATGCCTGCGACGTCGGTATGAGAATAAGGAATATCCGAGACGCATATCGTAATTGCGAAAAACCGATGTTTCTAATATTAGCGACTCATTGATGCGTTGGATGGACCGGCTTGAGACGTTGATTTGACGGGCTCTCGGTATGAGCCGTCCGCAGCTCGGGACCCGGGGGCGCAAACGTGCGTATTTCCATCGAAATCGATATGCTCAACGGGGCCGGATCACTGGACGCTCATGACCAACGACATAGAGAAGCGCGCAGATCAGTACGAAGGGAATGAGCGCGAGCAGATCGCTCCACGCTCCATGAAAGAACGGATTGTGGGCTTCGGACCAGTCATTGAGCGCAGCGTCAACCCGATCGAATGCGCCGGCCAGAAATGCGATGACGATGCCCGCAATCGCGCCACCGGCGATATAGCCGGAAGAAAGCAGTACCCCCGGACTCCTGTCACTCTCGGCAGCGAGCTGTTCGGCGGTGAGGTTTCGAAGCCGCCGACGTCGGGACCCATCGACCAGCCATCGGATAAGTCCGCCGATAAAAATCGGAGAGGAGGTCGAGAGCGGTAGATACACGCCGACCGCAAACGCCAGGGAAGGGATGCCGCACATTTCCAGGGTGATTGAAGTCATCACTCCAAGAAGCACCAGGGCCCAGGGAAGCTTCCGGTCGAGGACGCCTTTGATAATGTAGCTGACCAGGGTCGCTTTAGGGGCGTCAAATTTGCGCACCTTCGAGCCGTCCGGTCGCTCGGTGATAGTTCCGTTAATACCAGGGTCAACAAACCAGACCGCATGGCCAGCCTGATCAACCAGATACTTACCGGGCGGTCCGCCCACACTATCGGTTTTGTGCCAGGAGAAATATGTTTTGGAATCGTCGCGAGACTGAGGGCCCCCAAGCTTTTCCGGGTGCGTGAGTTTGGAAGCGTCGGTAACGAGACCAGGCGCGATTTTGGCGGCCGGAACGTATACGGTCGCTGCATTATTAAGTTGCAGCAGGATCGGTCCCATGATCAGCGCCGAGGCAAACGCACCAAAGAGGATAGCCGTCTGCTGAGATCTTGGTGTGCTACCGAGCAAGAAACCGGTTTTAAGGTCTTGCGAGGTCGTGCCTCCGTTGGAGGCAGCGATACAGACAATGGCTCCAACGGAAAGCGCGGTGATGTAATAGGCTCCCCCGGTCCAGCCGACTAATAGAAATATCAGACAGGTAAAGAGCAATGTGGCTACCGTCATCCCTGAGATTGGATTGGACGAGGAGCCGATCTCGCCCGTGAGCCGCGAGGAGACTGTTACGAACAGGAATCCAAAAACTACGATCAGGATTGCGCCGAGCAGATTCATGTTGAGCGCTGGCGTCGCGATAATTCCGATAATCAAAATGATGATTCCGATTCCGACGAATTTGAGAGAAAGATCGCGATCGGTGCGAGGAACATCCGCTCCCCGATTCTTTCCAGCCGCAGCGCTGAGACGGAAATCGGCCAAACCTCCGCGCAGGCCATGCCAAATCGTTGGTAAAGACCGGAAAAGGCTAATGATGCCGGCAGCGGCGACTGCTCCGGCACCAATGTAGAGAACGTAAGCGCCCCGAATCTGATTGGGCGACATATCGGCAATCGGAACAGTTCCCGGTGGGACGATGCCGTTCACGTTCTCGCCAAAGAATTTGATCAGCGGGATGATCAAAAGATAGGAAAGCACTCCGCCCGCACACATGAGTGAGGCGATGCGCGGGCCGATAATGTAGCCTACGCCTAGCAGCTCAGGTGAAACCTCGACCGAGATCGAGCCTGCCTTGAACGGGGCTGCGAAAATCTTTTCCGGTACATCCTTCCAGCCTTTGAGCGCCACCATCAAGATCTTGTAAAGCAATCCGAGACCGAAACCGCCAAAGATAACCTTCGCGCCAGTTGAATCGCCACGATCGGTCAAAGCTCCAGCACGCATTTCTTCTTTTGCAGCGGGCGATGCAGCTTCACGGCACTCAGGGGAAGCACCGGCTTTAAGTACAGCGGCGCAGGCCGTGCCCTCGGGATACTTCAAAATATGGTGCTCCTTAACGATCAATGCCCTTCGTAATGGAATCATCATCAGGATACCGAGCAAGCCGCCCAGCACGGCGACCATCATGACTCGCGTCACTTCCAGATCAAAACCGAGGATGAGAATCGCCGGCATCGTTACCCCGACGCCAAAGGCGATCGATTCACCCGCGGATCCCGCCGTCTGGGTGATGTTGTTTTCGAGAACGGTGGAATCGCGCAGCCCGAGCTTGGATAGTGCTCGAAAGAGAGCGAGCGAGATGACTGCGACCGGTATTGACGCGCTCACGGTCAAACCGACTTTAAGCGTGAGATAAAGGGAAGACGCACCGAAAACCATACCCAGAAAAGTGCCGGTAAGGAGCGCGCGCCAAGTGAGCTCACGCATTTGAGTTTGCGGAGCGATGAACGATTCGGCGTTAGTAGATTCTTGGGAAAGTGGAGCCAGAGACGGCATCCAGAAATATTGCCAAGATCTCCATGTCTCGGCTAGCGAGGAATTAGCGAGAGAAAATAAAAGCGGATCCCGCGAATGGAGCATGAGCGAGCTGCGAGCGGCTGAAAGCGCGGTTAGCAAGGTGCGAAAAAGGTTGCAATAGATGGAGCCAAAGTTGCACAAGAAGATTGTCACAAAAAAATAGAACCAATCGCACCTTATTCGACGAGTAGGCTTTGTGTAAAAAAGCACACCAAGAAATCATTTGGTAATGGAACGGATTAAAACCAGTAAGTTTTTACGAAAAAGTGCCGGGAGCGAGAAAACGATGGCGGCGACTGTTGCCGCTAAGTGTCTAAGTTTGCCTGAACCGCAAAACTCCCGCGGAGCTGCTGGTCTGTCGTTACCACAAACCGCAGTCGCCATCGTGTCGCAGCGTGGTGGCGTGTGGCCTGTCGGCGTTTGGCGCGCCCTGCGTAGCTGGGCAGTAGTACTCGCGCTCATGGGTTTGACCATCCGCGCGGGAGCGGGGCCGGAAAACGAGAGTCAAATCTCTATCATCCAGCAGCCTAGTTCACCGTTC
>DATNNZ010000268.1:0-8264 GCA_035601575.1 Chthoniobacterales bacterium
CGCCGGCTCAACCCGACCCCGGAATTGTCGCCGCCATCGACTATGATACGTATGGCCACCTGAAATATAAGCCGGATTCTGCTCTCTATGGCGACGGTCAGCCGGGTGTTTTCCCCATTACCTTCCAGTACGTCGGACAGCCCTTTGCAACCTGGTGCTATGTGCGCGCTGTGGGGCGTATGGGAGAACCCGATGAAACCGCCAAGGCGGCGCTATTTCTGGCCTCGGATGACTCCATTTTTGTCACGGGCATCGAATTATTCGCTGATGGTGGCAGAGCCCCAAATCTAAGTCGTATGCTTTTGGACGGTGGCAACCCGCAACCTGTAACCAACCGCCGCCGGTATGGCCGAACCGCACCACATTCTGCCAGATAGCGACTGGATAAGCTTTTACATGAAACGAGACGATCAGGTCGAACCGGCGATCGCCCTGCTCCGACGGCCGTATGATTTGGTGATTGCGCGCAAAGCGAATGTAGCCTGATCGTCTCGTCCAGGGGTGATCAAAAGGTGAGAAGTGATCGGTGAATCGTAAGCAGAAAATTGGGCGCTTGATGCCGAAGCTCGCCGCCCAAAAGGCCGTAAAAGGTTGCCGGTCCAACTTGCAACTTGCAACTTGTAACCCGCAACCCTACGGTAGAGTCCGCCGGCTCAACTCGGCTGCAGACAGAAAGACCAGGGTAGTCAGTCCGAGCGCGCAAGCTAATCCGGTACCCGGAGAAAGCGCTTGCACGGTGCTACCCAAAAGCGCGACACCGACAGTGCCACCAACCTGACGCGTCGAATTAAGGAGCCCGGACGCCAGACCAGAGTTTTCTGGTGCGGACGAGATCAGAACGCCCGCGGTCATTGCCGGCATGATTGCACCCATGCTGATGCCCAGCAATCCGAGGCCGATTGGGATCGGCCAGAATGCCCCATTCAACGCGCTAAGCGCGAGTACGCTAGATCCAATTGCGGCCAATACCAACCCGAGAGAAATGCGGGACCGTAAGTACGGTATCCCACTCCTCTTACTGAGCATACGACTGGCCATGGTGGGAAGGAGCGTAAACGGGGTAATGGTCAGTCCGGTAGCGAACGCGTCCATTCCTCGAGCGCTTTGCAGATAAACAGATTCAATGAAAAGGATGCCGTACATGCTGAAGTTCAGTACAAATCCGACCCCAATACAGGCGGAAAACGTCCGTTGAGAGAACAAGAAACCAGGCAGCACCGGATGGTCACTTCGACGTTCCAAAGCAACAAAAAGACCTAGCAACAGCACCGCGCATCCGAACACACAGAGCACCACGGCATCCTTCCAGCCCCGACGCCCGACCTCGATCAGACCATAAGTCAGAGCGAAGAGGGCGAGACCAATGGTTAATTGTCCACTCCAGTCGATGCGGCGCGGCCGAACTAATTTCGCTTCCTTAATATAAAGGTGATTCAAATAGAGGGCGAGAACGCCGACCGGAACGTTTATCCAAAAAATACTTCGCCAGCCCAGCCAGGTAGTCAGCACGCCGCCAAGCACGGGGCCGGCGGCAAACCCAAGACTAGCGGTGTTGGCCCAGGTAGTGACCGCATGGCTCCGTTCGGTAGGATCCGGGAAAGTATGGGATAAAAGCGCTAGTGACGCCGGCAACATGATGGCCGCGCCTAATCCTTGCAATGCGCGAGCCGTAATCAGCAAAACGAGGGAAGGGGAAAGGGCCGAAAATAGGGAAGCGAGAATGAAAAAGATCAATCCAATCTGGTAAGATCGTTTCGCGCCGGTCCGGTCTCCCACCGCTCCAGCCGTTAGCAAAAGACTGGCAAATACCAGCGTATAACTGTTGACCACCCATTGGAGATCGCTGATCCCGTCGCCAAACTCTTTTCCTAGAGCTGGGGTGGCAATGTTCAGTGCGGTCGTATCCAACAACACGAGGAAAAAGCCGAAGCAAACGACAAAGAGAGCTCGGCTGCGGGAGCGAGCGGTGAGCCGATCAGTCAAACCTAACGAGTTATCCGGTTCGGCAATGGTCGGCGGCTTCACAATGAGCCGAAACTAGGCCTCTTCGTTGTATCTTTAGAAATGATTCTTTTGAATGCGTTCCATCTGTTATAGTGATGGTCATGGAGTTTTCGGATCTGAATCTCTTTGCTACCGTCGCCCGCCACGGAAACATCACCAAGGCGGCGCAGCGACTCAACACGGTGCAATCAAACGTCACCACTCGATTGCGATTGTTGGAAGAAGAGTTGGGGGTACCGCTCTTTCAACGCCATCATCAAGGAGTAACGTTGACTCGGGCCGGGCACGACCTGTTGCCATTTGCTCATCAAGCCGAGGCGCTGTTACAGAAAGCAAGGGATACCGTCTCCAACAATGGCCAACCCCATGGAATTCTTCGGTTAGGATCGATGGAAACCACGGCGGCAGCGCGATTACCTTCTGTATTGAAAGCGTACGCGCCGTTGCATCGAAACGTGGATATTGCGGTGGAGACGGGCACAACGAGAAATCTCATTCAAGCCGTTCTCGAGTATCGGTTGGACGGAGCGTTCGTCGCCGGACCGGTTGAGCATGATGATCTGCAAGCGACTCTCGTTTTCGTGGAAGAACTCGTGCTGGTAAGTGCGCCCCAGCATCGCTCTTTGGAAACTGCGTTGCGGGAAGGGAGCATTCATAAGCTCTTCGTCTTCCGAGTAGGGTGCTCGTACCGTCAGCGTCTCGAACGCTTCCTGGGCGCACGAGGAATTACCTTAGTCAACCAGTTGGAATTTGGAACGCTCGAAGGAATCATTGGCTGTGTCGGCGCCGGTCTCGGTGTCACTATGCTGCCCCTCTCCGTAGTCACACCGTATGCGCGGCGCAAAGAAGTCGCTGTCCACCGAATATCGCGCGGAGACGGCCGGTCCGAGACGGTATTCATTACCCGAAGGGATAGCCTTCGATCACTCGCGCTGGAGGAATTTGTGGATACATTGCGCCACGCAACCCGAGTAACATCGCGAATAAGGAATGGAAGTCGGCGCAGCAAAAGAGCGCTACAATCGAACTCAGGGGTTGATCTAATTTTTGAGAAAGCAAAGTAATGGATTTGCACCATTTGCGGTACTTTGTGGCAGTCGCTGAGCGACTCCATTTCGCTGAGGCGGCGGAGTTTGTTCATGTTTCACAGCCCGGATTAAGCCAACAAATCAAAGCGTTGGAGGAAGAAGTCGGCGTACTTTTGTTAAAACGGACCAAGCGAACGGTGGCTCTGACCGAGGCAGGGAAGTATTTTCTGGAAGAGGCCAAGCTGACACTGGAGCATGCCGAGCGAGCCAAAATCGTTGCTCAAAAAGTAGCCCGGGGCAAGCTCGGTACGATTCGAATCGGTTACGTTCATTCGGTTCCGTTCAGTGGCTTGCTGGCCAAACTCGCGTCGGTATTTCGTAAGTGCGCTGCTGGGATTCATTTGGAGTTTGCCGAAGTGGATGCCTGCAGCCAAATGACCCGCATCGTGGAAGGAGAGCTTGATCTAGGCTTTGTCCGTTTACCGCTGGAGAACGTTCCACCGGGAATCGCCGTAAAAACAGTAATGGTAGAAAAGATGCTCGTAGCATTGAATAAGGACCATGTGCTGGCTAGAAAGAGGCGAGTGGCGGCCGCAGATCTAAGAGATGAACAGCTGGTCCTTTATTCTAGGCCGGATGGAAAATCGGCTCTGGATGAGCACGTGCAGGCAATCGCTGAAAAGGGAGGGTTTGATCCGAACGTCGCTCAAAAGGCAGAGAAACTTACCGCGATCATTGGTTTAGTGGCAGGCGGTTCGGGCATCGCGATCGTTCCGGAATCGCTGCGCTACATGCACGTTCCTTCCGTTGTATTTCGGCCGCTGGCAGACATTGATCGTGTGTCGGAACTCGCGCTGGCTTACCGACGCGATGAACGTTCGCCGGCAGTCAGCCTTTTTTTGGCGAAATTGAATGTAGAATCGAGTGCAGTAAAAAAGATCGGTCGAGTAAAATCTATTTTACCGGGAAAGTCAGCCAAACTGCACTCAGCGCCGTTAAAAGAACCGGCGCTGAGTAATGGTGAGAAGCCTTTCTGAATTTCCGTTCAACCAGCATCACGAACCGAAATCGTCGTGGAATCCAGGGCTCCGTGGTGCGGTGTAGAAGCCATCATTGTCGTCCCAAGCGGCTGTTTGCGTTTTCTGATGAAATTGGACAGCGCGGCGAGCCGGATGGCGGACTACATGCGTAACGGCGCCTTTCGCTTTGGATGGAGGATTAGCCGAACCAATGCTAGGGCTAATCGCAAGTACTATCACAGCGGCAGGAATAACCGCCTGACTTGTTAGTTTTGAGAACCAACTCTTGATCATTTTCTAATCCCTTTCTGGGAGTACCATCGGACATCTGAGCAAGGTCAGCTAATAGAACGCACCGATGAGATTAATAAGCTGGAGTTATTAGCGGTTGGTGGTTATCAGTTGACAGTTATCGGTTGGCGGATTGTTTCGCCTACCCGCGCTACTTACCGAAAATCAGTCCTGCAAGGACTGATTTTCTACAACCTCCGACCTTTGCGATCCTGATCGCGACCTCTTATGTTAACGGGCATGGGCAGCCGCGGGACGAAGTCGGGAGCGCAACCTGCCGGTTTTTCGCCTACCAACAAAATGACTTGGTCCGACCCAAATTTTTGCGATATAAACAAAAACCTCTCCCTCTATGCAGAAACTTGGATCTGGCGTTATTACTACCACTCACGATGTCGATTGCGTGGAATTTGAATGGGGAAAAATCCAATTCCTCAGCGAACCGGCGGTCACCGATGCGGACCGCTTCAGTTTCGGTATCGTTGAACTGTCTCAGGGAAAAGGGCACGCACGACATAATCATCCCGGCTCGGAAGAGGTTATCTATGTTATATCCGGGGAGGGCGAACAAATGGTCGACGATAAGCCGCCCGTGAAAGTTGGCCCCGGCGCAAGTATATATATACCGGCCGACGTTTACCATTCTACCGTAAACACTGGAGGCGAAACAATGAAGCTCATCGTTGTCTACTCGCCGGCTGGACCGGAACGACTGTTACGCGAGATACCGGGCGCCAAAGTCACGCCGCCGGCAGGCTAGTGCGCGGCGTGGTCTTCGCTACCGAACGGCGGCAGCCATGCCCGTCATCTTGCGTGGACGGCTCAAGCTTGTTGAAATCCAGTCCCAAAAGTTCGAGAATCGTCGGTGCAATCTGAGTTGTGTGCACCGGACCGTCGACAACTTTGCCATGAATCCGAGGATTTGAGATCAGCAAGGCACACGGTGGCGCTTGACACGGCAAAAACGAATAACGAGTAGATAACCAAGCCCTGTTCCCTATGCCCAAAACAGTCTGCATTCTTGGAGCCTTCGACACCAAAGGCGAAGATCACGCGTTCTTGCGCGAAGAAATTCTCAAGCTCGGTCATCAAGTTCTTACCGTGAATATTGGTGTCCTTGCTGGCACGACGTTGTTTCCGGTAGATATCGATGCGAGCGAAGTGCTCCGAGCCGCCGGTCTTGATCTGGAAAAAATTCGAGCGGGAAAAGATAAGGCTGAGGCGATGAAAGCGTTCGATCAGGCTGCGCCGAAGTTGATTCGACAACTGTATGAGCAGGGGCGGTTCGACGGCGTTATTGGAATGGGAGGGTCAGGCGGATCGGCGATCATTGCCTCGGCCATGCGGGCTCTACCGATTGGGATACCGAAGGTGCTCGTATCGACCGTCGCTTCGGGCGATGTGTCGTTTTATGTGCGTGGCAAAGATATCACGATGATTCCGTCGATTGTCGACGTGGCCGGATTGAATCGTGTTTCTCGGCTGATCTACGCTCGAGCTGCCGGCGCAGTCTGTGGCATGGTCCAAAACGAGCCGCCGCGCGCCGGCGACGACCGGCCGATTATCACAGCATCAATGTTTGGGAACACTACCGACTGCGTCAGCGCCTGTGTGAACCTTTTAAAGGAAAAGAGATTCGAGGTACTGGTATTCCACGCTACCGGAGCTGGCGGACGCGCGATGGAAACGCTGATTGCCGATGGTTTGGTTGAAGCTGTACTGGATATCACCACCACCGAATGGGCAGACGAGCTCTGTCAAGGCATCTTCAGCGCAGGCCCCGAACGACTGGATGCACCGGGGCTGCATGGCATTCCTCATCTCATCGTGCCTGGATGTGTTGATATGGCTAATTTTGGTGCGCCATCAACCGTCCCGGAAAAATATCGACAGGCAAAGCGGCTTTTCTATGAGTGGAATCCTTCGGTCACCCTCATGCGAACTAATGTGGAAGAAAATCGCCGAATGGGTGAAATTTTTGCGCAAAAAGCAAACGCCGCGCAAGGTCCAGTGGCGTTCCTGATTCCGCTCAAAGGAGTTTCGATGCTTGACGGGGATGGTCAACAGTTCTGTGATCGCGAAGCCGATCGAGCCATGTTTGAAGCGATCAAAGCAAGTCTTAAACCGGAGATCGCAGTGGTCGAGGTCGATCTCAATATCAATGATCCGCTTTTCGCGGCTAAAGCTGTCGAAATGATCCTTGAGCTAATTCAGCAAAAGCAGGCACCCGCTTAGGACCGATGTAATTTTAGATTAAATTCATCCCCTATGCATTCCTTTTGCTGAATTAACTTATGGGATTCACTCGAAAACAAGTTCTGGAGCGGCTGCAAAAAATCATCGGAGAAGACCGTCCGATCATTGGAGGAGGAGCTGGGACCGGTATCTCGGCGAAATTCGAAGAGACGGGCGGGGTTGATCTTATCATTATTTATAATAGCGGCCGATACCGGATGGCCGGGCGTGGCTCTTTGTCCGGCCTGATGCCGTATGGAGACGCAAACGCGATCGTCATCGAAATGGCAAGCGAAGTCTTGACTATCGTCAAGGACACCCCCGTCCTTGCCGGTGTTTGCGGAACGGATCCGTTTCGGCAAATGCCGCTGTTTCTTAAGCAGGTGGCGGAGGCCGGCTTCTCTGGAGTACAGAATTTCCCGACGGTCGGTTTGATTGACGGGTTGTTCCGCCAAAACTTGGAAGAAACCGGTATGAGCTACGGTCTGGAAATCGATATGATCCGTTTGGCTCATGAAATGGAGTTGGTGACGACTCCCTATTGTTTTAATGCTGACGACGCAAAAGCGATGACTCGAGCCGGCGCCGACGTTGTGGTGGCGCACTTGGGGCTAACAACGAAGGGATCAATTGGCGCAACCACTGCCGTCACGTTAGAGCAGGCCCCGACCAAAGTTCAGGCAATTGCTGATGCGGCAAAAAGGGTAAACCGCGATGTGATCGTCCTATGTCACGGAGGTCCTATTTCTGAGCCGGCCGATGCGGAGTATGTCCTTCATCGCACTGAGGGGGTCCATGGATTCTACGGTGCTTCGAGTATGGAACGCCTGCCCGTGGAAAAGGCGATTACCGAAACAATGAAAGCTTACAAGGCGATCAGGCTGAGAGAATAATCCGGGGCATTTAAGCCCAGACCCCGAAGTTGAAACGATCCGCAGATTACTCAGATTCCACAGATTCAATGAGTTGCCGGCGAGGAGCAGGCCTGAAATTCGGCAGTGATTGGTGATTGGTGAGAGCGTGGCACGTCGCCGCATTTTCGGTAGTGGCGACTGTCCTGTTACATCACTGGTTTGGCGCGACCTTGACCTTTAGCGGAGCTGCATGGGTGGAGCTGCCAAAGACCGCAGTCGCCATTGTTTGCCATGCCATCGGACGCGCAGCTCAAACCCGCCGTCATTCTTGACGGCGCTCCAAGTGCCTAGCTAGTTGTCGGCGCTATTCAGTCACAGGAGTGGTGCATTAGCGCGAAGTAACCGGATTAGCCCTGGAAAAGGCCACTGCGGAGCGGCGCCTCTTGGCCGCAGTAATTGAGGGAAGTTCACCAAACAGCTGGCGATAGGCGGCGGAGAATCGGCCAAAATGGAAAAACCCCCACCGTACCGCTACGTCACTTACACGAACATCTTCGCTCTGACTTTCGAGAAGGTCATGACGCGCCGCGTTTAGCCGGACGATCTGAGACCAGGCGCGAGGGGAAATACCGTATGCATCTTTGAAAAGCATTTCGATGCTGCGCTCGCTCATCCTGGTTGCGCTACACAATCCACGGCTACTGAAAGGAGTATCCATGTGTTCTCGAAGAAATTCTTCGGCCCGCCGCATAGTCGCAAAGCGGTATCCGGCAAAACCGCTTTGGCGGTTGTGAGCAGACTCGTCGGTGTTCGCGGTGGCGCGAACGAATTCG
>DATNNZ010000269.1:0-6717 GCA_035601575.1 Chthoniobacterales bacterium
CCCGGTATTTCTGGCTTGCGTTTGCGCTCAATTGGCACGCACACAATCCTTTTGGAACCATCATTTTGTTGGGAGCTATTGCTGCCGCAGGCGCCGGCGTACAATTCCTGCCAGGTCGTCTCGAATCGATGAAACGAGAGGTGAGAGTAAATCGCCAACTGGCAGCGCTTTCGCACGACGACAGGCGATCCCTGCGCAGGCTTGTGCGTCGCTGGATGCGGTCGCTACGGCGCGCATCGCGCGCTGAGAGATGAATGAGAATCCGCGGTCGCTGAGCAAGCGCTCAAACTTTGACCCGCTCGATGTGGGCGCCCAAGCCGCCCAACTTTTCGTCAATCAGCTCGTAGCCGCGATCGATGTGATAGACACGATTGATCTCCGTCATTCCCTCGGCTTTGAGACCGGCTAGAACGAGCGCAGCCGAAGCACGCAAATCGCTGGCCATCACTGGCGCTCCGCTTAGTCCATCTACTCCGCATATTTTCGCGGTCGCACCATCCAACTCGATCGCTGCGCCCATCCGTTTAAGCTCAGAAATGTGCATGAATCGTTGTGGAAAAATATTTTCGGTCACGGCGCTCTCTCCTTCTGCCGTGGCTAGCAAAGCACACATTTGCGCCTGCATATCAGTCGGGAAGCCGGGATAAGGCTCGGTACGCAAATTAAGCGGCTTCAGTGTGCCATTCGGTTGAATGGTCAAAGAACCGTTGTTGCCAGAAATCTCATATCCTGACAATTCAAGCGCATTGGTAATCGCGGTGAGATGCTGGGGGTTGGCTCGAGTGATTCTTACCGCTTTCCCGGCAATCGCCCCGGCGATCAAAAACGTACCTGCTTCGATCCGGTCCGGAATCACCTCGTGTTCAGCACCATGTAATTCCGGTACCCCTTCAATCACGATTCGGGAGGTGCCGGCGCCTTCAATCTTGGCGCCCATTTTGTTGAGAAAATTTGCGAGATCGACTACTTCTGGCTCGGAAGCGGCGTCCTGAATAACCGTCACTCCGTCGGCCAAAACCGCAGCCATCATCACGTTGTCGGTACCAAGCACAGTCGAGCCAAACTTGCCCTTGAGCGAAATACTCGCACCTCGAAGCCGAGGCGCGAAAACCTTGATATCCCCCGCATGAACCCGGACGGCTGCTCCCAAAGATTCAAAACCCCGCAAGTGCAGATCGATCGGACGATCTCCGATGACGCACCCGCCAGGTAGAGAGACAGTCGCCTCCTTCTCTCTCCCTAAAAGTGGACCCAATACACAGACTGAGGCACGCATTTTTCTGACTACATCGTATGGCGCAACGGTGCTCACCTTTTCGGCCTTTACTGTCACGACGCCGCTCGCCCTCTCTACTTCAGCTCCGAGATGGTTGAGGATCTGCAACATGTAATGCACATCGCTGAGATCAGGAACCCGGTGAATAACACACGGTTCTTTTGTCAGCAGAGTCGCGGCAAGGATGGGCAATGCGGAATTTTTTGATCCGCTGATCTTAACTGTCCCAGCCAAAGCCCTGCCCCCATGCACGATGATCTTATCCATACCAAGCGGTCACGAAGCGCCGCACTCCTTGGTAATCGTTTTCCACCGAAATGTCGCGAAATTTTTGAGCTGTCAATAGATCAGCGACTCGGCCAGCTTGGTCAAAACCGACCTCTAAAATCACAAATGCGCCGTCTCGCAAAGCCTTTGGCAGTTCTCGTAAAAGCCGGCGGATGACGACTAATCCGTCCGGTCCTCCATCTAGCGCCAATTGTGGATCTCGCTTGACCTCGGGAGCCAGTTTGGGCAATTCCGCTGTCGGAATGTACGGCAAATTAGCCACCAAAAAATCAAAAGGTCCGGCAACGGAACTAAGCAAATCCGATTCAACCCATTCGATTCGACCATTCAACCCCTGGCTTTCCGCATTCTCCCGAGCAAGGTTAAGTGCCGATGGGGACACATCCGAACCGACGATCTGTAAATTTGGGCACTCAAGCGCGAAAGTGATCGCCAAGACACCCGAACCAGTGCCGACGTCCAGAAGACGAGTTCGTGAGCTTAGCTTTGCTCGGATCACTTTCAGCACAATTTCGACCAAGACTTCGGTCTCGGGCCGCGGGATTAACGCACGTGGATCCGTCCGAAAAGCTCGGCCGAAAAAATCCCAGGAGCCCAGAAGATACTGCAGTGGTTCTCCCTCGGCGCGGCGCCGTACCTTTTCACGCAATGGCGCCAATTCGTTCTCGGACAGAGTTCGATCGAACTCCAAATAGAGATCGATCCTCCGCTTGCCAAGCGCATCCGCAAGGAGATGCTCAATGTTGAGCCTGGGTGAATCAATACCCTTTCGAGCAAAAAAATCGGCTGTGTTTTGCAGTACCTGGAGAACAGTCACCGTAAGTCAAAGGAGAACAAAGGCGAAAGGATCAGACCGCTTTGGCTCAGGCGGGAACCGCTTCCAGGCCGGCTTCTTTCAACCGTTGCTCCATGTCGCTCTTTTGCAACGCCACGAGCATTTCGTCCATCTGACCCTCAATAAATAGATCGAGATTGTAAAGCGTGAGGCCGATCCGGTGGTCGGTCACACGATTTTGCGGAAAATTATAGGTCCGAATCTTCTCCTCGCGGCCCCCGGAACCAATCAGGCTCCTGCGGTGGGCAGAATACTTTTCTGCTTCCTCCTGTTCCTTCTTTTCCAGCAAACGTGAACGTAAGATAGCGAGCGCTTTTTCTTTGTTCTTCTGCTGACTCCGGCCATCCTGACAACGTACGATCGTGTGAGTAGGAATGTGTAATACCTGAACCGCCGAATCGGTTGTGTTGACCCCTTGGCCGCCGGGACCGCCAGCTCGGCAGACTTCGATTCGGATGTCTTCCGGCCGAATTTCGATATCCACTTCCTCGGCTTCAGGTAACACAGCAACGGTCGCAGTTGACGTGTGAACCCTTCCTTGGGCCTCCGTCACCGGGACGCGCTGGACTCGGTGTACTCCGCTTTCATACCGTAGTGCGCGGAAGACGTTCTCACCGCCGACTCGAAAAATCACCTCTTTGAGACCGCCCAATTCAGACGGACTGCCCTCTAACTGTTCGACCTTGTAGCCCCGAGCTTCTGCGAAGCGGCAATACATTCGGTATAGGTCGGCTGCAAACAGCGCAGCCTCGTTACCTCCTGCTCCGGCGCGAATCTCCATAATTGCGTCCCGATCCTCGTGCGGTTCGGGCGGCAGAAGAGCAAACTGCACCGTTTTACCCAGCTCTTCCGCGCGCTTTTCTAAGATTGGAATCTCGGAAGCTGCCAACTCGGCCAGATCCGGATCACTCGACGCAGAAAGTTCGCGGTTCTCCTCCAACTCTTTCTCGGCTTTTTTCAGGGCCACCCAGTCGTCGAGCAAGCGCTTGATCTGCGAATGCTCACGCATCGCTTCGCGCGCCCGCTTGGGATTCTCAAACAACGACGGAGTTGCGATCTCGGTTTCTAATTCCTGAAACCGTCGCCGTTTTTGCTCAACAAGTGGAGCGAAGTCCATAAAATCCCGCGGTCACAACGGACCAAAGGTAAAAGCGCAGTCGTTACTTATCCTTGCCTTTGGAGAGCAAGGTCTTACCGTACCGACGCGCAAATTTCTCGACTCGTCCAGCCGTGTCGACGAACTTCTGCTCTCCGGTGAAAAAGGGATGGCAAGCGGCACAGATACCGATTTTGATATCCCTGCGAGTCGATCGAGTGTGATACACCGCGCCACAAGCGCAAACGATCGTGGTCTCTTGATAATTGGGATGAATGTCTGACTTCATGTCGAAAGACATTTAGACTAACACAGAGTGTAGTTGACGCAAGTGGATCCAAGTTTCTCAACCTCCTGGCAGGCCGTCCTCGCAAAGCGCGATTCTGATGCAGCTATCTTCTCCGAAGACGGAAGGACGATTCGCACATTCGCGGATATCGAATCAGAGCGCCTGACCTGGCGGGAGAAACTGGCGTCATTCCCGCCCGGCTCAGTCCTTCTCGTGCAAGTCGGCAACGAGCCGGTATGGCCGGCGTTGTTCCTTGCTTGCCTTGATCTCAAACTGATCATGGCTCCACTAGAACCAGAAGTCACAAGTTCGGCCTTCGAGAAAATCGTACAGGTAACCCCAGCACAAGGCGTCGTTCGCCTGAGTGCGATCAATCGCCTGGATTATCCACTGATCGCCTGGAACGAGCCGCTCCCCGATTTTCTGAAGTTGACTTCTGGAACAACAGCTCTTCCGAGAGCGGTTCGATTTCGAGAGCGTCAGCTTCTGGCAGACTGCCACAACATCTGTCGAACGATAGGACTACAGGCCAATGATATCAATTTCGGAGTCATCCCGTTCGCTCATTCCTATGGATTTAATAACCTGATTACCCCGCTCTTAAATCAAGGCATCTCTCTGGTTTGTTCCAGCGACCGATTGCCACGGGCCATACGTAAAAGCTTGCGAAACTGCGCAGCGACTGTCCTGCCGGCTACCCCGGCAATCTTTCATGCGCTGAGTGCCTTGGATGGTGGTGATGCGCTCGGCTCGGTTCGCCTTTGCATTTCCGCCGGAGCTCCGCTTCCGGCAGAAACGATTAGGCAATTTCATGCTCGCTATGGCCTCCGCATTCACAGCTTCTACGGTTCTTCCGAATGCGGTGGTATCGCTTATGATCGAGAAGGAAGGCTGGATGCTCCCTCCGGGTTTGTCGGCACTCCAATGGCCGGAGTGGAAATCCGTCCTCGCGAAAATGACCGAATCGAAGTGCGTGGCCCGAATGTTGGCGACGGCTATTTCCCTGATCCTGAACCTGAGGTTCTTGACGGTATACACTTCGTTCCGGGAGACCTCGTTCGGTGGCTGGACCACGGCGCACAACTTTACGGTCGCGCGTCCGACTCCATCAATGTCGCCGGCAAGAAAGTCCACCCCTCGGTTATAGAGGAACACTTGCGTAAGCTGCCTGGGATCATTGACGCCATCGCCTTCGGTGTCCCATCTCCGAATCGGAACGAGGATCTTGTCGTGGTTGTTCTCACTCAGGGATTGACTACCCGGCAACAGCTGGAGATGCACTGCCGGGTTGGGTTGGCCGACTGGCAAGTGCCACGCGACTTCAAAATTGTTTCTTCTCTACCGGTCAATGCCCGCGGCAAGCTGAATCGCAGCGATTTGGCGCGAGAGTATTTGGCAGAAAGGCAGCGTTCAGAAGCCCGAAGCCCGAAGCTCGAAGCCAGGAGCAAGAATTCCTAGTCTGGGGACCACGAATGTCGGCCGCGGCATGGGCCGACGGACATCCTAAACCCCAGCTTCTAGCTTCTGCATTCTAGAGTTACTTCTCGATCAGCACAAAATCGCGAAATCGAAAACTGGATGGATCGACGGAAAGGTCGCTGATGGTGAACCGCCCCGGATCACCGTTTTGGAGCACGTCGAGCACGATGGTACAGTCGATCCATTGCTCAGGAATTCTGAGTGTCGTTCCCCGGGCAATCGATTCCTGGTTACCCGAATCTTTCTCAGCAACGAAATAGACGTAACCGGCCGGCGAGCTCTTCGCTCGAAACTTGAGCTCATAATGTTTAGCCGCCTGGAATTGGAAACCAGGCGCTTGCAACTCTACGCTCCAAAACTCTGGGCCTGGCTTAGCTACTGTTACGATCAGCGCCTTTTCGCCGTCATCCGGGTCATTGACGACCTCCGCCTGAGCCTGCGCCCCCTTTTCAATCTTTATTTGAAACCGGCTCAGATCAATTGCGGTGTCCGCATACATCCGGGCCGAAACCGAAAAAACGATCACCAGCAATGAAGTCCGGATATTCATAAAAGTTCTAAAGCTGACTAAAGCGATTGGTACCACTTCGTCAATGCAGGCTAGGCCAAAGCTTCCTTCTCCAGCCAAATCGCCTGTCGGCTCACTGGAAAGCGGCGGTGGCCAAATCCCGACCACCCTGCTGCGATGGCCGCAGTCCTCAGCTCGCCAAAAGAAAAGGCGCGACGCATCGATAGCCGAGCGTCAAATCTGTTCATCGGATGTCTCAGCAGCAAACTGGTGAGGAGATAAATGCCAACGACGCCGAAATCCGAACGCGCTAAGTCCGCCACTACCACCCCGCGACGGGCAAAGCTGCGGAGTCTCTGCAACAGATTCACTGCATCAGGAAATGCGAAATGATGCAGCGCCAGCGAACAAATGACGATGTCGAATGGTTCGGCCGGCATAAACCGGAGGACATCCGCTGCTTCGTAGGTAATTTCAGGATAAAGCACCGACTTAGTCTTCGCGATCGATAGCGTCGAAGGCTGGAAATCGATTGCACGAATTCTGGCGATCGACTTCTGTGCCCGTGACCAATTGGCTATGAATCTCGGAATGTCGCCCGAGCCTGTGCATAGGTCCAGCAGTGAGACCGATTCACCGGGAGCAATCCATCGATGCAGAAAGTGCCGAATCAGGTCATAACTCCCGAAACGACGATTTAGTTTCTCGATATTTTCGAGATCGAGCCGGAGATTATCCGATATCGGTTGTGGCCGATCCATGATCTCAGTGAGTGAAGGATCAAATTTCCGGTGAGGCTGAAGAAAGTTCGTCACTGCGTGGCACGAAAAACGCAACCAAAAGGCAAAACTGCTCTCTTTCAACGTAAACCAAATCTATAATTTAGTGCGCTGTATCGATGGGGAGGGCTGATTTTCTGGAAAAGGGAACAATGGCGTATGCAAAG
>DATNNZ010000270.1:0-2139 GCA_035601575.1 Chthoniobacterales bacterium
CCCACGATCCTAGAAGAATCCGTACCTAGTATGGGTTCGTTCTTTCACGGCGTGATTCCGGTCGAGGGGTGGAAAGTTGGACAAGCCTACAAACGCGCTATCTTGGGGGCGCAATCCGGCCGCGTTTACAAAGTTGATTGATGCTGGGTGTCGAGCCAGTTCCGAATATTCGAAACGGTATCTTCGTAGAACGTTTGGTAAAGGCCCTGCGATACGTAACCTATATGGGGCGTTGCCAGTACGTTGTCCAGCGTCCGGAAAGGGTGAGACGCAGGCAGGGGCTCATTGTTGAATACGTCGATCGCCGCGCCGGCGATTTGCTTATTCTTCAACACGCTGATCAAAGCTTGCTCCTCGACGATCGGCCCGCGCGACGCATTGATCAACCACGCAGTTGGCTTCATTTTCTCCAACTCCGCGGCCCCTACCAGGCCGCGCGTACGGCTGCTCAACACCAAATGAATCGTCAGGATGTCGGCGCGCTCGAACAACTCGTCCTTGGAGACCAAGATTGCGCCCGCCGCTTTGGCAGCCTCGGGTGTCATGTTCTGGCTCCAGGCAACCAGCTTCATTCCAAAAGCGCTCCCGATCCGCGCGACCTGTGATCCAACGTTCCCAAGTCCCAGGACGCCGAGGGTCTTTCCACGGAGATCTGCGCCCACTGTTTGCTGCCAGCCGCCGGAGCGGACGGAGTTGCTCTCCGTCACGATATGTCGTGCGCAGGCCAAGATCAGCGCCCAGGTAAATTCGACGGTCGGATCCGAGCTATACCCGGTGTTAACCACTGCGATCCCATGATCGCCCGCGGCGGCGACATCGATCGACGCGTTTACGGATCCAGTCGAGGCAATGAGCTTGAGATTGGGAAGGCGCTCGATGACTTTGCGGGGCAGAGGGGTCCGCTCGCGCATGACACAAACGACATCAAAGGGCAGCAACCTCTGAATCACGGCGTCCGGATCGGCGAGGTGGTCCTGAAACACGGTGATGTCGGCTCGGTCACGGAGCACCGACCAATCGGCGCACTCAAGGGCGGCATTCTGGTAATCGTCCAGAAGAGCGATTTGGTATTTCTTCATTGGCATCCATCCCGCGGTGATTGATTCGGCCAGCGACAAGGCTCGTCTAGCAAACGTCAGTTTGTTGGTCAGGGTTTGACATTAGCCTTCGCGCCCCTTTCGATTGCCAGGAGAAGGTCGGCGGATGGAAATCTTTCCTTCATGGCATTGACGAGGCTATCCGGATCTTTGGCTTTTTTGAGTTCGTCTTCAAAAGCCAATAAATAGTTTTCCGTAAACTCTACGGCGGTACTCGCGTCAAGAGGAGCTCCAACCTTGCTATGTCCAGGGATGACAACCAATGGTTTTAATTCTCTGATTTTCTGTAATGAGTTCAACCATTTCCCTCTGGCCTTACTGTCTGTTTCTGCGGTGTAAACGTGCATGTTATTGAACAGGACATCGCCGGCAATCAGAATTCTCTGTCCAGGAATCCAAAGCATCGTGTTTTCATCCGTGTCACCCTGGAGGTTTTTAAGGACCTCTATTTGTGAGCTCTCAAATTCAATGAAGTTGGCCTCGAATTGTTCGATAGCAACAACGTGAGAGATTGCACCTGAGCCCAAGATCGTTTTCCACTTATCTATTTTCGCTTGATAGACCTTGTTGATTCGGTCTACTACTGAGGAATTCGCAATGACCCTCGCTCTCGGGTACGCCTCCCTAAAAACCTCCAGACCAAGAAAATGATCGGCGTGCTCATGGGTGACGTAGATAATAGATAGTGGCTTTTTAGTCTCTTTGATTTCCTGCAATACTCTTTCGGCACTGGTTTTTGTTAACTGCGCATCGACCAACATCACTTCGTGTGGTCCCTCGATAATGACGGAGTTAGTCCAAAACTGATCGTCGGACGACGTGAACACCTTGATAGAAAATCCGTGAGGACCACCCCCTAATGCAGATGGACACGAAATTAGAAGACCGATCACCGCTGAACAAACAGCAAGACGCTCCATAAATTCTCCTATCTTCATTACTCGCCGATGATGCGTACGAATTTGACGCCACAAAATGCATGGTGCATTTGCTGCTGGGCCATTGATGAACGTGGGCAAGTCCGAGAGGGACTTTGACCCGG
>DATNNZ010000271.1:0-4839 GCA_035601575.1 Chthoniobacterales bacterium
CTTAAAAGGGCGCTGCTCTACCGATTGAGCTACCGACCCGCGCAAGGCTTCACTTTGTAATGCCCGCCAGATTTTTCAATGTAGAATGACGCCGCTGGATGATCTCTCATAAACACAAATGCATTTTTGTTGAGGTGCCCAAGACCGGCTCGACCAGCGTCAGGGCCGTTCTTGGCAAAGCCTGGAAGCCGCATTTGAATCTTTGGCAGATAAAAAACCAGATGGAGACGTATTGGACGCAGTACGGCGGAAGAAAAAATCGGATCCTGGCGGGTCTGTATTTGTTTCTCCCCGAAGAGCGCCGAAGAGAACTCGGGGGCAAACAATTCGAGACCTACTTCAAGTTCGGATTTGTGCGCAACCCTTGGGACCGCGTTGTCTCGTTGTATGAGCGCGCTGAAGCACTGCAGCTCAGAAATGAGATGACCTTCGACCAGTTTGTCGATTGGATCGAGTACAGCAGCGCCACCTGCGTTCACTCGTCCCCTCACCGTTATCAATTGGACTGGTTTGTCGATCCCAACGGAAATTTGCTTGCCGATTTCATCGGAAAATTCGAACGGCTCGACGAAGACTGGGCTTTTGTGGCGCAGAAGCTCGGTGTAAATGAAAAGTTACCGCATCGGAGAGCCAACCCCCGGGAACGACATTACACCAATTATTACACTCCCCGCACAAGAGACGTGATTGCGAACAAGTTCAAAGTAGATATCGAGCGTTTCGGCTATGAGTTTGCCCAATAAAATCAAAGCGATCGTACTCACCTGTGATCGTTATCACGTGATCACGCGCCACATGATTTACCAGTACGATCGGCTCTGGCCGGATCATCCCTTCGTCTTCCACATCCCCTACCAGGAGGTTGGCGGCACCGACACAAAGCGCGTGCGGTATTTTCCGTCTCCTTCAGATATTAAGGGAACCGTTTTGCACCTGTTGTCAGAGATCGATGACGAAGAATGGATTTACTGGTGTGTGGACGACAAATATCCGATTCAACTTCCCACAGACAACATTGCCACGCTCATTTCCCACGCAATGCGCTCGCCGCACATAGACGGACTGTTGTTCTGCCGGTGCAGAGCGACATTGAGCAGCCCGTGGTTTACCCTTCACCCTCACAAAACCAAAAATCTATTCGGGGATGTGTATCTGGAGCGAAAGACCTGGTCCCAGATATGGATTCACCAGATCATGCGCGCCAAAGTCCTCAGGCACCTGTTCACTCATCTGCCCGACCACATCCCAAGCGCCAAAGCAATGGACGATCTGAAAGATGAAGTGCCAAAGCCGCCCGAGCATCGGTTGTTTGTGACCGAGCAAAATCACGCGGTATTTGGAGAGAGCACGCGAAAGGGTGACATCACGCAAAACTGCTATGAAAGCATAGTGGACGCGGGAATTGAGCTGCCAGAATGGTTTCAGCGTCCGACCGGCGAATACGTGACGCTTGGGAAATTATAGAACCGATATGCGACGGCTTGTTCAGTCGATCAGCGCCCATTTATCGACGAAGAAGCCCACGCAGCTCGACAAGAACGTCATTGTATTTACTACCCACAAAGCTGCCTCGATGCTACTTCACAAATTACTGGCAGATATCTGCCAGAAGAACAACATCACGTACTATTCGCCCAACCAGAAGGCGGATAAACAATTGCCTTTCGATCGAATCTTCAACGGCGAAGATTTCATTGCTGCACGGACCGGCTGTTTCGGGCCTGTGCGTTTCTTCGTCCCAAGCGCAGCCTTGAGCAACGCGAATATTATCGTTCATCTCCGCGATCCGCGAGATGTTCTTACCTCAATGTTCTTCTCATATTGCTTCATGCATCCGGGAGAGATCGAGCCGAATACGGGTTACCGCAAAGAGGTAGCTGAGGCCGGAATCGACAAATTCGTGCTCGATATGAGCGACGAGAATTTCAGCCGTTATCAAGGTGATTACGGCATCGGTTCCAAATACGGCAGGTATGTCGGTAACGTTTACGACAGATACACCACATATCTGAGAGAGATCGTCGGAAAACCAAATGCCGTTGTGATTTCCTATGAGGAAATGGTGCTCGACTTTGCCAGTTGGCTCAGAAAATTCTTAGCGGCTTTTGAGTTGGCCGACCCGGACGAAACTTATGAATTCGCGATGAAACGTCATGCCGAGGCCGTCAAACCGGCCGGCGAAGATATCTGGTCGCACAAAAGAAGGGTGATACCCGGCGACCATAAGGAAAAACTCCGCCCTGAAACGATATCAAAGTTGAATTTGCGATTCAGACAAGTGCTGGATGCATTGGGCTATTCGGATTCGCAAGACGAGACGAACCAAATGTTTAGGATCGTATCAAAATTCTAACCGCCAGAATTCCTTGGGAGTAGATAGCGGCGTATACCGTCGCGCTTCCTATCAGAAAACGTAGAATGACCCAGAGAAAAATTCATCAGTTTTCCAATGGGGTCAAAGTCTATGACGATCATTTAATCCCAGTTCAGCGAGAGCGCTATAACCAGCTTAATGTTCATGAAGCGGAGGAGGAGGAGATTTTTATCGATCTTATCCACGCGATTCCCGCCGAGGGTTGTTTTGTCAACATCGGAGCTGCCATCGGGTACTACCCCCTGTTAGCGAAATTACTGGTTCCGACGCTTACTATCTACGCGATAGAACCTCTGCAGCGACACCGAAAATTTTTCGATGAGAACATAATCCTTAACGGATTCAGCCCTGCGGATTTTATTATCTACAAGGAGCCCATCGCATCTTCAGATGGTACGGCAATGTTTGTAGACAACGGTTATGGCAGCAAAGTGATCTTTGCCAATAAGCAAAACGATCGACTGAGCTCTTCAATCAAGAGTTTTCTCAAGACGCTTCTCGTCCAAAGTGGAATAAGGAAACGCGAAAATGCGTCAAAGCCAGTACCCACTGACACAATAACCTTAGACAGCTTGATCAGTAGAATCTCAAGGCCTGTTGAGCTGGTTCAAATGGATGTTCAAGGGCTGGAGGCTGACGTCTTGCAGGGTGCATCACATTCATCACGAACAGGGAAAATCAGGGCCTTCTTGATCGGTACCCATGGGCGAAAGAACCATCAGAAATGTGCTGATATCCTGGAAAAGTATCGCTATGTGATTGAGTTTGCCGAGGACGACCCTAAAGAGCAGCCAGATGGGATTATTGTAGCCAGCAAAGGAGCGCCGATGCTTACGCAGCGGCAAAAAGTGACGGCCAGCGCTGTAAAGTCATGGCAATGCGAGCCACGACGATGATTGCATTCTGGTCACGAAATCCATCCTCCAAATCGCAGCATGCGCCAGGAACGCGGATGCCAACGATCCGGATTCGGCCCAATGATGTGTTTATCGTGTCCTATCCAAAGTCAGGAAACACATGGGTTCGTTTCATATTGGCGAACCTGCTTGCGCCCGGAGAGAGGATCACGTTTCGAAACATCGACAACTACGTCGCGGACGTCTACCGATGCGCCGGGAGTCTGAAACATCGACAAGGACGGAGATACATCAAGTCACATGATGTTTGTTACGATCTCTATCCAAAGCTGATATACATCTACAGGGATGGTCGCGACGCGCTGGTCTCTTACTACCATTATGCCGTTGGGAAAGAAAAGTTCGCAGGCAAGTTCGCGGATTTTCTACTGTCGTCTTTCGCCACAAAGTTCTCATCCTGGCGCGAGCATGTGCAAGGGGCTTGCGATTTCGCGTCTAAACATCCAGACCGCATTCTGATGCTCCGATATGAGACGATGCTGAAGGATCCTCTCGCGGGCGCATCGAACATTTCGGCATTTCTGGAGCTCAGCTGTAGCGATCAAAGCATCGCGAAGGCTGTGGAATTAAGTTCGTTCGACCAACTGAAGACGATGGAGCAAAGCTTCGGCGGTGAAAGGATCGACAAGCCGGTCAATTTCTTTCGACATGGTGGCAGCGGGCAATGGCGAGACTACTTTAGCGCCGAACTCTACGAGAAATTTTTGAGCGAAAACGGCGCGATGTTGCTTCGGCTCGGCTACGAGCTTTAGGATGCGCCCCAAATTCTTTCACGTTGTGAATTGCGTGAAGGTTGCGCCTTCTTCGGATCTTTACATCGCTCAACCAATCACTTTCGAAAGCATGAGGATCGCGCAGCAATTGGCAGCCACTTTCTCGATTCCGGTCGAGCTGTGCGCGGTAAACTTTCCCGAAGATGATGAGGTCGTTCCCAAATTTTTTGGATGCAGAGAACACCTGGAGCGATCGGTGCTGGACGTGGGAAGGTTTTCTATTCCCAGAAAGCTGCCGCTGATCAAGGACATCCTCGATCGCGCAACCGCAGCTACGGACGCGGAATTTATCATCTACAGCAATGTGGATATTTCCATCGTCCCGCATTTTTATCTCTCGCTTGCCAGCATTGCCGACGAAGGCTGGGACGCTTTCATGATTACCCGCCGCACGCTGTCAAAGGGTTACACAACCCCAGCGCAATTAATGAGAATGTATGCGGACATGGGCGACCGACATCCGGGCAATGACTGCTTCGTCTTTCGGCGCGAAGCTTACGCGAAATACCACCTGGGGGATGCTTGCATCGGGGCGCGCGGGTTCGCAAAAGTGCTCGGCATTAATCTCATCGTTCACGCCCAGCGGTTCCAGCATTTCAAGGACCTGCATTTGACGTTCCACATTGGAGACGATCGCAGGTGGGAGGCCAATGAATGGGCTGACTATTCAGCACACAATCTCAAAGTGTTTCGCGGCCTTTTGCAGCGGTATAGCCAGGACCTGAACAAGCTTGCGGGAAACCCGTTGATCGATCGCTGGATGGCAAATTTTGGT
>DATNNZ010000272.1:0-13012 GCA_035601575.1 Chthoniobacterales bacterium
CACCAGAATGTTGGCCGGCTTGATATCCTTATGGATCAGACCGTGCTGGTGCAGCTTGCTCAGTGCAGCTGCCAGGCCGACCGCAAAGCGAAGGAACCGGCTTAATTCCATCGGTTGTCCCAGGAACCGATCGAGTGGCTCGCCGCCAGCGTCCTCGACTATAAGCATTGGGCGACCTTCACGTCGAACCAGGGTGAGAGGTCGAGCCGCCCATTCCGAATCAAGCTCATCCCGAAGCGAGTATTCGTGCTCAAGCCGCTCCAAGATGGCTGGAACAGGATGCTCTGAGACAGGAGCTACCAAAAGAATAGTGGGTAGTTGGCCGTCATCCCTCCGACCCCGGCAAAACGCGAATTCCTCGTCCTGACGCAGCGTTTCAAACGCATATCTTGAAAGCTCGATCATGGGGGGGCTTCCGGTTGGCCGGCTTACACCAACGCCGATTGCACGCAGATCTCTTTTTTCGCTGTCATTATTTGGCAAAATCGAAAATTTGAGCGGGCGTAAATCACCAAAGCTTGATCTCTGCGTTACGATTGCCTTCATAAGTCGCGATTCTCGCCCGCGGGGGTACTCGCTCGCCTCGGCCGGACCTCGTTCAGTCCCACGGCGCCGCTTCAATGCAAGCATCCCACTCACCGGCTTAAACGGGCCTGCGCCTCACTTACATGGGTCGCCTCTATTTAAACCCTCTACCCCCGAAAGCTGATATCAGACTTTCTATCGGGGCTCTTGCTCCTCCGCCTCTTTTGGGCGGCAGCCGATCTAACCGGCGGCCCTATAAACGTGGGAGTGCACGAACCGTTGAGCCGAGATGAAGACCTCGGCCTGCAATTCAACCGCCCGAATGTGGCTCTCAGGTGACTCGCGCATCGGCACATTATCATCGGCAACTCCAAACACCATAACGCGACCAGCGGGATTAACGTTAACTTGCTCGTACTAGCCCGCGCCTAGTAGCGATCGCTATTGCTTCCGAGCGTCCGATCGCATCTAATTTGCGCAGGATGGACTTTACGTGATGTTTCACGGTGCCTTCACTGATGAAGAGAGCTCGTCCAGTTTCTTTGTTGCTTCTGCCACGGGCTAAATACAGTAGAATCTCAGTTTCTCGGTTCGACAGTTCAGGATGGGACATCGATTCAGCAAGCTTAAATCCGATCTCCGGGGGGAGGAAGCTCTCTCCTTTAGCGACTCGACGTACAGCTTCCCGGATCTGTTGAGGACGTGCCGCTTTGATCAGGAAAGCTTTGGCTCCGGCCTTGAGGGCTTGCCGAATGTCTGCTTCGGTCTCGTAAACAGTCATGACGATAATCCGTGGTTTGGAACCTCTCCGCGACATTAGTTCGGTGACAACTTGCCGCCCATCTTTCTTTGGCATCCAAAGATCGAGCAAAAGGACATCCGGAGAAAGCTGGTCATAAAGTGCGCACGTTTCCTCGCCATCAGCAGCTTCGGCTACGATTTTTATGTCCTTCTGCGATTTGAGAATTGCAGCCAATCCCTGCCTAACGACCGGATGGTCATCAGCCAGGAGAACACTTATTTGCTGTGTGATAGCACAGGCTGAGTTTTTCATAGTGAGATCGGCACGGTGACGATTACGCTCGTTCCACGGCTGGGACCTGTCCGGATAACTGGTTTTGCGTCGATCTGGGCAGCGCGTTCCCTTATACTGCGCAGTCCGATACCTCCACTTTTCACCAGACGAGTCGTAGGGAATCCAGACCCGTTGTCTTTTATTGGCAAAATTAGATTATCTGGCTCCCAGCGAAGAGTCACACTAACGACGGTCGATTTACCGTGACGAATCGCGTTGCTGATCGCTTCTTGGGCAATGCGTAACAGCTCATGCTTTATTCTGGCCGGCAACCTTTCCTCCGGGATGCAGTTGGAGCGAAAATCACAGCGCAACCGGCCCACCACGTTGGAGCGTTCGGCCAATATTTTGAGTGCTTCGACCAGTCTTGAGTTTTCTATAAGGGTCGATCGCAAGCTCAGCGCGGAACGGCGCGCTTCTGCCAACCCAAATTCAGCCAACTCATGGGCCAACCGAACGCGGCGCAGGGAAGTGCCCTCTCCTGCAGCCAATTCCTCCTCTGCAACCGCCAAGTGCATCGCGATCCCCGCAAAACTCTGCCCCAATGAATCGTGAATCTCGCGAGACAACTGATTTCGCTCTTCTAGAACGGCAGAATGCCTGGCGGGCTTTGCCAATCGAGTCAGCTGAATGGCCAAGCTGGCTTGGGTTGCCAAGGCTCTCGCAATTTCGAGCTCTTCCGCTTGAAAATCGCGCTCTTCAGTAAAACGAAAGGTCAACCGGCCGTTGGCCTGGCCACGTGAAGCTAACGGAATGATCAACACCATCTTTACACCAAGCTCACGCAGATAGGAGCGCTGATCTTCCGGCATTGGCGAATGCGGATCAAGAACACGAATGATGGCGGCCGGTTGATCCGAAAAAGTGGCGACACGTTGTTCGTCTTTAGTTCGCTTGTCGGCAGAGTGGCATAGGAAATCGGGATCGAATTGTTCCAGCGATACAGACTGCCAGCATTCGGGATATTTTGCTTCGCCAGGAGCCATCAGTCGGCCGTCCTGAAAGACAAACTGGAGCTGGAGAGTGTTTTGCTCGAAGTCACGCATTCGCAATGTAGAGGAGATGGCGCCCAATTGTCGGGTCATGGTAGCCACCATTTGCCCAAGAAAGTCGTCCAGTTCGGCGACCGAGCTAAGTCCATCCAAACATTTTCGCATCGCTTCGTTCGCTCTCGTCAGTTCTCTGGTGCTACGTTTCTGCTGCGTCTCAGCCGCGTATACGGAAAGGCCTAACATCCTGTCCGTTTGCAATCCGCGAGTGGGTCCAGCGATGCGGCGGGTAAGTTTACTCTCTGGCGATTCCCATGCCGTACTACCACGGTTAGCCCTCAGGGAAGTACGCCCGATTCGCAAACTGACATTCGGAACACTATGTCTGGAGCGAGTTTCGTTCTTCACGTTAGGTTTCTCCTTGTTGCTCTCCGAGAGCAGAACGGACAGCTTGAAGTAGCGATTCCTGGCTGAACGGCTTGTAGAGGAATCCGACTGCGCCGGCTTCCATTGCCCGCCGCTCTTGCTGGTCGTCAGCATGGGCGGTGATGAAAATAATGGGAATCTGTTCACCGGCCTCAGATAGACGGCACTGTAGTTCCAAACCGTCCATGCCTGGCATCCGCACGTCAAGAATCAGGCACGCTGTTTCTTCGAGGTAGCCGGAGTTCCCGAACTCATCAGCCGATGCGAAGCCTTCCACTCTGAATCCAAACGAGCGAATAAGCCGTACCGTCGAATCCCGCATCAAGGAGTCGTCGTCCACCACGCATACGAGTGCCTTCTCAGATACTTTGGCGTTGGCGCTCATCTTTGGATCCGGTAGCAAATGCATTCCCAAGGCCGGAGCGTAGCACCTGGCAGAACGGGAATTCCACTGTACCTAGGGGAATTCTACTGTCCTTTAGTACAGGTGTTTATACTGGATCGCTCATACTCTCTGCACAGGGCGCAACACTCTATGAGCGTCTTACCAGAGAGTGTGAGATATTCAGGTCACGACCCTTGGTTTGCGATTCCCAGCACCTCGGCTATGCGGACCAACTCAGCGACGGACTTCACTTGCATCTTTCGCATGATGTTACCGCGATGGAACTTGATTGTTCTCTCCGTAGCGCCGAGTTCGTCGGCGATTTGCTTATTCAGCATGCCCGAGACCACACATTTAAACGCTTCGCGCTCGCGCGGCTTGAGCGATTCGTAGCGTCTGCGCAAGTCCGCATTCCGCGCCTGTTGCTGGCGTGCGACCTGGTCGCGTTCGAGTGCGTGTCGGATGGCATCGAGCAGAGCCTGATCGCGGAACGGTTTGGTGAGAAATTCGACCGCACCGGCTTTCATGGCTTGGACCGACATTGGAATATCGCCGTGCCCGGTCACGAATATAATAGGTATGTGGACCCCGGCTTCCGCTAACTCTCGCTGCAAATCTAGACCGCTCAAGCCAGGCAGGCGCACATCCAGGACCAAGCATGACGGCACATTGGGCCGCCGACTGCTCAAGAAATCCCGTGCCGATTCGAAGCTCTGCACGGTGAAACCTACGGACCGGGCTAGACGCTCGGAAGACCTCCGATACAAAGGATCATCATCTATGAAAAACACGATGGATTCCGCTTCTCCCATAGCCTGTTAGCTCTTCGCTGGCAAAATAAACTCAAACGTTGCGCCCGGACCGCCAGCCGGTGCGACCCATAACCGCCCGCCGTGCGCTTCGACGATGGAACGACAGATCGCCAAACCCATGCCAATTCCGTGCGCTTTGGTTGTGTAGAAGGCTTCAAAGAGTCGGTCCACTTCCGCAGCCTTCAGTCCGACGCCGGAGTCTTGCACGCTGACGAGGACAGCGGCTCTGCCATTGTGTTGGTGGCGCCGCGCGCGAATCGCTATTTTTCGCTCTCCTTCGGCGACCTCGTTCATCGCTTCGACGCCGTTCATGACCAGATTGAGCAGCACCTGCTGCAACTGGACCCGATCCCCTAGGATAGCTGGTAGGTCTTTCGATAGTTCGGTGTGGATTGCTACATGACGTCTGGTCAACTCATGATGAATCAAGGTCGAGACGTCGGTGACTACCTCTTCGATATGCAATCGCGCCATTTCCGGGGGGACCTTTTTTGCAAGCGCCCGCATTCGCACGATGATGCTGTTCACACGGTCAACCCCTCTGACAATGTCCGACAGAGCCCCTTCCACCTCCTGCAGGTTTTCGGATCCAGTTGGGAGGAGTCTGAGACAGGTATTCACGTTGTTGGCAATTGCCCCAAGCGGTTGGTTGACTTCGTGGGCAATGGACGCTGCCAATTCTCCCATGGTCGTTACCCGGCTGATATGAGCCAGTTCGGTTTGCGCTTTCTGCAACGCTTCTTCGGCCCGTTTACGCTCGGTAATGTCTACGACGACGGAAGCGAAAAATGCCGGTGTGCTTCCAGTCGCAGGGACTACGGCACTGCTGATGTCAGCCCAGATCACGTTGCCGTCCTTGCACCGGAAGCGTTTCTCGAAATCTCGTCGCTGCCCTTCAGCGAGTCCCGCTAGGGGTGCTTTGGTACCCGCACGGTCCTCTTCAAGGGTCAACTCCAAAGGGGTGAGCCCTTGAAGTTCTTCTTCCGTGTAGCCGAGCATTTTTTGGAGAGCCAAATTCGCCGCTCTGAAGCAACCGTCTGGAGTGCCCAATGCAATGCCGGCCGACGAAGTCTCAAATAGCTTGCGCCAGCGTTCTTCACTGGCTCGGAGGGCTTCTTCAGCGTTCCTTCGATCGTTGTTTTCTTGCGTCAGCTCCGCATTCAATCGACCGAGGTCGGCATAGAGCCGCGCATGGTCTAAAGAGATCGCGGCCTGAGAGGCCAACAGTTCCAGCATAGCCAGCCGCTTGGGTGTGAACACTCGGGACGCCAAGTTGTTTTCCAAATAGAGTGCGCCGATCAGCTTGGTCTGTTTAACCAGTGGCAAGCAGAGCACCGACCGTGGACGCTCCTGGAGCAGATACGGATCCTCCGAAAAGAGGCTCTGACTCGAGGCGTCTTCCAAGATGACACTTTGTTGAGTACGGATCACGTAGCGAAGAAGCGACTCGGGCAGCTCAGCAGGCGTTGCCGCCGCTTGGCGCAGTTGAACTTCGGCTCCCTCGCAGCCGGTCCGGGCTTCAGCCTCGATTCGATGTTCCTCGCCTCGCTGCAGAATCAAGAGGCCTCTTTCGGCCCCGGCATGCTCGATTGCGATCCGCATGAGCGTTTCGATCAGCTTCTCGAGGACGATCTCGCTTGAGACGGCCTGCGATGCCTTCGTCACTGTCTCTAAATCCAGTTGCTTAACCGGCTCGGCGATCCTGACGGTCTGACGCGACGAGGTCTGCTCTGCGATTGCTGGATAGCGTTGATCGAGCTGCTCGACCTTGCCGAGCGCTCCCCAACGAAGATAGCAGTAACGTGCGTTCCGGAGATAGGCATGAGCAATGGTCTCGAAGCCGCGCGCCCCGTAAAACCGCGCAGCCGCTTCGTGAGCGATGGCTTCGTTCTGGACGAAACCGTATTCGCGCGCTGATTGAATAGCTTTTTCGTAAAGGCGCTCGGCGTCCAGCTCGCACCCTTCGATCCTTGCAATCTCGGCAGCGACCAATGCTGCGCGGTTTCCGAAATTCTCGGGGCAATTCTCCGCCCACACAACGATCTGCTTGTGATGGGTGGCGAGCGCCTTGCGATATCGGACCTTCTCCTCGGACGACGCAGAGTCGTACTTTGCTGCCCCGACAAGTGCGCTATAGAAAATGTATTCAGCCCATTCAAAATGTCCCGGCCCCCTCTGCAGTAGTGGCTCAGCCTTTGACGCCGCCGCGAGAGCGGACATGTAGTCCCCCGCGTAAAAGCGCGCTTGCAACTTGCGGATCCAATACCAACACGTAGCGAATACCAGATGCGGATCGGCCTCCAAGTGCTGCTCGAAGCCGGCCTCATCGAACTCCGCATCGTTGAAGGAAGAGAAGCTCGGGGTCAGGCCGCGGAGAGTCCGGATGAACCTGAGCTGTCCGATGATTATGTCGACAACGTAGGCAAATTTTGTCGTTTGTGCGAACTCGAGTCCGTTCTCGGCCTCCCGTTGCACGTCGCCAAGCTGAGCTCCGGCGGCGAGAAGAAACGTGACCAAACGGTCGCAGGCATACACTGAATATATAACATCGCCAGCCTCCTGCGCAGTAGTGAAGGAGCGTCGCAATAACCCGACACTGCTGCGCAAGGGCCTTGACCAGGGATTGATAAAATAGCCGAAGATCTGGGAGACGCGAGTCCTGAAACGCTCCAGCCCGTGCTTCTCCACCAGATCAAGGCCGAGCTTGCCGAAGCGGAACGCAGCCTGGTAGTCGCCGAAACGCGGTCCTACAATCCAGCCCAGTTGAGCGTAGGCCAGGCATGATCCGTCGCTATTACCATGCCGTAGGCTGAGGTTTATCATCCGAGCAACGACGAGGTCCCGCAAATTCTGGTCGGTGAAAAAAGCCGGCCCCTCAACCACCGCGAGAACGTCGAGAGTTGCCCGGCAGGCAGGGTTGGTCATTGGGGGCAAGTCAACGAGCGCCTCGATCGGCCGGTTCCCGAGCTGTTGCCAAATCCGGTCATATTCCTGTCGCACCTGGTCGTTTGTCGGGTGCAGAGACCAGTCGACACCTACGCGCCGGAGGTATTCGAGTCCCGCTTCGACGGCGCGCTCGCACTGATCCAAGGCAGTGTAGAGTTCCGTTTGCAGGCGGGCGACGGCGGCGCTGTCAGCCAGATCCCCAGCGCGGCGCGACAGCGCCGACAGCCGTTCTTCTG
Source organism: Chthoniobacterales bacterium (assembly GCA_035601575.1). Lineage (GTDB taxonomy): Bacteria > Verrucomicrobiota > Verrucomicrobiia > Chthoniobacterales > JAFAMB01 > DASTDH01. Next base: position 7,395 of record DATNNZ010000272.1, read on the forward strand.
CCGCCGCAAAATCGCCGCTCAAAAACTCGCACTCAGCCCGCTGGAACTCCAGCGCGAAGGTGAGCGCGTGCTGCTGCTCCCAGCTCTCCTCTGTCAGCAGCGCCCGGCCAGCGACAAAGTAGGTGAGCGCCGAGGCATAGGCCGCCGAAGTCTTGGCCCGCTTGCCAGCAGCGAGATTGAGTTCGGCGACCCGTTTTCGCTCCTCCAGGGAACCGATCAACACGGTACCGCGATTGAGTTGATTGACAATCTCGAAGATCTTCTGCTCCATATGCTCGGGCGGCGTCCGTGACACGAACAATCGGCCGATTCTAAGGTGTACCGCTGCCCTCTCGCTCTCAGGGATGAGCGCATAGGCCGCCTCCTGCACACGGTCGTTGAGGAACGTGTAAACGCTATGCAGCCGCAAGACGAGTCCCGCCCGAACAGCCTCCCAGAGAGCCACGTGGATCTGCTCCTTTGATTCCCCTTGAACCAGAGCCAGGCTGGCGATCTCGGCGCCGCTTCCCAAGGATGCGAGCTGCTTTAAGGCTTCCTGCGTCGCGTCGGACAGGCGGTTCAACTTCCCAATCATGAGATCCACCACGTTGTCGGTGAAGCCCTTGGCACGGATGCGCTCCACGTCCCATCGCCAAAGCGCCGCGTGCGCGTCGAACTCCAAGAGATGCTCTTCCGCAAGGTTGGTGAGAAACTGAATGGTGAAGAAAGGGTTGCCTCGGGTCTTCTCGTGTACGAGTTCTGCCAGCGGCCTGGCATGGGCTAGCTCGCAACGCAGGGCATCGCCAAGCAGCTGATTCACGTCCTCAAGCGACAGCGGATTCAGGCTAATCTCATGCACGATCGCTTCGGTCTTGCGAATCGCACCGAGCATCAGCATTAGAGGATGAACGGAGGTTACCACCACGTTGTCGGTGAAGCCCTTGGCACGGATGCGCTCCATGTCCCATCCCCAAAGTAGCGCCCGCAAGTCGAACTCAAGCAGATGCTCCTCAGCAAGGTTGGTTACTTCATTATCCCGATATGCACCGATTAAGAGCAGATGCTGGACGCTTGAATCAGTGGCCACTTGTTCGAGCAGCTTGAGCGTTGCTGGGTCCAGCCATTGAAGGTCGTCGACGAATAACACTAAAGGATGTTCTTTACGGGCGAAAACCCCGATGAACCCCCGCAGCACCGCCTCGAATCGGTTTTGGGTTTCTTGAGGAGGGAGCTCTGGCACTACCGGTTGCTTACCAATCACCAGCTCCAGTTCCGGGATCAGGTTTATCATCAGTTGGCCATTGGAACCCAGGGCTTCGAGGATAGTAGCGCGCCAATGAGCGACCTCCTGCTGGCTCTCGCTCAGGATTTGATGCACGAGCGTCTGGAAAACCTGCGCCAACAGTGCATACGGCACATTCCGTTTAGTTCGGTCGAATTTCCCAGAAATAAAGATGCCGCGCGGTAAGACAATAACCTTGTGCAGTTCTTGCACGAGTGAGGACTTGCCCATACCGGAATAGCCGGACACAAGCACCAGCTCCGGGATGCCGTTGGCGACGACACGGTCGAAGGAAGCGAGCAGCGCGTCGATCTCGCGCTCCCGGCCGTAAAGCTTCTCCGGGATGAGTAGCCGGTCCGATACATCGTGAGCGCCCAGCTGGAACGGGTCGATGCGGCGGTGCGCCTCCCATTCCGAAAGGCAGCGCCGGAGATCGCCGGCGACGCCAGCGGCGGTCTGATACCGCTCCTCCGCGGTCTTTGCCAGCAGCCCCGTCACGATCGCTGAGAGCGGCGCGGGAATCTCTTTCGCATACTGGTCGGGCGCGACCGGTTGCCGGGCGATGTGGCAGTGGACCCATTCCACCGGGTCGGACACTTTGAACGGAAGCGCACCCGTGAGCATTTCGTAGAAGGTCACGCCCAGGGAGTAAAGGTCACTCCGAGAATCGATCGATCGATTCATGCGGCCGGTCTGTTCGGGCGCCATGTAGGCGAGTGTGCCGGCAATCATCTCGGGTGCTTCCGCCGACTGGCGTTCACGCGGAAGACGTGAAGCAATACCGAAACCGGTCAACCAGACCGCGCCGCTCGCAGAGTCCACCAGAATGTTGGCCGGCTTGATATCCTTGTGGATAAGACCTTGCTGATGGAGCTTGCCCAGCGCAGCTGCAAGGCCGACCGCAAAGTGAAGGAACCGGCTTAATTCCATCGGTTGGCCCAGGAGCCGATCGAGCGGCTCGCCGCCAGGGTCCTTGAGTATAAGCGTTGGCCGACCATTACGACGAACAATGGTGAGAGGTCGAGCCGCCCAGTCTGAATTAAGCTCATCCCGAAGCGCGTATTCGTGCTCAAGCCCCTCCAAGATTGCTGGAACGGGATGTTCGGAGACAGGAGCTACTAAGAGAATAGTGGGTAATTCACTGTCATCCCTCCGGCCCCGGCAATATGCGAATTCCTCATCCTCACGCAGCGTTTCAAACACATATCTTGAAAGCTCGATCATGGGGGGCTTCCGGTTGGCCGGCTAACCACATATTACTATGAACATCAATCGCGTCAGCGCTTTATTACTGAATCTAGAATAAGCTGTCAGAATGCCCGAAATATTGAAGCCTGTTGCTATCGTGCCCGTCCAAGAGCCGAGGATGATGAAGTCCGTTCTCTGCTAGAGGGAAACAAGTGCTGCCAGAAGAACAAAAGAATGTTGTTGTGCCACGCTAAAGATGAAAAGGATCGACATCCTTATTTCTTCCTCCGAGGACGTACAGAATGAACGGAGTGTAGCGGAGCGATTAATCCGCTTGGTCGCTGCAGAGTTAGACGTTCCAGTAAGCGTCTCCTACTCCGACTGGCTGAGAGGATCGAAACAAGAGAATAAAGCTACCGCGCGACCCGCCAGCGACGACGGAGAAGACGGGTTGTTGTTGTGTCCCTACTTCTCGGAACGTCAAGGCTCCCAGACGGAACCAGAACATTGCGAGCAGGTCCTGAATCCGGGCCAGTACGACCTTGTCATTAAGATTCTCTGGTCTCGACTCGGAACCAGGTCCGCGCCGATGTTCATCCTGCCGGACGGTAGCCTACCGGGATCCGCGACCGAATACGAAGTTGCCTGGGCATTGGATCAGTCGCGGCGAACTCCTGGGTTTCCGGTGTTGCACGTTTATCGGAATCAAGCAACTCCCGTTTCTCCGCTCGAACCGAAAGAAAAAAGGAAAAACTTGTGCCGGCAGTGGGACGCAGTGCAGGAATTTTGCGCGGCATGGGAAAAGAATGGCGGAACAGAGTTTCGCGAATGCTGCCATGACTATCAAGACCTGGAAGAGTTCGAAAATCTGTTTCGAGAGCATTTTCGCGATTTCCTCGCACGGCGGTTGGATCGGGAAATTGGGTCGACGAAGGCGCTGCGAACGGTCCGTTATTCGGAATCGAACCCATTTCGCGGGTTAAATTTCTTTGATTTCGAACATGCAGCTCTCTATCACGGGAGAACGAAAGCCGTCGGTGAAGTGCTTGATGCTTTGAAGAACCAGGCGACGGCCAAGAAGCGCTTCGCTCTGGTGGTGGGTCCCACCGGTTCTGGAAAGAGTTCCCTGGTCCGGGCCGGCGTTCTACCTCTTTTGACAGTGGGTAATGGACCTTGGCGGCGTGCAGTGACCCGACCAGGGGCCGGTGGGGGCGGCGGAGATCCCTTCGATAGGCTTGCCGCCGCGCTGCTTGCCAAATTCGCACTGCCAGAGCTTCAGGATGAAGAGTCGCCCGACGAATGGCGGAATCTAGCAGCCCAACTAAGAAAAGATCCGGACGGTGCCGCGGCCCGGATAGCGAAAATGCTGGATCAACTCACCCAGCAGGAGTTGGATCTCTTGGATCAGCGAGAAACCGAAGGGCTACCGGCAAGGAGAAGCGAAGGAGTTGAGGTTGTCGGACAAAAGAGTCTGGGACGGGTAAAACCGAAGATGCACCTTGCGCTCGCGGTAGATCAGTTGGAGGAGTTGTTTGCGGGCCAGTTTTCACTAGTTCTCCAGCGCAAATATATCTCCGCTCTCGGTGCTTTAGCTGACTGCGAAGGGGTAATTATTATCGCGACGTTGCGCAGCGGCTTCTACGCCCATTGCCAGCAGTTTCCCGAATTGGTCGAACTCACCGCCTTGAGCGGAAGATACGAACTTCAACCTCCGACACCACGCGGGATCGGGAACATGATCCGGTTCCCAGCGGAAGCAGCCGGTCTGCGCTTCGAGCGGGATCCGGACACGAATCGAAGCCTGGACGAGGCCTTGCTGGAGGCAGCGATGGCCAGCCCCGAACCGCTCCCGTTGCTCGAACACCTGCTTTCATGGTTATACCAGAGACAGCTTGATCGAAAAGATGGTTTGCTACTCTGGTCTGATTATCGCGGATTGGGCGATCTTCAGAGTGCGTTGGCCCAGCACATAAAGACCGTGTTCTTAACGTTGAAGCGCGAAGAACAGCAAGCGCTTAAATCCGTGATCCGTCACCTGGTAGCGCCCGGTCAAGGCGAAGAAGGTCACTTGATCCGTCGGACCGTGCCGTATCGTGATCTCGTTTTATCGCCTGAGCTTGATCCGCAGCCGAGAGCGGGCGCTAAAGGCCTGGTTGATCGTTTGATCAAAGAGGGACTCTTGAGCGCCGACGCTGATCCGCAACAGGAACTTCTGATCAGCGTTCCCCAGGAGGCGCTGCTTCGGAAATGGCCAGGGGTCTGGCAATGGTTATCTGAGGACCGACACTTTTTTCAGATGCGGGATCGGCTGGATGCAAGCGTAAAGCTCTGGCTTAGTCGAAACCGCCAAAGCGATGACCTGCTCGAGCGTGGGATCGGCCTAGCCGAAGCGGAGACCTTGCTCAGAGATTTTAGGTCGTCATTAAGCGAAAGTCAGGTCGAGTACATTCAAAAGAGCATTGCCAAACACAAACGACCGCGCCGGGTGCGGGATGGTATCGGGTTAGCAGCTATCGCAGGTTTGGCTGTTTTCTCTACATTTGCGGGCATTGAACGATTCAACACGGAGAGCCGGCGCAAAAACGGGGAGCAGGAGATCCAACCAGCGCAACAGAATGCCGATCTTGCCGCTAGCCAGCGGAGTGCGCTGGAGACTCAGCTCAAGAAGGCCGAAGAGAAAGCGCAATTAGCCCAACAGAGTACCGATCTTGCCGCTAGCCAGCGAACCGCACTGGAAACTCAGCTCAAAAAAGCACAACAAGAAAAGGCCCAACTAGCCCAACAGAATACCGATCTTGCCTCCAGCCAGCGAACCGCACTGGAAACTCAGCTCAAGAAAGCACAAGAAGAAAAGGCCCAACTAACCCAACAGAGTACCGATCTTGCCGCTAGCCAGCCGAGCGCACTGGAAACTCAGCTCAAGAAAGCACAAGAAGAAAAGGCCCAACTAACCCAACAGAGTACCGATCTGGCTAGCCAGCGAACCGCACTGGAAACTCAGCTCAAGAAAGCACAAGAAGAAAAGGCCCAACTCGCCCAACAGAGTGCCGATCTGGCTAACCAGCGAACCGCGCTGGAAACTCAGCTCAAGAAAGCACAGGAAGAGAAGGCCCAACTCGCCCAACAGAGTACCGATCTTGCCTCTAACCAACGTAGCGCACTGGAAACT
>DATNNZ010000273.1:0-11107 GCA_035601575.1 Chthoniobacterales bacterium
CGCAGGATGCCTCGTGGGGCGAACGTTATTTCCATTTGCCCGATCCTGATGGCCATGAGCTTTCATTTGCTCGTCCGATCTAGCGGTCCTTTACGTGCTCAGGGCGGAAGCCCACTCCAACGACCCGAGCAGGAATTCGCCCAGAGAATTGGCCCAACCCGGTCCTTGGCTTCTTTGTTGAGTACTGCGCGATTGTGTCGAAAACAATCCAGCGACTCGCCTCGCCGAGCCGGGTCTCGTCTATCGGCAGAAGCTGAATAAGCCGTTGGCACCTCTGCGTGTCGGCAGGCGTTTTTGTCTACGGGGCAACTGCAGGATTGATTCCACAAGCGACGGAGTCTCCGGCTCCCGCAGGAGAGCCGCTGCGCCAGGGCGCGCAGCGAGCGCTAAACGCGTCCACTCTCCGGCACTCGGTACAGACCGATGAAGGGGGATCAAGCCGATAGTCCTGTGCCGGACGATCACAGTGAGCGATCACCAGGTCGCGATCGCCAATAGGCCCAGCGGGGGATGCCAGCGAGTATAACACTCTACACCCTTGCAGACCCAAAAGCGGAGGGTCTGCGCTACTTGCTTACGTGGTTAGGCATCCGGGGGTCGACAGCTGAGTCCGTAGTCCGAGATGCCTGGGACCGGTGACCGTGAACCGTCAACGGTCGCTGAGTCGATGCCTGCACACAACGGGTTCAGTCGTTGCCCCCGGAACCCTCGGTATCATTCTCTTGGTGAGCGGGGATCCGCAGGAAGCCGTGAACATTGAAGCTTGCGTCATAGTACCATCCCGTGATTGCTCCCGCCGGGTTGATGGCCATGGTTAGGAAGGAACGTGATGTAGGTAGGGGGTTTCGGCGCATCCTCCGCGCCTGACACTGTCTGCTGGCCATACAACTGCAAGCCGCAAACCAGAAGGATGACACCGACTAGTTTCCGAAGCTGAAGTGAAGTCTTGAACTGGATTTTCATTTTTTCTGTGATTGAACCGACTGCAATATTCCTCGCAGAGGAACTGCCATGTTCGGTCTGCTGAACAACCCGCCGGGTTGTTCTCCGATCCTACTGATCCGCCGGACCGTATGCGGCAACGATCGAGCAAGTCAACGCCGTGAGTGGAACTAATTTATCACTGCTATCGTGATTATTCACATCACCAGACAGTCTCATTAGCAGACGAGACCGGCGCTGTTAGTAGCATTCTGGTCAATGGTCGGAAGCCGCCGCCAAAATGTTAGCGTGCGTAATTACCGTTCCCTGAACCGATCCTAATAACTTCTTCCAATGACGCGAAAGTAAAATATGGCGATGAGTCGCTCATTGATTCAGGGAAATGACGGCTCGGTCCGTACGGGTCAGGTTGATTAGCTTTACGGAATTGGTTTCGGAACTGCCGGGGTTAGCAATAGTGGCGGTTCTGGAGGCTTTCATATCCCCGGGTACACCGAAAGTTGGTTGGAACGGAACTCATTCGATCGACATAAAAGCAAAGCCCACCTTCGCCTTAAAGCGTTGTCGCGAGATGGACTGCGCTGCCATTTCGATGCTTTTTTACCCGGTAACTCTGATTCCGATTGGTTCGGATCAATGCAAGGGAATGGTTGGTAATCAAACAGACCGTAAAAACGATTTTAGAAAGCCCCCGCGGCCTGAATCTAGAACGCGATCATGCGCTATCCCTCTGGGTTAAGGCGCGGGAAATCGCTAGACTTCATAAAAACCATAATTCAGCAAAAGCAGGAGGAGCTTTAGCCAAATGTCGAGAGCCTGCTTTTCCGGGCCCTGGGCGTTATGTTGGTGCGCGCCAATGAGAAACTTCTGTATTGTAGCGCAGATGGATCAGCTCTTTGAGATCGATGCCCGAGCGCGCCAAGAGGCTTTAACCCCGGAGGACCGCCTTGCATTACCGTTGGAGAAATCCAAACCGCAAGAGTGGAAGAGAGGACAGCAAATCATGAGACCAAACTCGCCGAGCGAGCCATCAACAGAGACCAGAAAACCACCTGAAAGAGTAAATCAGAATTGCGTTAAAACGGAGTCACACAACAATTCATTACCTCCAATCGTGGCATTGACATCTCGTAGAGTTAGCAACGCTCCTAATCCTTTAGCGGAGGGACAAACAGTAAACGAAAACAAATACAACCTAACCAATGAAAACTACAGTTCCAACCGAAAAACAAGCAGCGATTTTTGAACTTCAACATGCAGGAGAATTTACTGACATTGAAAATTCTGCCATAGTCTATGTATTGCGGGGATGGTTCGCTGGGTTAGCCGGAGTGCCAGGAGCAATTCAGGCAGGGGATGATGCTTGGGCATTCACAACGCTGTTCGAGCATTTTACTAGCTTAATGCCATATCCACCTAACTTGAGAACACCAACTCAGGTTAAAATTCTTGCTGCATTAAGTGCAAAGGCACAAGCAAGTCAAGATGCGGTTGATGCATTGTTAGGAGCTAAGAATAATGAGGATGAGCGGATGATTGCTGAGACAGACGCTTTTGTCGCATCATTAATTAAAACATTGTAAAACAAGAGCATTCTTTCAAACGGAGTTTGTCGCGGGGACGAGTGAGCTTCGGGCAGCAGTCAACGAGACGGAAACGGTCATGATTCGGATCCGGCTTAAAAGACTAGCGGCCATGAAATCCCTATCTGGCCCTTGATGATCTTAGAGCCGTGGAATGTGAGCCTGGCAGCGAGGTTAGTTTCTGCGAACCGATCGGGCTCACCCAATCGCACCTTTCCGAATACGAAAACCAGTCCATTGAACGCTGGTTGATAGGAACCGATCCAGCTTTTCCAGATCGTTCAAATTAATGAGAGCGTTGTAAAACAGTTCGGCGATCTCTGCTCGCTCCATTGGGGTGCGCCTAGAAAGAATTTACGGTCAGCGGTTGGCGCTCTCCTTGAAGTTGTGTTGGATATTTCCTTTAGCAGCTTTCGTAAGGCGGAGCGCTCTATCTCTCGCCCCTGTTTAACATATCGACTAATTTTCTACTCAGGCCCTTCAAAATATCGAAATTGATTCTGATTGTTGCTCATATTTCTAGCTGGTGATGCTGGCCCGATGTCTCTAAAAACTGGTCAGGAGAGAATCTTGCGGATCTAGACGCCGAATTTGGATCAAGTTGTCTGACAATCAGCACGTAAGAGGTCCTATGCACCCTAGCGGCAAAGGATCAAACCTTCTTGATTGGAGAGTTAGCGCAAGGGCGGAATTGCGTCAGCGTCTTATTTACAGCCAGTCTGGATCGTGTGGTTAATGCGGCAAAAACCAACGCCAGTTCAAAATACGGTGCTTCATTCTAACGTGGGAAAAAGTACAGTAGGAAACCTAAAACCATGCAAGTCGATGCAGCACCCTCGCAAACGACCCAGTATGACGAACGAAGACACCAAAACCTATTTCCTACATTATCCAAAGCTAGTTGTGCCGACGCAAGGAATCGACCTGCTGGGTGGTCGCCTTGAGCAGTTCGGCTTCGCAGACTTTAAGTCCTTGGATAGGGATTGGGCGCACGATTTTATGTTTCGGAAAACCAAACCTGCAATTTGGCGTCGCGTACTTTCAGATAGCGAGCTGCCACCCATGATCGATACCGCTAACACTTCGGAGCTGGACCCGGACGACGGGAACGACATCGGATGGGATTACATTGACGGGTTGGGTACGCTAATCTATTATGCGTTGTTGATAGAGGTCGGAGAGCTTTATCCCTACCCCCGCATGTCGGTCCGCTATCTACGTTCAAAGAATACAGGCGTCAGAATCCAGAATTTGGAATCAAGAAGGCGACCCCGAACAAACGGCAGTAATCGACCTTCCTCATCATCACGCGCCCTTCTTCAAGACTCCGATACGCCACCTCTCTTTCTTTCGTCCAGAAGCCTTGACACGGAGTAGGGCTTCCCTATAGCAACGTGATTATAACTGGTGGCTGCCGTGCAAATTGTTCAAAATCAATATCTCGCTGTCTTTTCTGAACTTTTTTCACAATACTCTGATTTTGATCACGTCTTACGGCCAAACGCTAGATTGAGTTAAAACTATGTTCGGCCTAAACGATTTCCTTTCACGAATACAGACCGACCACGCGTTCTATTTGCAGTTTCGGAGCAGCCCACAGGAAGCGTTGGCAGCTTACGAGCTGAGCCCGGAAGAACGGACGGTTTTAAACCAGTCGGGTTCGCAACTTTCAAGCGAACTCGGACGGATAATGCCGGTTCCAGAGCCACTTGGTGTTACCCCTGGAGGGCACAGCGGGGTCGATCCGTGTGGGTCGTTCAAATGGATAACGAATGTGGGCTGGACGCGTATTCATGAGACTGAATCAGCCGATTCAAAGTTCAATCCCGAGGTTGTGCTCGACCGCATTGGCGTTCAACAAAGCATCGGCCAAATTCGTGCCGCAAGCACCCACAGCGACAGGTTGGCAGCAGTCTTAAGTCTTGTGTGCAGCATTGGATGAGTGGGACAAAGGCAAACTAAGAAGCCTTCGCCTTCGATGCGCTGGAGATCCTTGGCTGCGGCTCTCTGCGTTGCCATTATTTTGTGGCCAAAATCTTGACGGGGATAGAGCTTCCAGGTACCACATGATTACTTGGTGGCACATCCCGATCTCTGGACATCGGGATCTAGCTTTTTCTTGAAATCTCATTCGTAACGCTCACCAGGTCGTATGCGACTAGAAGTGATTTGAGGTAAATCTATGGCAAAATTGAACGATTTGCTTTCTCGTATTCAGACCGATTATGGGTTTTACTTGCAGATCTGCGTTCTGCTCACGTTTCAGAAGAGCCCACATGCGGCTCTAGCTGCTTATAAATTGAGTTCCGAAGAGCGAATCGCTCTGACTGAATCTGGCGCACAACTTTGGGCACATCTGAGGCACCCTATTCCCACGACCCAGACTTCCCAGGGTTGGACTTTCTCCGAAGTGGTAAGGTCGGAGTTCATTCCGACAACTCAGGTTGGTATTGCTTCGATCGCCAATTCACAGTTCGATCCGACGACAGCGCTTCGGCAGCCTGAAGTCATGCAAACCCTCGCCCGAATCCACGGTGCAAGTGCGCACACGGACAGATTGAAGCCGGTCTTAGCCCTTATGGAACAAATTGGATGAGCAAGACGGACTCGCAAGACAAGCTTCTGCCGTTTGATATAGCAATTGTCGGGCTAGGGATAGTAGGAGTGCATCAAATCACCCGAGAGGTTGAAGAAATCATTCGCCGGTGCCGCCATACTTTCGTGGTCGATTCCGGATTTGGCGTCGAGTCCTACCTCCGGAGTATCTGTGCAGAAGTGACGAGCCTCCTTCCGCTGTATGAAAAAGGCAAAAGCCGGCTGCCCACGTATCGCCGAATGGCCGCCGAGGTGGTCAATGCGGCAATCAGCAAGCCGCCGGTTTGTTTTGCCTCCTATGGGCATCCGCTAGTCTATTGCTATCCGGCAACTCTTATTCAAAGAGCCGCTAAACTTCTCGACCTTCGGGTAGAGATATTTCCAGGCATCTCAGCACTAGACACGCTGCTGGTGGATCTCGGTATCGATTTCGCAGCCGACGGGCTCCAAATATATGAAGCGACCGATTTGCTTCTGCGCCGCCGGCCGCTCCAAAATGATGTTCCCTGTGTCCTTTGGCAGGCCGATGCCTTTGGAGATCCGACTCACACGACGGATCGCCGAGCCGCTGAGCAATTCCAACGGCTACAGGATTATTTACTCGAATTCTATAGGCCCGAGCATCCGATCACTCTAGTCGTCTCAAAAACGTTCCCATTGCTGCAGTCGCTCGTCGAGACATATCGCCTCGGGGCGCTAGCGGCGGAACTGGAGCGGGGCCCGCAAGCAGGCACGCTTTACATTCCTCCCCTCGGCCGGCGGTCAATCGAAGATCACCAACTCTTTGAAAAGCTCGCCGCACATGCGTAAAAAGTGATTCACTAGTGCTGCGCTAAGTCTGCTAGTAATTTGTCATAGCGCAAGTCCTTGCGAAGGGGTTCAAAATAGGATCCGAGCTTAAGATAGTTGCAGAAAACACCGTACGGTACCTTCGACATGGCTTCCAGGTTTTGAAAGGCGAGATCCGGCTCGTTTGTCCACGCGTAAACGATCGCGAGGTTGATCGAGATGTTCGGACCATCCATCGCATCCCTGGAGATGGGCAACATCTCGGCGGCGCGTTTCGCTTGGGAGATAGCATCCTCCTTGTGTCCAAGCAGCGCGTCGACCACAGCCAAATTGCTCAACAGCGCGGCGTTTGTTGGTGAAGCCTCTACTTTTCGACGCAATAGCTGGCGCGTTTCAGCAGAAGTCGGCTGCGCGTTAGGATCTTCTCCCTGCAACCGCGCAAGTAAGATGGAATAGCAGCCGATCGGGACCGGACTCTCTCCGTAAGCAAATTTGCTATCCTCTTCGCCTTTCATCTTCTCCAACAATCGATTTGCTTGCTGCCAATCGCGATGATCGAGTGCCAGATTTAGAAAGAGCGAACGGAGGAGTTTGTCGTCGGGCATAGACTCTGCCAGCGATTCGATTTCTGACCGGAAGGCTGTATCATCACCAGTTCTCAGAACCGTAGTAAAATACTCCTTTCGAACCCTCACCGTCGATCCGTCAGGAACGAGATCAATCAGTTGATCCCACACACGCCCTGCGACCGCAAAGCGCCGAGTATAGGAGAGCGTTTCCGCCAGATCTGAAATCAGTGACGGATTATGTGGGTCGAGCGCAATTACCTCATTGAACTTCTGAATGGCTTTCTCAAATTGACCGTGCCGACGGTTCATTGAGGCTTCGAGGTAGATAGCCTCAACATTATTCGGGATACCCCGCTTGGCGATTTCTAAATGTGCGTTTGCGCGGTCATAGTCAGCATAACAACGATAGAGATGGTTGGCGTACGCCAAATGAACTTCGGGGAGATCAGGTTGCAGCCGCAACGCGTTATTGATCGCCTCATCTCCCAGGCCGCGCCGTTCAGGAGTCGGATCAAATCTAAGGTATAGGGCGTCGTGGGCAAACGCCATCGAGCAGTAGGCTCTCGCGAATTCCGGATCGAGTTGAATGGCTTGCTGAAGGAGGCTCAGAGCGGCGCGTATCGGCTTCTCTCGGTCTCCTCGCGCAACTATCTCAGCATTCACTAGTTTTTCCTTCGCCTGAAGGTAGAGGTCATAGGCTGCCATATTTTTAGTTGGTTTTTGTTCTATTCGCTGCTTTTCATCTGGAGAAAGAGCAGCCGAAAGTTTACCTGCTATAGTTTGAGCAACCTCGCTCTGAATTGTAAAGATATCAGTGATATCCCGGTCGTAGCTATCGGCCCAGACGGCGTTATCGCTCCGGGCATCGACTAACTGGGCACTGACTCGGACCCGGTTGCCCTCGCGACGCACTGTTCCTTCCAGGACGTTTGCGACACCGAGCGCAAAGGCGATCTGTCGCATATCGCGTTTCGTGTCCGCCCGGTACTGCATGACCGAGGTGCGACTGATGACTTTGAGCTGAGCGATCTTAGCCAGGTTATTGAGAATTTCGTCTTGAACCCCATCGGCAAAATAGCCGTCATCTTTGCTCGAACTGATGCTCTCGAAAGGTAGGACAGCGACGCTTTTGGCCGAAATCTCGGCGAGCAAACTGCTGGAAAAAGGTTTTTGTTGGGTGGTTCGATCCCCCGCGATGTGGAGCCATGCGGCTGTCATGATTGCCGCCGCCGCGATGGCCAGACCAGCTCCTAGGATCCAACCGCGACGCTTCGCCGGCACAGAAAGACCGGGATAAGCAGTTGCCGGCAATACGATCGGCGGCGCGTTGGCCCCAGAGTCGCCATTAGCCAGCAATTTTTTGACCCGTTCCGTTAACGAGTTCAGATGCTTTTCTAACGGCTGCGTGACCGCATCTAACCAGTGCACCGTCTCCAGAAAATAGCTTAGACTGCTCTGCGGAAGAGTGTCCTCGATGCGAAAGGGAATGACCTGCAACCCTAGCGAAAAAGCCTTAGCCACTTCCCGTCGCACATGGCCGGAAACGTTCGCGTTCTCGGAAAACACGAGTACAAAAACTCGGCAGGCGGTGATGCCCCGCATGATTGCCTCGGTCCAATCCGACCCGAATTCGATGTTCCGCGGAGCCATCCAACATGGGATGTCGGCAGACTCAAGATGGTGGCAAACAGCGTCTGCTACCTCTTTGTCCTTACTCGAATGACTAATAAACACCTGCGGCGTCATGCTTCTCCAGTGGGCAAGGCTGTACTATTAGATGTTTCGACCGGGAATAGCTTGCACAAAATTTATGGAGGATACGGTGGGCCTCTCATTCGCGAGAGGGATAGGGAACGCGGAATAGGCAATCCGGAAGACGGTACATGGGAGCGGATTAGCCCACCGGTCGGAGGGCGCGTCGCTTGCGACGCCCGGAAGCAACCCCTGATATAAACACGCGATGCGGACCGCTGGGCTCGATTCCTCGGGTGCCCGTTGGGTGATTTCCGGGCGTCGCAAGCGACGCACCCTCCGACATCGGGGGTAGCTCTACGTCTTTGACCATCGCGAGAGGCCGTTCTTAGCTAGCAGCCTCTTTTCGACCATTTTCGGGCCCCGGTTGACCCGCTCCCACGCACAAATCAACGTTCTGCCCAGCGAAATGGATCCCGCATAAAGGAGCGAATTACCAAACCACCGGACAAAAATCCCGTCTCGGAAGGCGAACAGGTCCACGATGTTTTCAAAGAAATGAGGTGGGTTGGCGAACCAGAACCCGAACGTCGTAAAAATCTGACTGCTATCCTTGGTCACGGCCGCCAGGATCCAAGTCGCCGGCAGGATGCAATAGAGGAGGAAGATCGCGAGAACGACATAACGAAACGTGCCGGGAAGGGAAGGTCCGCCAATACGAACCTCGGCAGGGACCGGCTCCTGCCGGTCCGCGGACCTATCCGACCGGGAGTGACTCCGTGCTGCCGGTATAAAGTGCCTTCTATTCCAAATCTAGAATTGCGATCCACAGATTCCGGAGATGGAAGTATCCGCAGATTTTACAGATTACGCAGATTCCAAACGCTGATACGAACTCGATTGATTTTGCACAGTTGATAATTTCGGCTAGGCGAGGACGACTTGAAAATCCACGCGTCGGAACCCAAAGCTTAATCTGTGTAATCGGCGAAATCTGCGGATTATCTCTTCTGTGGTTGTGGCTTTGCCGCGCTATGAAATCTGCGGATAGTTTCATCTACGGAATCTAGGTTGATCGGGAAGAAATTCGGCGGAGAAAAGCTCCACTGAGGGCGAAGATAATGACCGCCATGAAGATAGCTAATGCTCCGGCATAAGCGTAATTCGCGTCGCGCGCGGCGGTGAGATAGAGATAGAGATTGGGAGTGACATTATCTGCTACATAGCCGAGGGGGCGCATCACGAAAGCCTCGGTAAAGAGTTGGGATGTTCCAATGATTGAGAAAATGAGACAAAGTTGCAGTGTCGGAATGATCAGCGGGATCTTGATGTAGCGAACGATATTCCAGGTCGTTGCGCCATCTACTCGGGCGGCTTCAAAAATATCTTTGGGTATGTTCTGCAGGGCCGCAAATAGCGTGATCATGTTGTAACCAGTCCAGGTCCAGGTAACGATGTTTCCGATCGAAAACAGGAGGATGGCCGGTGACAGAAAATCGACCGTTCCGAGGTGTAATCCGCTCAGCACCTGGTTAAACGGAGAGAGGTGTCGGGAATACATATAGCCCCAGATCAAGCCTCCGATCGCCGTCGGAATCGTGTACGGCAGGAAGTAAACGGTCCGACATATCCGCGAGAAGAGGCCGCGCGATTGGTCCAGGAGGAGCGCTAGCAAAATTGCCAGGCCGAGCATGACCGGGATCTGAACAATCCCAAATAAGAAGATATTCTTCAGGCCATTCAGG
This sequence comes from Chthoniobacterales bacterium, assembly GCA_035601575.1. Taxonomy (GTDB): domain Bacteria; phylum Verrucomicrobiota; class Verrucomicrobiia; order Chthoniobacterales; family JAFAMB01; genus DASTDH01. The sequence continues at coordinate 9,916 of DATNNZ010000273.1, forward strand.
AAATCGGTATCCTGAACGGCTCTAACGTAATTCTCGATACCGCCAAAACTTCTTTCGGTGGGCCAACGCCGATCCGCTTTCGAATAAAGAGACTCAGGTAAATGGCGTAAAATACCGGGGCGAGATAGAACGCGACGAACACCGTGAGGAATGGCGTTAAGAAGAGCAGAGCGGTCTTGTGATAACGCATTGGCGGATAAGAACCTCACGCAAAGACGCAAAGGCGCAAAGAAGAAGAGAGGAAGGTGAGAGCAACTACGAAGTTTTTAAGAGGCTTAGTTCTGGACGACAGAAAACTATTTGGCTCATCCTGTTTTTGTCCGGTATTTTCTTTGCGTCTTTGCGTCCGTGGGTGACGAAGCCTTGGCGAAGTTTGCTTTGCGTGAGATTTTCTTCCTACTGACCTTTTACCTCGTACCCGGCGTCCTTGCCGTTTTTGAGGCAGTCGTTTTGCCAACCATCGAGCGCCTGTTTGACGGTGGCAGACCCGGAGAGCAGATCGGCGATGTGCTTGTTATAGTTGTCATTCGCATAGGCGAACCACGGAGCCCAGGCAAAATCGACATTGATCGCTTTCGCGGCATCCGAATAGAGCTGGGCGATGTTTTGGCCACCACAAAACTTGGAAGGGTTTTTCTCGGGATCGTTCAGATCGGGAGAGGTCAGACCGGAAAGGGAGGCGGGAAAGATTCCGGTGTTAACCCAGTTGCCGATAACCGGTGCTTTATGGGTGTTCAGCCAGATGGAGAAAAGTGTGGCGGCTTTGGGATACTTTGATTGTTTGGTTACCGAGTTGCAACTGCCTCCCCAGTTTCCGCTGCGGAACGGTTGATCCTTGCTCCATTGGGGAAGAGGCGCTACTCGCCATTCGCCGGCTGTCTTCTCTTTCAACGAAGCAGCAAAAACTCCCGGACCCCAAGCCGCCTCCACCGATGAAGCGATCTGATCGGAACCGAGTGCGGAGTAAAATTCCGCGGTAAAATCGGACAAAGTCGAAACGTATCCTTCTTGATCAGACCATCCCAGAAAGTCAGCACCTTCTCCGAAGCGGAATTGTTCAGAGTTTGAATCCAGGTATCGCCCTTTGCCTTAAAGAAATCTCCGCCGCTGGCCCAAGCAAGACCGATGAACCATGGTGCATGGGTGGGGAAGAAGTCCGCCATTTTTACCTTGCCGTTACTGGCCTTGGCGA
>DATNNZ010000274.1:0-8066 GCA_035601575.1 Chthoniobacterales bacterium
GGTAATACCGATCTAGGATCGGTGCTCTTTGACAACCATTCGAAACGGAGATGGCCCGGAGGTTATGCCGCGACGTACCGGGCGCACGGAACGGCTATCAGCCAGCGCGAGCTCAAAGCCCGACAAGATGCCGCTAATCACCAGTTTCATCTCGAATTGGGCAAACGCCATACCAATGCAACGCCGGACACCCCCACCAAACGGCAAATACTCAAAAGGAGAATAATGGCGTTCCAAAAAGCGTTCGGGCTTGAATTCATCCGGATCTGGGTAGACATCCTCGCGGTGATGAGCCAGGTAGATGCAGCCGATGACTACGGTACCAGGTTCAAGTGAGGAACCCATCAGCTCAACGGTCGATTTTGTGACTCGCGCAAACAAGGTCATTCCTACCGGGTAAATCCTTAGCGTTTCGGAACAAACGGCGTTGAGATAGGGTAGTCGAAATACAACAGTGGGGTCCAGGGGGCCGTCGAGTGCCTGAAGTTCCTTCAACAGTTGCTGACGTATTGTCGGAAATTTGTGAATCCAGTACAACGCCCAGGTAATAGCCGTGGCGGTCGTTTCATGACCGGCTACCAATAGGGTCATCAACTCGTCGCGCAACTCCGCATCCGTCAGCGCTTCGCCGGCTTCGTCACGAGCAGACATGAGCAAAGTAAGGATGTCGTTGCGGGACGGATCTAGATGGGTTCGACGCTCGGCGATTTCAGCGTAAATGAGCTGGTCTATCTCCCGTCGGGCACGGACGAAGCTGCCCCATGGACTCAGTGGCCCAAAATCCTGCCGTAGCATCGGAAAGAAGAGGAGGCTTACACTTAATGGATTACTCATTCTATCGAGCATCGTTGCCAGAAGCCTCTCGAGTTGCTGATAGCGGGCGCCCTCGTTTAAACCAAAGACTGCTCGCAGGATGACACGCATGGAAATCTTTTGCATGGACTTTCGCACAGGGAAGGTCTTCCCAGCGACCCGCTCTCTCATTACCTCCTCAGTAATGTCTCGAATAAGCTGTCCGTAAGAACGCATCCGTTCTCCATGAAAGGAAGGCATCAACAATTGACGCATCCGCCGATGGCGATCACCACTCAATCCCATCAGGGATTGCGTTCCTAGGAGAGGTTCTAATAGCGTGTTTAGGTCACCAGGTGAATCGAAGAGCTCGGAATCGTCGCTTGTCATAATGACCTGCAAGGCTTTGGGATTGCTGAAGAAGACGACGGGAGGTAATCTCTGGCTGAGAAACACGGTGAAGCGGTCGCCATAGCGATCACTGCAACCCCGCATAAAAGAAAATGGCATTGTAATCCACTGAAGCATTTGCCAGATCCTAGGAGATTTCGGCCCGTCAGGGAGCGACATAAGTGTTTGCTACTTTAGATTTGATCTTCTTGCCACCGAAGGTTCTCGTGCAAATTTTCTTAAGTGCGTGTTTTTGCCTGGCAAGAAGCCTTTGCAGATTTTAGGCGCCAAGGACCGCAGCCCAATTTGCCGAGCGGTGTAATAAACGCGAGGACTTGAGCGTCCGACTCTTTTTTGTTCCAGTCGCCGTATTCGTTGTTTCGACTGCCGGGTTCCAGCGCTGATCTGCTTCGCCGCACGATCTGTTGAGCAAAACTCATCCTAGCTTTTACGGAATTAACGAAGCGAGACCGTTCAGATCCCGCACTCGGGGATCAGGGCTTGAACTGATGGTCACCTGCCGTCCGCGCCAGACGACGGCGGCAAGGCATTTTTCAAACATCGCGCCACATCCGCTCGTCACGGCTCACACTCCGATCGCGAAGTCGGTAGTTTCTAGGTCGATCCACTCGCACGGCAGCGAGTCTGAGCAGACGCTCGAATTGATCGGGCTATGGAACCGCTTTAAGCTTCGGGTCATTCTCCTCGGTCAACTGATTGCGTAGGTCACAAAGACCGCTTTCTCTCATCGTCCGCAATACTGGTTTATCTGACCAGATCCCATCCAAAACCATTGTCCAGGACGTCTGAATCATACCCGTGCTTGCATGATCATTACTGAAATCTCCGACCTGCAGATAGCCTTCGATTTCTACATAAGCTGACGCGGCCAGCGTTTTAATGATACGAATGTAACTGATCGAAAAATCGTATGGTCGGGTATCGAAGGCTCTTAAATAGGTCCAATATTTAACCAGATAGGGATAAATTTGAGTCCGTTGCGCATCCAAACCGTAGCAATATGCCTGGAAAACATCATTGATAAACGGACGGATATGCTCTTCGGTATCAGTCAGATTATCTAAATTATATCTCACCTCTGCGTGTGCACACGTAGCCCCTAATAACAGAATTAAAAAATATTTCATATTCCCTTTACTCCCCAAACAATCGGTAATCACATCAAAGCAGACATGTCATAACTAATTAGCAATCGGTATCGCAGACACTCGGAAGAAGGCAGCAAATTTTGGGCCGAGTCCGAAAGGAACAGTCAACCACGCCCATCACAAGCGCTTCTGTCGATCCTCGACACGTACGGACGTCCCGAGAAACTCAACAACGCGCCGTTCGAACCACGGCTCGCCGCCACGGGTCAGATCAACAAATCCCATATGACCTCCCGATTCCGGTGCTTCGAAGAACAGAGAAGGATTCTGTTCTGCCTCCGCAAAGGGAAAGCATCCCGGCGTGAGAAAGGGATCATCGTTGGCGTTCAAAAGCAGAGTCGGAATTGTTATTCGATCCAGATACTGGCGCGCGCTGGACTTCTTCCAATAATCCGCTGCATCTCGAAAACCATGGATCGGTGCGGTGTAGCGATCGTCGAATTCCTGAAATGTCCGGATCGTTCGAATCCGACTCGCATCGACCTGATCAGGAAATCTGCGCGCCTTGGTTTCAACTTTAGCGATCAGGCTCTTGATAAAGCGCCGAAGATAGATCCGATTGCTCCAACGGTGATCGAGGGCTCGCGCGGTTGCAGCGAGATCGATCGGCACAGAGATCGCCACCGCACCGATCACCGCCGGATGTGGACTGGCTTCGCCGAGATACTTCAGGGTCATGTTCCCCCCAAGGCTGAATCCAATCAGCGCGATTCGCGAATATCTGGTGGCCGCGAAGCGAATCACCGCCCCTAAATCGCCAGTCTCGCCGCTGTGATAAGACCGTGGTAGCCGATTCATCTCTTTCCCGCAGCCGCGGAGATTCCACGCCAGCGCATCCCATCCCGCTGCATGGAGCGTAGTCGTCATCCCACGATTAGAACCATCGTCAGAGCATCCCTCCAAGCCGTGCGAAAGAATCGCCAACTTGTCTCCGCCCATTCGCGCCCAGTCGAGATCAAGGAAATCGCCGTCCTCCAGTTCCAACCGCTCCCGCTTAAAAGCGATGTTCAATCGCCGACGCAAAAGCACAGGTAGGATCGTCTGGATGTGCCCATTGCGCAGGTAGGCCGGCGGGTGAAAATGGGAAGCGAGGATGGGCATATAGGTGGGCGAAATGGGCGATACTATCGGCGACAAAGACGTTGTCAGCCAGGTGAACCCGTTATTCTACTCCGTGCAGCCTCGCTTCGGCATGATCGAGGTCGCTCTGAATGCGGCGTAAAACCTCGTCATTGATGGCATATTCATCGCGCAATTGAATGATGGTCCGGCGTTCTACGTCGAGCGCGTCTTGCTGCAAGCGTTGATAGGAGGGCGCGATCAATCCAACAGAGCCGACTCCGCCAGTACTCGCGTATACTTCTAACTGCCGAATGCGGTCATCGTATTCAGCGCGGAGGCGCTCCACGATGTCCGCCGGGAACTGGCTATCGACTTCCCCGACATACGCCAGCGCCGCTTCATTCGCTTTCAGTCGCGCCGTCCTTTCTTCCACCTTTGCGCGCCCGTCATCCACCACTCCAAGGCGGCGGATCACCACGGGCAAACTCAGACCTTGGAGCACGAGCGTCGCGAGAATCACGCAAAAGGTGATGAACAAAATGTAGTCGCGTCCAGGGAAAGGGCTGCCGTCCGAAAGCGTCAGCGGCATCGCGAGCGCAGCTGCAAGCGACACCACACCGCGCATCCCTGTCCAGGCAACAATCGCCAAGTTCTGCCACGCCGGATATGGATCTCTTTTGCGCAGGGAAATGCTTATCAGACGCAGCACATTGGTTGATGCAAAGACCCAAACGATGCGCACAACAATGGTGGCGCAGCTTATCAGCGCGCCGTGCCAAAAAAGCTGTTTTAGAGAGCGGCCGGAGAGCGAATGAAGAAGGCGCGGCAGTTGCAGACCGATCAGGACAAAGACCAGGCCATTCAACAGGAATACCATCATCTCCCAAAACACGTATAAGTTGAGCCGCGTCCGGTAGGTGAGGATCTGCGGCGTACGCCAACCGAGGAACAGCCCGGACGCGACCACTGCCAGTACGCCGGAGACATGCAAACGCTCGGCCGGAATGTAAGCGGCAAACGGCGTGAGCAGTGAAATTGTGATTTGAACGGGCGGATCGTCGAGACGGCGCTGAAGTTGGGAAGCGAGCCAACCGACAACTAGCCCTATTCCCGTGCCGCCAAGGGCGACTAAAATAAAGCGGAGGCTTGCTTCAGAAAGTGAGAACGTTCCGCTCATCATCGCCACAATTGCAAAGCGGTAGGCGACGAGTGCCGTCGCGTCGTTGACGAGACTCTCGCCCTCCAAAATGGTAACGATTCTTTGTGGTATGCGCAGACGGTTCGCGATCGCGGTCGCTGCAACCGCATCCGTAGGTGAAATAATTGCGCCGAGAATAAATGCAGTTGCCCAGGGCAAACCAGTCAGCGCGTGCGCGACAACGGCCACGAACGCGGTTGTTAACAAGACAAGCCCTATCGCGAGCAACAAGATGGGGCTCAGGTTCGCGCGAAAATCTCGCCAAGATGTAAAGAGCGCCGCCGGATAGAGCAACGGCGGCAACAAAAACAGAAACACCAGATCCGGCTCTAGCCTTACCCCTGGCAAGCCAGGGACAAACCCGAGCGCAAGTCCACCGATCACCAGCAATACCGGATAAGGCAACGCCGCTTTCTTCGCCAACATTGCCAGCGCCACAACGACGATCAGCAACGTACAAATAATCTCAGCTTGGTTCATAAGCCGCCGAAGCGATGAAGTAGCGGTGTGAGAAGCTGGATATTTGTGCGAAGTTCAAGATCGCCCTTCTATCGAGAAGCCAAGCATCACAAAGATCAGCCTTTGTAGCCAAAAAAGTCGAGCAGCTCTTTACTCCTCACTCGAAGAGTTAGCAGCCCTTGAAACGCAATCGCTTCATTTCAGAAGGGACAGACTGTGCACAGCCACGGCTTTGCTCAGGAACGTATTCAATCACCTTGCTGTCCAGTGGCTCGGGCGAGTATTGAAACACTCCTATGTCGTCCTGTGGCAGGTCCAAACCACGCCACGTGAACTTGGTGTTCTTTTGCAGTATCTGTGAACCATCCTTAATCTTGACCTTGCCAGAAAATGAGCACCAGTTGCGGCCACTGCTGTGCTTGGACGAGGTGATTCCATACCGTGGCGCAAGGCGCATTGATCTCAATCTGGTTATGCGCAAACACTTCTGACCATTTGAGAGACAGGGTCGTGGGCCAATGAATATCTGGCGACCGCTGGTCGCGGTCCCTGTCTACGATATCACCTGGAGGCGTGACACTGCCTGTGACAGTGATCGCAGGCAATTCCGTGGCTGCCTTCGTTGCAGTGGCAGCGACAGCCGCAAATAAACCGCAAACTGCAAGCAATAGCTTTGTGGCCATAATGTATAGACTTGAGCAGTTCTCTTCCGCCCACGCTATCATCGATAGAAACTTGGGGGTCGAGTCTATGCGGCGTGTTGCCCAAATAAGAGCTAAAATAATGTAGCTATTGTAGTTATCTACCTGTACAGACGCGGTCCCCAGTTTGGCGTTTGGCGTTACTTCTTCATCGTTGTGGTTGGCGGTCTTCCGTTTACGGGCGGTGACCTTTGCCTATGCGACGCTCCCAATAAGGCATGCTCCGCTTTCCCGCGGGAGACCGCTAAGTCACCCGCGGGATGCTGCCAGATTCAAATCCTGCTATCTGGGTTAAAAAAGGGGCTCCGTGCCCTCGATACGAACCGCCTGGAGCTCGTGGGAGTCGAGACCGAGCAGCTCCAGAATGGTTGGGGCGATCTGCGTTGTCTCTACCGGCGCTGTGACATTCAGGCCGCCACTTGCTCCAGGCCACACCACTAGGATAGGAACATTTCGATCCTCGGGGTGATCACCACCGTGCTCGGCGATTTTGGCTTTATGGCCGGTGTAGACGACCCCGTACTGAGCAATGCCGATCACGTCGGGTACCCGAGGATCACTCTCTTTAACGCCAATGAACTGCGCCGCTGCCAGGCCCGTATATACCTGCCAAAGACCGGCAGACGTGACGGGTTTGCCGTCGACGCTCGCGGTGGAATCGCTGTAGTTCATCAGGAACTGCCTCGCAAATTTGGTGGCCGCGTCGGACCTATCGTTGAGCCAGACAATCATGCCGTCGTCGTCGACCTCAAACGCTACCAAGGGTGTGGCGCTGGGGTGGGAACCGTTCCACGCAGCGTTGAGAGCGGCGATAATTTTGCCGTCGTCGATCCGGTTGAGGGCAGCGAGATTCATCGGCGACTGCCCATGTTTGGCCGACACGATGATCGCGGTGCTACCGAGGAGTCCCCGCTGCTCGAGAGCGCTATACATCTTGCCAAGGGATTGGTCAATGAAGTCGAGCGCGTGGGTCAAGACCGGCCCGGGAGTCGCGCCGTCGGCAAGATAGCCGCCAAGGGAGTTCCCCGACAGGTCACCCTCCGTTCTAGAATTTGGCAGCTTCTGGCCGGTCGAAACGGTTTGGAAATTCATTCCAAAGATCGCCGGCGTTCCTGGGTTACCGCCGCCATCATGCCGGTGACCATTGATCCAGTTGATAACGGCCTCAACTTTGTAGCCGTCGTACTGCTGGGTGAACAGATTGTCCGTTGTCCAGTCAGGTTGGTTCAGCGCAGTCGGAGCGGCCTTGTTCGCGCTACTGTTGATCTCGGGAGAAAAGCAATCGTCGACGCCTTCCCCGGACGAACCGGACAGGGCCAGGTAGGCGGGATGCTTGTCAGACCACGCCGTCAATAGATGGTGCCGGTGAGCTACCTCGAAAATTGTGTTTACTTGCAGATACTTGTTGGGGTAGATCGGCTCGCATGTCTCGGGATCAACGGGCAAGTTCGCTGGATTGATGACCTTCACTGGATTGCTCGTCATCTGCAGAATGTCTTCCCAAGGATCCGGGTTGTCGGGAGCCGGGACGATACCCTGACCCGCGTCGAGCGCGCCCAAGTTCTTGTCAGCAGCTTCGGTGTAAGCGACCTCTCCGCCAGGTGCGGGGCCGACGCAGTTCGTGGTCCCTGGGGGGAACACCGCATGGTTCCAAGTGTCGTCATAGTAGATGCCGGCGGTTGCCGGGTTACCGCCCGTCACCTGCCCGATCAATCCAGGGAACGAGTCCGAGGGAAAGGGCGTGCTCGCGTTGGAGTAGTCGACGCCGTGCGCCACCAGCTTTGCCAACGTGGACTTAGGGTGGGTCTGGACGTACCAAGCCAAATCAGACTGATGCATCCCGTCGACCGATATAAGCAATACGTGTTCGACATTTTTTTGGTCGTCGTCGTCTCTCGCCACTGCCGGGAGCGCCAGCAGAATGCCCGCAGCGGCGGCACCGAACATCGCGGTTGTGCACCGGAGTTTTTGGGGTCGCAGACGTGAGAATCCGAAAATGCTGTTTCTCTTATTTGACCGATTGATATGTGATTCGGCCTTCATATGAATCTTGCTTTTCATTTTTCCTGTTTTCATGTCTCGACTAGAGCCGTCAGTGAGTTGTGATCCGCTCCTTTCCCTAATGGCTCGTGTTAGCCATTCCACGCGGAGGTAAGTTTCCAGGCGAGGTAATCAAACCGTGCGCTGAAAGGCAACGCGACGATTGTAACAATATGTTGACGAAGACGTGGCGATCGAAGCTAGCGAGACCTAGGTCAGATTCCTCGTGATTCGACCACACGGCTTTACGAATCG
>DATNNZ010000275.1:0-24003 GCA_035601575.1 Chthoniobacterales bacterium
AGCGCTTTTCGTCGATATCGGAGCTGTTTGGCGTCGAGAAAATTTGTCGCCGGTGGTCCGTTGGTTTATCGATTGTGCCGTTAGGATGGGGGGCGAAATAGAGGCTAAGCGATCGGCCAAACTGGTAGCGTGAGGGGGTAGGGCGAAACGCGCCGCAAGCGATAGCGAGCCAAGGCGTGTGAGCATAACGACGGGCAACACACGGCTCACATTCCGGCGCCAGCGCCCAAGGCGCATGTCAGGATAGCCTAGAGCCTATCTTGAACCACGCCTTCGGCGCTCAATAAGTATCACCGTTGACGAGGTGACTGATCACCGATCACTGCGCGAGTCCGGAAGCTCAGCTAACAATGCTCTTGGCGAAGCGAGGGGTTTCTTCACCCAACCCAAATCCCGCATGGACCAGATTAGCGCCTTCGTCGACGCGTTCCTCATCCACAATAACCGAGATCTTGATCTCTGAGGTGGTGATCATCTGAATATTGATACCGGCTTCACCCAGCAGCTCGAACATTTTTGCTGCAACTCCGGAATGAGAGCGCATTCCTATTCCGACAACACTCAGTTTGGCAATTCCACCCTGTGCAGAGAAGCTGTGAGCTCCAATTTCGCCAACGAGTGGGCCGAGCAAACGATTGATCTTGGGCAGCTCGTCGGAATGGGTCGTAAACGAAATATCGGTTGTGCCATCAGCTGAAACGTTCTGAACGATCATATCGACATTGATGCCGGCTCCGGCAATTCCTGTGAAGATGCGAGACGCTACTCCTGGTCGGTCCGGGACCCGGTTAACTGTCACCTTCGCTTGGCGGCGATCGACGCTGACGCCACGAATGACGACCTTTTCCATTCCGCTGGTTTCTTCTTTCACGATAGTCCCCGGTTCGTCGTTAAAACTACTGCGTACTTCGAAAATCACTCCGAACTTTTTGGCGAATTCCACTGCTCGCGACTGCATCACCTTCGATCCGAGACTCGCCATCTCGAGCATCTCCTCGTACGAAACTTCGGCGATTTTGCGCGCACCGGGAACGCTGCGAGGATCGGCAGTATAGACGCCATCCACATCCGTACAGATCTGGCAAAGATCGGCACCCAAGGCAGCAGCGAGCGCGATCGCCGTCAAGTCTGAACCACCACGGCCCAGAGTCGTAATGTGACCATCAAAGCTTTCACCCTGGAATCCAGCGACGATAACGATATGGCCGCCGTCAAGCAGCCTATGGATACGTTTCGGAGTAATGTTGGCGATCTTTGCTTTGGTGTGGACGCCATCAGTGACGATCCCAGCCTGCGCTCCGGTCAAAGAAACAGCCTTGCCTCCGAGTGCATTGATAGCCATGGCAGTCAACGCGATTGTCGTCTGCTCGCCGGTCGCGAGCAGCATATCCATCTCCCGTTCGCTGGGATGATCCGCCACTTGGCGGGCTAAGCCGATCAGATTGTCGGTTACACCGGACATCGCTGACACCACTACTACAATCTCATCACCGGTCGCCTGCGCTTTGAGAATGCGCTGAGCGACCTTGAGGATGCGTTCCGGAGTTCCGACCGAGGTTCCCCCATATTTCTGGACAATCAAACTCATAACAAACGATGGACCGCCGCCTTATCAGCTGTGGCCGGATACGTTTCGATCCCGCGATCGGCTAAACTGGCGACATCCTTGAGTCCGTGGCCGGTAAGAGTGACAGCGATCTTGGTGCCGTCCGGTATGCCCGACAAAGGGCAACTCTCGCAGCGTAGGTCCGCCTTTGCACACTTCAAAAGGCCGGCGATCGCGGCAGCGCTGGCCGGCTCTACAAAGACGCCTTCCTCCGATGCGAGCCAACGCTGAGCTGCGAAGATCTGGTCGTCCGTGACGATGTCCACCGCCCCTTGCGATGCCAGCAGGGCCGCCTTGGCCCGCGCTCGGCTGGCCGGATTTCCGATCCGTATCGCCGAGGCTGCGGTTTCGGGCCGTTCAATTACCCGGTCATAAAAAAGAGCAGCGGCACCGGCCGCCTGAAAACCAATCATCCGCGGGGTGGTTCCGATGCGGCCCAGGCGATGGTATTCGGTGTATCCTTTCCAATACGCCGTAATGTTTCCCGCATTACCAACCGGCAGGACGTGCGCAAAAGGCGCTTCCCCGAGCGCATCCGCAATCTCGAATGCCGCCGTTTTTTGACCTTCCAAGCGATCGGGATTAATCGAATTCACTACAGCAATTCCGGGCTCATTTTCGAGTTCACGAACGATCCGTAGGCAGGAATCAAAATTTCCGTCGATCGCAATGACCTTGGTCCCACAGACGAAGGCTTGCGCTAGCTTTCCCAGCGCGATATTTCCCGCCGGTACAAGCACTGCACATCGAAGCCCAGCACGAGCAGCGTAGGCGGCAGCTGAAGCTGAGGTATTACCAGTCGAAGCGCAGACCAAGGTCGTAGCACCCCTTTCGACCGCTTTGCTGACTGCGACGGTCATTCCGCGGTCTTTGAAAGATCCGGTTGGATTCAGCCCCTCATACTTCAGAAAGACCTGACACCGATTGCCCAGCAGCGCTCCCAGCTTCGGCGACTCAATCAACGGAGTCGAACCTTCACCCAGCGTTACTATGGGAGTTGCGTCCGTAATCGGAAGTAGGCTCCGGTATCGCTCGATTACTCCGGCATATCGCTCGGTTGCTGGACTCATGATAGGATCCAGAGCAGCATCGGCGCGCTTTTCACACATTCGAGCTCGCTCATCTGTTCTACCGCTTCCCTCATTCGGCCAAATGGAGCGTTATGGATCATCAGGACAAGGGGAACAGCCGCCTCTTCGTGGCTTTCGGGTTGAATGACAGACGAGATGCCGATGTCGTGCGATCCAAGTATGCTTGCGATTTGGGCTAAAACGCCGGGACGATCATCCACGGTGAGGCGCAAATAAAATCCCGAAACGAGCTCCTCGGTGGGCAAACATTTTCCGTACAAGCCGTGCGGAGTAAATCCGAACGCTTTCCCGCCGGAATCGATCCAAATAGCCGCTTGTGCCAAATCGCTAATTACCGCACTCGCGGTTGGATCTTGTCCTGCTCCGCGCCCATAAAACAAAGTGTCACCAACGATGTCGCCACGTACCATCAGCGCGTTGAACACTCCGTTAACCGACGCGAGGACGTGGCCTTTTGGCACCAAAGTTGGATTCACTCGCACCTCGATCGACGCGTTGGAATCCGCCCGTATGGTCGCCACCAACTTGATTCGGTATCCGAGATTTTCAGCGAATCGGATGTCCGCACCCGAAATTTTTTCGATCCCTTCGACATAGATATGAGCCGTGTCCACCCAAAATCCATAGGCTAACGATGCCAAGATAGTCGCTTTGTGGGCGGCGTCCCAGCCATTGACATCCAACGTAGGATCGGCCTCAGCGTATCCTCCTGCTTGTGCTTCTCGAAGTGCTTCGGGAAAATCCATTCCCGCATCCGTCATCCGGGTGAGAATGTAGTTGCTCGTGCCATTCAGGATCGCGTGGATCGATTGGAGATGGTTTCCGATAAATCCTTCTCGAATCGATTTGATAATTGGAATCCCGCCGGCCACGGCGGCCTCGAAGAAAACCGGCACCCCAACTTCAGCGGCTAGTTCGAAGATTTCGGCGCCTTTTTCGGCCAACAACGCCTTGTTGCCGGTCACGACTGGCTTTCGTGCCTTGAGTGCTCGGCAAAAGAGTTCGTAAGGAAGTTCGATACCGCCAATCAGTTCAACGACGATGCCGACGGTAGGGTCGTCAATGAGCGCTTCCCAGCGTTCGGTGAGAATTCCTTGTGGTGGCTGTACGCTGCGGATCTGAGAGATGTTGCGTACCGCGATCCGGCGAACCTCCAGCTCTAGTCCAATCCGCTCGGTCAATAAGATGCGGTTTTGGAGGAGGTGCCGATAAACGCCTGCTCCGACCGTACCTAATCCGGCGAGCCCAATCCCGATCTTTTGCATACAGAGGAGGCGCACCTTCGCGGAATCACCATTCTCTGTAAAGTGAGGAATTGAACGGCCAAATTCGATGTGATCGGTAGGTTCGACTTCCGCCGGACCGATTTGTGAAGCTGTCGGGAACGGAATTAGCCGATCACGGCTGTTCGCTTCACCCAGCGATGAAATGCTCGTCTCAACGAAACTGCATTCAATCGCGTTAAATCGCAGAGTCTGTGCCGGAGTGCCTGATGTCTCATTTCAAACTGAAAATGATGTTTCGAGGATACCGATCAGACGGTGCTGGCTCGAATTTCCCGGTCACCCAGACCTCTTTTTCCACCTGTTTTTGGAACGATTCGCGCTGGCCTTCGGAAAGGCCATACAGAAGGACGCTGCGCTTATCGCTGACCGTGTAAGTCTTGTCATCGACACTGACCTCCCCCCGCACCGACTCTCCGAAACTCAGACAGATCCAACCCGGGTTCTGAATCAGCAAAGACCCGTCGATCTTTGCTCGAACGGTTACCCATTGATAAAACGTCACATCCCTCGCTTGGACCAGCGAAGCTACCAACAGCAACAGAACTAGCAGTGCTCTCATGGTTATCCTCCTCCACCCGTTTTTAATTTTAGATTACTGTAGAAAGACGCGACGGCGGGACCCCAGCCTTTATTGGTGCCATTCGGGTCATTGCGGGCTCCCGGGGGCGAATAGGTCAGCCAGAGCTGACCGATAGTATAATCATCAGCATAAGCTCCGTTTGGATTGGATAGGATCCTCGCCGCGTAGTTGATGCTGTCATCAATCGAATTGAAGTTTCGGGGTCCGCTGTCATTTGGCGAAATGCCCATCGCATTATTGCGATTGCTGAAGGCGTAAGATGGTCCACTGACCCCGGATTCTTCTTCCGTAATCGCGGCTAACACGGCGGGATCGATATTGTACTTCTGCCCGGCATCGATATAGGCCTGCGCATAAGGCTGCAGGTAAACTGGCAGCGCCGCCTGGAACGATGCTAGATCGGTCGGCTGGTATTCTCGCCAGGTCAGATCGAGCCCTGCTCCATTGCTGCTTTGTCCTCCTGCCGCTCCATTCGCTAATTGGTTCCCCTGGGCCAAGTCATTGGCTGAAGGTGAAGAATTTCCGCTTCCCGAACCGAAGGTGTCCGAATCGTCACAACCAGACAGAGCAACGGCTACTAAGCTCGCCCAAAGAATCCGTTTCGCCCCTCTCATAAGGGCCGCGGCGGTGACGGTTTGCGCGGTACGCCGCGATCTCGGTCAGTCTTCTTTGCTCGTAGGAGGAAACCGCGAACGTTTGACACAGATTGATTGGCTCGCAGCCATTCCCGCAATGTCGCCAACCGGTGCCAAGCGCCGCCTTGCCGATAGTCCGGCCCGTAGACGCAATGATCAGGTCCTACTACCACAGCGAAGCCGATGATGACCGGTCCTTGAGCCGAAAAATGGCTAGGGCACACCAGTATCGATCCGGGCGAGGCATGTTCCGGATCGACCAGGTAGGCGTCGGCGTGCTGCAAATCCCGAAGAATACCGAGGGTACCATTGGAACTGAGTGCAAAGCCGGCGACCGGTACCACAAGAGCATTGAGAGCAGCGCCTAGCGGGCAAACGTCGTTGGCAGAAGCTCTGGCGCGGGCGGCGAAAGGATCGTCACTCTCTCCGTTCAGTAGCCGAGCGGCTACTCTTACTGCGGCATCCGAGTCGCTTCCTCCGTTTGGGGAAGAATCAAAGGACGTATCCGCCCAGACTACTGCAAACCCACTCTGACCGGTTTGCCGGACCAAAAGGACACCTTTGCGCTCGGCCTGTTGCAATGTGAAGAGGTGATAGACCGATGGCGACACAAGGAAGGCACCCCAATACCTGATTTCGCCGGCCGGAACTGCGTGCTGAACAAACACCGCTAAAGCGGCTGCGGTATCTGCATGCACTAAGTAGCCGAACCAGCAAGCAGCGGAACAGATCAGCAATTTATATAATACGTAATTATATTGTTTCTATAATCGAAACATAACAAGAAAAATACATATATTTTGTTTGGCCTGAAGGGCGCATGATTTTGGTAGTGTCTGGCGATCGCGCAGGTAGAGCGTGTCTCTCCGAGACCGCAGGACCACCGGCAACTCATCGCCCCATTAGGCCGAATGCTTTCCCTCTCGCAACGGTTCTCGGGCCCACAGGGTGCAGTTGCGTCCTCGGTCCTGCGGTCTCGGAGAGATACGCCCTACCTGCGCGCCAGACCGCCACCTTACGTTAATGCGCATGAGGCAGCTGTCGGATACTGGGCTTCTATGAAGCCAGGTGGTTTCAAACGAGCACGCCACGGCCGCTCGATAAAAACGGCAATTGCACCGGCGCCAATGGCAGTCCGGCTAGGCGCACGGCTCTTTCGGTGGATTCCCCATTGATGAACCGCGGCGCTTCCTGCAGTATATTGCCGATTCTTTTTTCCTCTGCTTACCCCGTCGTCAACCGCAATGGCCTACCTCAATCTCACCGATATCCAAAAGCACTTTGATAGCTTTCACGCCCTCAAAAATCTTTCGCTGGCGATTGAAAAAGAAGAATTTGTGGTCTTTGTGGGTCCTTCGGGCTGCGGGAAAACTACGCTACTACGGTCGATCTCCGGACTGGAGACCATCACCGGCGGAAAGATCGAGTTAGACGGGCGTGACATCACCTTTGAGCATCCTTCGAAGCGCAATGTAGCGATGGTGTTCCAAAATTATGCCCTCTTCCCTCATCTCACGGTCTTCGAAAACGTCGCCTTTGGTCTGCGGCTTCAACGATTGACCAAAGCGGAGATCAACCAACGGGTACAGCGCGCAGCGGCGCTGCTCCATATCGAACCGCTCTTGCAACGGAAACCGAAGCAACTTTCTGGCGGCCAACGACAGCGGGTGGCGATCGGACGCGCCATCGTCAAGCAACCGAAACTCTTTTTATTCGACGAGCCGCTCTCTAACCTCGACGCCAAACTGCGCGTCCGAATGCGGGTTGAGCTGCTGAACTTACACTACGAAACTCGCAACACGGCTATCTATGTCACTCACGATCAGGTGGAGGCGATGACGATGGCCGATCGGATTGTCATTCTAAACGACGGTGAAATTGAACAAATTGGCAGTCCCATTGAAGTTTATTCTCGGCCGGCCAACAAGTTCGTGGCGGGTTTTATAGGGTCGCCGCAAATGAATTTCATTCCCCTCGTCGTGGAAGATGAGAAACCGGGCCAGATTCGCTGTAAGTCGGAAGCGGTAGGAACCGTGAGTCTACCGCTCCAAGTGTCGCAATCGCTCCGCGGCAAATCGTTGACCCTCGGTTTTCGGCCGGAACATGTACGACTCGGTTCCTCCGCCAACTCGGTTCGCTTACCTGGTATCGTGAACGTAGTCGAGCATCTTGGCAGCGAAACCTTGATTCATTCGGAGATTGGAAAGGATACAATCGTCGTGGCAAAGGCAGCGGGAATGACAGCTCCCGAACGCAATCACCGGATCGAATTCCATTTGCCGGCGGAGCACCTGTATCTATTCGATGAGGATGAACAGGCGATAGCGCTTGAGCCGGTGACCGCGGGCCCCTAGGTAGGCGCTCCCGCGAGTCGCTAGGGAACGGTTCCCGAACTTCGTCCGCCGGGCGGCCGCGTCCGGTCCGTAATAGGTCTCCTGAGTCGCATAAGTCTCATAAGACTCATGCGGATCGCGACTCGACCTGCAGCAAAATCTTTCCCATGTGCTGGCTGGCTTCCATAGCCCGATGGGCTTCAGCTGACTTTTCCATGGGAACGATACGGTCGATCACCACTTTGATCCTACCCGATTCCAGCAAAGGCCAGACGTGCTGGCGAAGACTCTGAGCGATTGCCGCCTTTTGTTCGATAGTGCGCGGACGCAAAGTGGATCCCGTGATCGTCAACCGGCGAGTCATGACAGGCAGAAAATCAAATTGTTGAACCGTGCTGCCATGAAGAAAAGCGATCTGGACTAAGCGACCTTCAAGGGCGAGCAATCGGATATTCTTTCCCAGGTAGTCTCCACCGACCATATCCAGAATCACATCGACACCGCGACGATTAGTGGCTTTCTCGACTGCTTCAACGAAATCCTGGCTTCGATAATTAATTGCCAATGCTGCGCCCAGAGAACGGCAGAACTCGGCTTTGGCTTCACTGCCAACGGTGGTAAAAACGGTCGCACCATGCTCCTTGGCGAGCTGGATCGCCATATAGCCAATACCGCTTGAGCCACCGTGGATCAATGCGTGCTCTGCGGCTTTGAGTCGGGCGCGGTCGATCAGATTCGCCCAGACCGTAAACAGATTCTCGGGGAGTGCGGCCGCTTGAGCGAAATCGAATCCCTGCGGAATCGGCAAGCAGTGATCAGCATTCGTCAGGCAATATTCAGCGTAGCCGCCGCCCGGCGTCAGAGCGCTAACCGCATCACCGATATTCCATTCCGTTACCTCTGCACCCCGAGCCGCAATCTGTCCGCTTACTTCCAGGCCGAGGATCAGAGAAGCCCCAGGGGGCGGTGGATATTTGCCGGCACGTTGCAGAAGATCCGGGCGGTTCACTCCGGCGAACTTCACCTCTATTAAAACGTCGCGCGCTCCAGGTTCTGGCGTTTTTTGCCGCTCGATTCGCAGGACTTCAGGTCCTCCACCAGGCTCGTGGGCGACGTACTGCATTAAATGCGGTACCATGGCTAAGTCGCAAAACGATCAGTCTAAGATTAGGTTGCTCGCTCCAGTGGTGAAGGATTATTTCCCTGTTCGCTTATCGCGCTATTTTGGCGGAATTGCTCGCGCAATCGCCGGAAACGACTCTCATAAATCAGGTCATAGAGTGAAATCTTGTCCGGGAATAGACGCATCGCTTGGACTCGGAGATGGAGCTTCTCGATATCGATCTCGCGATCCGAGCATTTAGTGGCGACGATGAGGAAGCAGAGCCGATCAACGTGGCGTTGGAAGTTCCGATAGTCATGCTCATTGGATTCCATCATTTGTATTGTAGCTGGTCGCCGCTACCGATGACAATGCCGGGAACGCTGAATTGTGTGGCCGAAAATGGCCAGACGAGCCTTGCCTGTGAGCCTATATAACGGCGTGAATACAAGCCCCGCCTACACCTTTCGCGTCTCTGGAATTTCAGCCGATGTGATAGCCCAATACCGCCATCTTTCCAACGAGGAACTACAAAAGCACCGCGTCATTCGACTGGTTGCCGACGAAAAGCCCGGATTTCCCTGCCGCGTTAGCTTAGTAGATGCAGAGATCGGAGAATCCGTGTTGCTGCTTAACTTCGAGCATTTGCCGGGATTGTCGCCTTATCGAAGTGTCGGACCCATTTTTGTTCGAGAATCAGCCTCCGAAACCTACTCGAAAGCCAACGAAATTCCGGAAGTTCTTCTGTTTCCGGGACGTTTACTATCTGTGCGTGCTTATTATGATAATGACATGCTGGTTGGGGCAGACGCGATAAACGGTGTGGACATTGAACAGTCGATTCAACGGTTTTTCGGTGATGCACGGGTCGCCTATATCCACGTGCACAACGCGCGCCCCGGTTGTTACGCCTGCCGCGTCGATCGGGCGTGAGTGATTAGGGGCGCACTATCAAAAATTCGCCTTCCAACGTGGCTCAAATCCGGCGCGCACGGCCGCAGTTTGTAAAATGCGCCCGAAACCGCGCCGAGATTTTCGCCCTAACGATCGAGGACGCGCTAACAACCTAGCGGTGGTGGTCCGCGACTGCCGCCGCGAACCGCCAACCTGACAACCTGCAACCTCGTTACGGCTCTAGTGTAACCTTTACGGAGGTCAGGCCGGAAATAACCAGATCGATACCTTTCTGGTAGTCGCTCAGCGGTAAACGATGAGTCACGATTTCGTCCATCGGCAGACGACCCTGTTCGATCATCCGAATAGCGACCGGATAACAACGAGGACCAAGGTGGGAGCCGTGAACGTTGAGTTCTTTTGAGTCGCCGATGATCGTCCAGTCGACCGTCACTTTCTCTCGCATGACGCTGAACTCCACAAACGTTCCAAGCTTGCGGATCATGTGCAAACCTTGTTCCACCGCGCTCGGATGCCCGGTGGCTTCGATATAAACGTCACACCCATAGCCGTCAGTCAGATCCCGTACCGTCTGGACTGCATCCTGTTTCTTCGGATTAATACCCAGATCGGCACCGCAACGCTGAGCGACTTCGAGTCGCTCGTCGCTCAGGTCGAGAGCGATAAGCCGTTCTGGTCCTTTCATTTTGGCTGCCGCTACCATACCTAGCCCGAGTGGTCCGCAACCGGCGATTACAACCGTATCCTGATATTGGACTTTGCCGCGTTCCACCGCGTGAATGGAACAAGCAAGCGGTTCAATGAAGACCGCGTGATGCAACGGGATGCTCTTGGGTACTTTATAGTTTAAGGCACCGGCCGGAAATAGCATGTACTCGGCCCAAGATCCGAAAGTGCGCTGTCTGAAGCCATAGATGTCATGAACGTTACACATCCAGTAAGCGCCCATCTTGCAGTAACGACAATTCCAACACGGGACGATCTGTTCGCTGATTGCATGGTCCCCGATATTCAGGCCATAGAGTTCTCCGGCGCCATCGCCGAGACCGACCACCTCGCCGACGAATTCGTGACCCGGGGTTACAGGCGGCTGGCAATACCCAACGCGATGTTCATCGCCCCAAAAGAGCGCAGCTCCGGTGTAACATTTAATATCACTGGCGCACACCCCGGTGCTTTTGACTTTGAGGAGCACTTCGCCGGGCCCTGGCTTCGGGACCGGACGTTCCTCCATACGGTAATCGTGCGGCCCGTGGGCCATCACGGCTGGCATCGATTTCGGTAGCTTATCCACTACGCTGCTCCCGGATTTAGCCGGTACCGACTTTGGTAATTTATCAACGACACTGCTCACGGACTGATCCTCCTTCTGGTTCGGGGGTTCATTTTTTTAAGTACTTAATTTATTCAGGCACATTCGGTCACAAATACAACTGCCGCTAGCTCCGAAAACTGATCGCAGTTTTCGGAGCTACTTGATCGCTCCCATGGTCAGACCGCGGACCATCTGTCGGGAGACAATCAGGCTGAAAATAATTACCGGAAGGGCAACCAGAGTCCCAGTAGCCATGATTTGACCCCAGGGGACCTGATAGCCGCTCATGAAGCTCGTCGCGACTACCGGGGCGGTTTGGGTTTCCCTCCGCATCAGAATGAGCGCGTAAAGCAATTCGTTCCAGGAGAAGATAAAACAGAAAATGGCGGAGACGGCGATACCTGGTGCCCCCAGCGGAAGAGCCACCCGCCAAAAGATACTGAACGAATTGTAGCCTTCCAGGGTGGCGGCCTCGTCCAGCTCTTTGGGAATCCCACGAAATTGGTCGGAGCAGATCCAAACTACGATTGGCACATTGAACGTCAGGTAGATGAAAACCAGGACAATTGGATTGCCGATCAGATGAAAGTTGCTCGCTAAGAGGAAAAACGGAAGCGCCAATACGATTGGGCTTACCATCCGGTTCGTGATGAACCAGAACCAGATATCTTTTTTTCCTCTGAAATCGAAACGGGCCAAGGCATAAGCGGCAGGTGTACCTAACAACAAGGAAAGCACGGTAGTCGTCAACGCTACAAACAAAGAAATTCCGAGGCTGCCGCCCACATTCCGCTGGAAAGCAGCTTGGT
This sequence comes from Chthoniobacterales bacterium, assembly GCA_035601575.1. Taxonomy (GTDB): domain Bacteria; phylum Verrucomicrobiota; class Verrucomicrobiia; order Chthoniobacterales; family JAFAMB01; genus DASTDH01. Next base: position 11,673 of record DATNNZ010000275.1, read on the forward strand.
AGTTTTCGAATGTCGGTTGAAAAGTCAGCGTCGGCTTTTGCGAGAGAATGAGCTGCGGGTCCTTCAGCGAAGAAGAAACCATCCAATAAAACGGAAAGACGCAGAAAAATAGAATGAGCAGCAGCCCGAACAAATGGGCAATACCGAACCGCCTTTTGCTAGTGTGAATGGCAGCCATCTCAGATCTCCCGATAGAAGTAGCGGATATAAATGCGAGAAAGAATGATCGTGATGATCAGCAACACGATCGCTTGGGCCGATGCAACGCCCTGGTCGACTTGGCGAAAACCAACTCGTTGAACATAGACGCTGATCAAGTCGGTCGCGTTACCTGGACCTCCCTGGGTCATCGTATAGACCACGTCGAACATCTTCAAAATGTCAGCGGTTCTCAGAATTAAAATCGCGGTGATTCCTGGCAGCAGGAAGGGCAACTGGACTCGCCAGAGCACTTGCCACCAGCGATCCGTCTCGAGCTTGGCCGCCTCCTCAATTTCTGTCGGTACCAGGGTAAGACTGGATAGAAGGACAAGCGCACAAAACGGTGTCCACTGCCAGCAGTCCATAATTGAGACGGTGGCGAAGGCCAGGTTCGGATTCCCCAGCCAATCGATCATGTTCGAGGGAACCACGTGACGCCAGAAACCATGCATTACTTGAAAATGTCCCTGGAGCAGCGGTCCGATGGAACGGAAAAGCGATATAACGGTCGCCACGGCATAGTTCACCACACCGAAGCTGCTGTTGAACATAAGGCGTCCCATTAAACCGACGACGGCAAGAGTCGTGGCCAGTGGGATCACCAGAGACACGCGACAAATATTTTTCAGCCATTCGTGGCCAACCTTGTGCAGCAATAGCGCGATAAACAGTCCAAGAACCAATTGGATGGGAAGATTGATGAGAAGAAAGACAAATGTGCGAAACAGCGATTCCCTGAATCCAGCATCATTCATCAGGCCCAAATAATTTTGAAACCAAAGGAATGGCTGGCCATGTAAGGCGTAGATTCGGGCCCGGCTCAGAATGAACTCGTGCAGCGAATTCCAAACCGCGAAAAGCAGAGGAAATATCCCAACGGCCAGAAGGACGATAACCGCCGGAGCAAGAAAGAAGATGACTCCACTTGAATAGGTCTTTTTGGGTGCAGCCCGAGTTGTCATAAATCTTGATTTGCGGCTCGGTACCGTCGGACACACGTGATGCCCGGAAATAATCCCGCGCGCACCGAGCAATCGAGTTCAGTGATGCGATGTCGCTCTATCATGGGCTGTTCCCGGAAGCCGCACCTTGCCGTACGAATTGGCGAAGTCGGAAGCGGTTTCGCTCCGTCGTCAGGGGTCGCGCGCGCTTAGGTCGAGTCCTAAGCGCACGACCAGATCTTGTCACTGCGCTAGTGGTTTTTTGCCATCGTAATAGCCGGCATCCTTGAGCACGGCTTCGGTTCGCGTACCGATCTCATCCGAACCTTGTTTCACCGAAACCTGATTCAGCATCATCTTGGTACCCCATTCAGCAATGATATCGGTCAGCTTAGACCATTCCGAAAATCGCGGCCGATACTCCGGTACGCCCTGTTGCCATGAATCGAGCATCGGTTGGATAAACGGATATTTGGCCAGCAAGGCGGGATCTTTATACGTCGATTGCCGTCCACTGATACCGCCCGCTTCGACATATTGTTTTCCGATCTCTTTGCCCGTAGCCCATTGGATAAACAACCAGGCTGCTGCCTTCTGTTTGTCGTTGGCTTGACTAGCGACCGCCAGCGAGAAACCCCCGAGCGCCGGTTTGCGGCCGTCTGGCCCTTTGGGTTCGGGCGCGACGCCGAGCTTGTCCACGATTTTGGAGCTCTTCGGATCAACCAGGGTGGAATAAAATGCTGACCATTCAGTAATCATGGCGACGTTTCCTTGGGCCAAAGCGTTAACCGCATCGTTGTGATCGTAGTCCACGATCCCTTGCGGCATGTATTTTTCCAACGACTGCCGGAAGTTCAGACCCTCCTGACTCTTTGGGCTGCCTAAATTCGAATGAAACTTGGCATCCAATAGTGATCCACCCCAAGGCCAAAGAAACCGCATAAAGCTATCGCATGACTGCGTTTCTCCTCGTCTGGATTGCAGGGCAAAAGCGTATTTCCCGTTCTTGGTCAGCTTCGGAGCATAGGTGTTGATCAGCTCATCCCAGGTTTCCGGTGGCTTATCGAAACCGGCTTCCTTGAGCATGTCCTTGTTGTAATAGAGGAGGCCCGAATAGTTGTCGAATGGGGGACCGTAGACTTTGCCTTGCCAGGTCCCGAAGGCGTTTAAGATCAGCGGGATAAAGTCATTAATGTCAAAATTCGGATCGATGATTTCGGGATACTTCTTTTTGATCTCTTCGAATGGTACAATCCAGCCGGCTTCAGCAAATTCACCAATCCAAACGAGATCAACTAAGGCCACAGTTAACTCACCGTTGGAGCTGAAATCGAGTTCCTCTTTCTCACGCGTATTTTCGTAAGGAACGATCTGGTATTTGATTTTGATGCCGGTCCTCTTCTCGAAGTCCGGAAGCAGCTTGATGATTGCGTTGTATCCGGGTCGATCGAGGAAAATCACGGAAACCTCCGTGCCACTGTACGGTTTAGCCGCCTCTTCGAGCGACCAGGCGCCGGCAAACTGAGTGCTGGCGGATAGTAGGAGGAAAATGAAACCACTGAAAAAATTTCTCATGGATAAAGGGGGAAAACTGGGATGTGCAGCCGTTCGGCTGCTTCTCTTGCACATTGACCTGTGCCGGTTGGTAATCCGAAACGTCGGAGGCCCAAGCGTGGTGCTTCCCATTCCGGATCCGTAGCAATTGCGGTCACAAAGACCAGCCGAGATTTTAATTAGATCTGGATGCTTGAGTTGCTGATTTTGCCTCCTTTCGATGGGCAAGCGGTGATGCAGGATGAACGTTCATTCCGGGTGGGAAAATTCAGGATTTTTTGCGACGAACTAGATCGTTGCAGTATGCATAGTTTTCGGAAAACGGGAAAATGCTTTGTGCAAATTTTTGCAACGACGTCATCGAATTGTACCGTTCCAACTGAACCGCACCGTGCCGCACCCATTTGAATATCATGTCTAATTCCAACACTGAAGCCGAACAGTTCGAAAAGATCCGGACAAAAGTCTTTCCAAGCTCGGAAACAGCCGTCCGCGAATTAGCCTCAATTGTCGCGAATGTTATTCGACAACGGCAAAGCGAGAATCGTCGCGTCGTGCTCGGCCTGGCGACGGGTTCCACACCGGTGAAGCTGTACCAGGAGCTGATTCGTCTCCATCGAGAGGAAGGGCTTTCGTTCCAAAACGTTGTCACCTTCAATCTCGATGAATACTATGGTCTTCCTCCCGATCATCCGGAGAGTTATCGGCATTTCATGGAGGTTCAGCTCTTCCGTCACGTCGATCTGCCGCCCAAACAGACGCATGTGCCCGATGGCTTGGTCGAACGTGACAAGGTATTCGAATACTGTGCTGACTATGAGAGCCTGATAGAGGAAGCCGGCGGGATCGATATTCAGATTGTGGGGATTGGTCGGACCGGTCATATCGGGTTTAACGAGCCCGGATCAGGCCCTGACTCGCGAACTCGGATGGTAGCTCTTGATCGCTTGACTCGGCGGGATGCTGCCCGGGACTTTCGCGGCGAAGCCAACGTCCCGGCCTACGCGATAACCATGGGAATTGGCACCATCCTTCAGGCCCGCCAGGTTCTGTTGCTTGCTTGGGGCGAGTCCAAAGCGCCGATTCTGCGTTCTGCAATCGAAGGACCCGAGACTGATGCGGTACCGGCCAGCTTCCTGCAACGCCATCCCGATTGCGGTTGTTATGTTGATCAAGCCGCCGCATGTGAACTAACCCGGTTCCGAACTCCTTGGAAGGTAGGTCCGGTTAAATGGGATCGAAGCCTCGCCCGAAAGGCTGTTACCTGGCTCGCGGGCGAGCGCAAGAAGCCAGTACTCCGACTCGGGGATGAGGATTATACCGAGAACGCCCTAGCTCCGCTTTTGGTAGAAACTGGCTCTGCTTACGGACTCAACATCAGGATCTTCAACGAGCTGCAGCACACGATCACCGGTTGGCCGGGAGGCAAGCCTAATGCCGACGATACCAATCGTCCGGTTCCAGCTGAACCGCCGTTTAAACGAGTGTTGGTGTTTAGCCCGGAGCCGTTAGATGCGGAGATAGGGATGGCCGGCACGCTTCATCGCCTCGTGAGACAACGGCACGAGGTTACGCTCGCTTATCTTACTTCAGGCAATCTCAGCGTACCAGACGGAGAAGCGCGAATGGCGTTCAGCCTTTTGCACGAGCTCGGAGTATCTCAGCCAGACTCTCTGGTACGGCTCGATTCACTGGCCCAGGAGACGGAAAAGAAAGCCCCGTTTGATGAGGATAGCCCGGACCTTCGCCGCTTCAAAGGTCTGATTCGAAGAGCCGAGGCGCGCGCCTCTTGCCAAATCCTCGGTTTGAATCTGGAACGAGTTCGCTTCCTTGATTTATCGTTTTATGAACAGGGACGGTATCGGCAGTTCCGATGGGACTCTGATGATATTAAGTCGATTGCGGCCTTGGTCTGCTCGGTTCAACCACATCAGATTTACTTGACCGGTGCCGGGGCAGATCCCAGCAGCGTGTCGGGGATCGTCTTTCAGCTGGGCTCGGCAGCGTTACGGGAGTGTTCCAACCAGCTGTGGTATCCCAACTGTCAGATCTGGCTCTACGCCTCCAACGAGCGGCCCTGGCCCCCGCACGAGATCGATATGGCGGTGCCTTTGAGCCCGGCCGAACTCGCTGTCAAATTGGATTGTCTCTATCATCACCGCTCCCAGCGCAGTCAGACCCCGTTTACTGAGACCCAAGCAGGCGAAGGCTGGCAACAAGCCGAGCAGATAAACCGGGCAACCGCGCAGCATTACGACCGTCTCGGATTGGCTGAATACGAGGCAATCGAGTCCTTTCGAGTGCACAAGGAAAGCGCCGTGCATACGCGGCTACGGTAAGACCGTAAGAACTTCGTCACAGGCACCGCCGGATTTAGCGGCGCTTTGTCCGCCAGAGACCAAGAAAGCCTCCGTACGCCCTTGCGCCCGGGGTCGTTCTCGGTATGTCGATCGCCTATGCGAACAGTTTTTTTGGTTCTCCCAGTTTGCATGAGTCTCGGAATGTCGTGTGTAGCTAGCGAGACGAAAGAGCATCCCGAATGGAAATCGTATTTCGAAGCCAGCGGCGGTGCCGGAACAATCGTTGTGACCGATCTCGTAAAGGAAGAAACTCACGTTTACAACCCGCAAAGGGCAGCAGAACCGTTTATTCCTGCATCAACTTACAAGATCCCCCATTCTTTAATCGCTTTGGAGACTGGGGTTGTGAAAGATGAAAATCAAAGCTTCAAATGGGACGGGCAGGAACGCCAGGTAGATGCCTGGAATCGCGATCATACGTTTCGAAGCGCTTTGAAATATTCGGTCGTCTGGGTATACCAGGAAATCGCTCGGCAGGTTGGGGAGCAACGCGAAGCGGAATTCGTAAGGAAGTTTGCCTACGGAAATGAGGACGTCTCGGGCGGGGTTGATCGCTTTTGGCTCGATGGCGCGCTCCGCATCACTGCCCTGCAACAGATCGAGTTTCTGAAGAAATTTTACCTCAATCAACTGTCGGTCAGCGAACGCAGCAGCTTGATCGTGAAAGACATGCTGATCACCGAAGCCAACTCGAAATACATCCTTCGTGCCAAGAGCGGTCTGGGCTCTTCTCGGACCCCCGCGATTGGATGGTGGGTCGGCTGGGTAGAGACAGATAATGACACCTATTTCTTCGCATTGAACCTTGATGTAGCCAAAGACCAGGACGCACCGAAACGGATGATCGTGGCGCGACAGTGCTTGACTTCGCTCGGTATTTTGCCGGCGGCGAACTAGGACGGGGCCACTTGTAACCTGTAACCCGCAACTCGCAACCCGTAACTTTTAGACCCGCATCACCCTCATTCTCCCTTCGATGTGCTCGGGCTCGAGTCGGTCGAATGTATCGAGAAATCGAATATGGAAACTACCCGGGCCCTCGCTGCGGGAATGTTCCGCCGCAAGCTCTCCGACGACATTCATCACGATCATTGCCGATATGGCAGCTGCGAGGGGATTCGGATTCACGGGTAAAAAAGCAGCAATCAGGGCGCTTGCCACGCATCCGGAACCGGTAATACGACCCATCAGAGGGTGTCCGTTGTCGATAGCAATCACCGTTTTACCATCAGAAAGATAATCAATTGGCCCACTAGCGACCGCCACGGTTCCAAGCCGTTTCGCCAATTGACGCGCGGCGACGGAAGCTTCCTCCGATGGTTCGGCTGCGTCGACTCCGCGTGCAAGTGCAGGAAGTCCGGCGAGGGCTGCTATCTCAGCTTGATTTCCACGGATAACTGCGGAGGGCGCAATCTGTAGGAGTCGGTCAGCTAATCCGCGTCGTAGCCTGGTAGCGCCCACTGCAACAGGATCGAGCACGATCGGAATCTGCTTGGCTTTGGCCACCCGGGCTGCTAGCGCCATGGCTTCGGCGCTCCGTGGAGTCGGCGTTCCAATGTTCAGATTGAGCGCGCTTGCGACGCCGACCAACTCGGCAATTTCCTCGAGCGCATCAGACATGATGGGCGATGCTCCTAGCGCCAAGAGCGCATTCGCGGTGAACTCCTGTACCACGGAATTCGTTAGCGACAGAACCAGAGGGATGGTCTCTCGCACGGTGCGGAAGTCAGCCCAGATACGTTCGGCCGTTATGTCCATTGGCGGAGAATAAACGCGTTTTTCCGAGGAAAGCGCACAGAATCATTGGCCCGATTTCCCTCCATTCATTTTGTGAGACGCTCGACAGATTCGGCTGCCTGTGAAAACGTCACACGTGCGTATCTGTGTTTTCTGTGGCTCAAGTCCTGGTAACGACTCGGCGTATGCGGACGCGGCACGAAGCGTAGGCCAAGGACTCGTTGAGAATGATTGCCAGCTGGTTTATGGCGGAGGTCGGGCCGGACTTATGGGAGTCATTGCCGATGCGGTTCTAGCTGCTGGCGGCAAAGTAACCGGAGTGATACCCCGCGCGTTGGTCGATCAGGAAATCGCCCATGACGGGCTAACTCAATTGCTTGTCGTCCAGACCATGCACGAACGAAAGGCGAAAATGGCCGACCTTGCCGACGGCTTCATCGCACTGCCTGGCGGTGTCGGTACCTTGGAAGAAATTTTTGAACAATGGGGTTGGGCTCGACTCGGTATCCATGCAAAGCCGTGCGCTTTCTTCGACGTAAAAGGGTTCTTCGACCCGGTCCGAACCATGCTCGATCAAATGCTTCGGGCTGGATTCATCCGCAAGGAGCACACGGACATTATCACTTTTGCCTCCGCCCTCGGCCAGATCTTGGAGGCATTCCGGAGCTACGAACCTCCTGCTAACAGGTGGTTTCCTCCCCAAATAGCAGGCAAATCCGATCACCTATGCTGAAGGTATTTTGGGGCTGCCTATTTCATTGTCCCATGGGGTCTCATGAGTCCCATGGGTTTCATGCGTTCTCGGCGACTGAGGCTCTCAACTAAATCTGCCGGAAATTCTAGATTCTGATTCCGTCCGCCTCATTTCCCGTGCTGGATCAACTCCACTTCGTAACCTTCGGGAGCGTCGATAAAGGCGATGAAGCCGCCGGAACCTGTCTTGGTTGGGCCGTCGCTGAGCGGGTAACCCTTGGCGGCCGCATGTTTAGCAAATGCTTCGAGATCGTCGACCTCAAAAGCTAAATGAGTGATGTCTGTGCCAACATTCACCGGACCGCTTTCATCAAACTTACACAGTTCAATTTCTTCTTCGCTGCCGGGTGCTTGGAAGAATACCAACTGTGAACCGCGCGGCGAAGTATGCCGGCGTATTTCCTTCAATCCGAGGACGTCCTGATAGAAAGACACAGTCTTTTCCAGGTCAGAAACGCGATAACGGGTGTGGAGAAGCTTCTTTACCATACAAAAAAATGGCACGGACCCGAAAATTTCCAACCGGTCATGTAGCAAAACTACCGAAATTCGACCATCTCGGTTTCCAGGAGTTCGATCCGAGGAATTGTTCCGGCGCTTGCCCCGACCTGACGGCAACCTTCTCTTAGCTACGGTTCGTTGGCCGATACCCACAACCCTTCTCGATGGAATTTATTATGCCCTGGTAGCCCGAACGATCGATCTGTGGCAGTCTTTGGAATCTCTATGCTTTATCTCGGCATCGATAGTGGAACTCAAAGCACCAAATCGATCGTCTTGGATCTGGAATCCGGAAAAATTCTTGCGACTGCCCAAAAGACCTATGACCTGGTTCCGGGTCTGCCGCCCGGACACATGGAACAGGAGCCGCAGGACTGGATTAACACTACCGAGGCGACCATCCTGGAATGCTTGCAAAAGGTCGAATCGCGGAAAGCCGAAGTACGCGCGATCGGCGTCAGCGGTCAACAACATGGGTTAGTTGTCTTAAACGACGCGAATGAGGTCATCCGTCCGGCCAAGCTTTGGTGCGATACCTCGACCGCGAAACAGTGCGCCGAGATTATCGAGGAGTTTGGTGGCGACACCGCCCTGATCAAGCTCATGGGTAACACGATGTTACCGGGCTGGACCGCACCGAAAATTCTTTGGTTAAAACAGAATGAGCCGGAAAATTACGAGTCGGTAAACAGCATTCTGCTTCCGCACGATTACATCAACTTCTGGCTCACTGGCGAAAAGCGCATGGAGTATGGCGATGCTTCCGGAACCGGACTGCTGGATATTCGAACCCGCCATTGGTGTGAGCCGGTATTGGAGTTCATCGACTCCGATCTTCCGGAAAAGCTCCCTAGTCTCGGCTCGTCTCGCCAAGCCTGTGGGCTGTTGCGAGAAAATTTGCGAGAAGCCTGGGGTCTCGCAAACTCGCCGATCGTTTCCGCTGGTGGCGGTGACAATATGATGGGCGCGATTGGGACAGGCAATGTGCAGAGCGGCGTGGTAACAGCCAGCCTGGGCACTTCTGGCACAATCTACGCCTTCTCCGCTCAACCGGTGGTCGACCCACAGGGGGAAGTCGCGGCCTTTTGCGATAGCACTGACAACTGGCTGCCGCTGATCTGTACCATGAACGTGACGGTTGTGACTGAACAGGTACGGAAGTTATTCGGATGGGAGATCGCAAAGCTCGATGAATCCGTCGGCGGTATCGCTCCTGGTTCGGACGGTTTGATTTTCCTTCCTTATCTGAATGGAGAGCGAACGCCTAATCTACCGAATGGCGTCGGTGTTGTTCATGGGCTGACATCTGGCAATTTGACTCCCGCCCATCTCGCCCGAGCTGCCATGGAGGGAGCGACTTTGGGACTAGCTTACGGTCTTAACCGTTATCGTCAGCTTGGGATCAAACCGAGCGAAATCCGGTTGACCGGCGGTGGAAGTCGTAGTGCCATTTGGCGTCAGATTTGTGCCGACGCTTTCCGGGTACCAGTCGTTTGTCTGGCCACGGCGGAGGGCGCGGCGCTCGGCGCTGCGCTGCATTCCGCTTGGGTTGATCATTTGGTGAACAATAAATCCAGCAACTTGAACGAATTGGTCGCCCGAAACGTAAAGCTCGACGAAAAATCGCGCGCCCTGCCAGTTGATGCATCCGCCGACGTTTATCAGGAAGTGTTCGGCCGATTTAAAGGGTTAACTCAACGGCTCGCGACCGGGGGCTATTTATGAAGCGGTTACAGGTTACGAGTTCCACGTCCTCTTAGCGTTTCCCCTCAGGTGATCGCACATGGTTTCCTACTTGAATGAGCCGTGCAGGGCCCAACTCGCAACCCGCAACCTGTAACCATGAAACTTGTCATCGCTGCGACCGGTGCAAGCGGAGCGATTTATCTTCAACGACTCCTCCATCAGATCGACTGTGGGAAGAACGAAGTTCATTTAGTCTTGAGCGCTTACGCCAAGCAGGTAGTGAGCGCCGAGTTGGGGAAGTTAGAAGTTCCGGTCGGTGTTCATGAGCACAATGAGCGCAGCATGAGTGTGCCGTTTGCGAGCGGCTCCACGTTCTTCAATGCGATGGTGATTGTGCCCTGTTCGATGGGTACGCTGGGACGGATCGTCGCCGGAACCAGCGAAACCCTCATCCTGCGAGCAGCCGACGTATTTTTGAAAGAGAAACGAAAACTGGTTTTGGTTCTGCGGGAAACACCCTGGAATTTGATTCATGCCCGGAACTGTTGTCGCGCGCTTGAAGCCGGAGCGGTGATCTTGCCGGCGATGCCGGCTTTTTACAGCCGTCCAGGAACCGTGGAAGATCTAATCGACACCGTTGTGCACCGAATTCTCGACCAAATCGGGCTACCGTCGGCCAAGACGTATCGCTGGTTCGAGACCCCAGAATGAAGGCGCTCGACATTCATGTCCACCTGCTTGGCAATGGTCTTTCCGGATCCGGGTGCCGGGTTCAGAGCGTTTGGTGGCAAGCTCCGTTCGTGCAGATTATGGCCCACAACATAGGCATTTCGGTGAGCCATCGCAGCCGCGACCTTGATGAGATTTACGTTCGCCGGCTTCGGCATTGGTTGGACAGCTCGTCTCTGGCGGGCGTAGTCATCCTAGCTTGCGACGATGTCCACCAAGAAGATGGCATAGCCCGCCCCGATCTTTCCCGGCTCTTTGTCCCCAACGATTACCTGTTCCAGATCGCGAAATTGGAACCTCGGATACTTCCCGGGATATCGGTTCATCCAGCTCGGAAGGATGCTCTCGATGCTTTGGAAACGGGTGTCGAGGCAGGTGCGGTTTTGCTGAAACTGTTGCCCTGCGTCCAGATAGTCGATCCCTCGCTGCCAAAATACCGCAGCTTTTGGAAACGGATGGCCGAGCTTGGGTTGCCGTTGTTGGCACATACCGGTGGTGAGTTCTCGCTCCCGACCTATCGGCCGGATCTGCAGGCCCCAAACTGTCTGCGAGTGCCACTCGAGCTTGGAGTAAAAGTCATCGCGGCTCACTGTGGCGCCCCTGCTCTGCCTTGGGGAAAGGACTATTCTCTCGAGTTCCTCGAGCTTCGCCGGCAGTTCCCCAATCTGTACGGGGATATCTCAGCGTTATCTCAACCCACTCACCTGAAAACACTTGCCCGGTTACGCACCGATCCCGATCGGATTCTGTATGGCAGCGATTATCCGGTGATGACGTCCGTACTCTGGTCGAGAATGACGGGTTGGGTCTCAGAAGAAGATTGGTACCGGATCCGCCAGTTGAGAAATCCGCTCGAACGAAAGCTACAGCTCGCTAAGGCTCAAGGTTTTCCCGATACCATCTTCAACGATGTATGGAACGTGCTCCGGGTGCCGAAGCCTTCCTCTCTTCTGGACTCCAGATGTTGAATGCCGGCTTCTTGTTTTCTTGGTTCGCCGGCCCAATTTATTGCGAGTCCGAAATTTTTCAGAAACTCGTTTGACGTCAGGATCTGTCCTGCTACTGTGTCGGCCCTGCGAGAAAAGGGACTGGCCAAGGCGAGTAAACTTGAAAAGAGATTTTCAAATTTCCGCTTGCGGCGATGCAAATGATCGCTACGGTTGCCGGCCCGAGTTCTACGGGTACTTTTGAGAAAGTCGCGCAATTTTTGCAAAAATCGCGTTGACCAAGGCAAAAGAAAAGTTAGATTAAACTTCTCCGTTGAAAGCGGAGGCTCGCTGGAGGGCGAGTGGTGTTCTTCTAGTTTTTTTTAGGGACTTCAAATTGGCTCAATTTTGTCCCGGTTGAATAGATGGGGAGAAATCCTGATTTACACTGTTTGGCCGGAGGCGGGTTGGGTTTTTTTGTCGCCCAAAACAAATAAGAACCGAGTTCATTGAAAGTTTGGTTCTGAGTTTTTAAGCACTCAGAATGGTGATAGTCAGCGAAGACTGTGTTGTGCGTTATACGTCAACACTTTTTGGTTTTAATATTTTTTAATGACCGACAACCTTACGCTTTCGGACGCAAGTTCGAGAGAGTGTTAAGATATGAATTGGTCAGAATCTCTTTTGTCCGGCAGCTGCCGGACACCTAACTCACGTTAGAGAAAGATTTTAACGGAGAGTTTGATTCTGGCTCAGAACGAACGCTGGCGGCGTGGATAAGACATGCAAGTCGAACGAGGTCAGTTTTGTAGCAATACAGAACTGGCCTAGTGGCGAACGGGTGCGTAACACGTGACTTACCTGCCCAAAAGTGGGGGATAGCTCGCCGAAAGGCGAATTAATACCGCATGTGATCGCAAGATCAAAGCAGCAATGCGCTTTT
>DATNNZ010000276.1:0-5790 GCA_035601575.1 Chthoniobacterales bacterium
AGAGCATCCTGCAGTTGGCCAAAGATGCCGCTCGCACCGAACAATGCGATTAAAATTCCAATCGCGGCTGCGAATATTCCGGCTTTGGGTTGTGCAGCATTATTGGCTATGTCTTGGATGACCTTTAATCCACTGGGATCGATGAGGTAACGTAGTTGGTCAAGGATCTTTTCCCGAGCCTGCTCACTACCGCCGTAGATTAAACCAAAGACACCCAGAAGCACTAGCATCAGCGGAGCCAAGGAAAAGACGGTGTAATAAGCCAAGGCCGCCCCTAATTGCGGACATTTGTCTTGGCTCCATTTCTGGGCCGTGCTTTTCAAGAGGTTCGATACCCACGCCGCGTATGAAGTGCTTCTTTGGTGCTCCCCTCGTTCTCTTTCTTGCCTCATAGCAAGCGACGCAATAGTCGCCTCGCATTTGGATTCACCGGAACTTCTGGGCTCCGAATCTTCGCGGCGGACCCTAATCTCCTCTTTCAAGGACGCCGTCCAAGATTTTGCATACCTTCTAAGCAGGTCGAAACCGATGCCGGTCAAAAGATTTACGCCCAAGAAGAGAAATTTCGGCCTGCGGTTCCGGCGTTGGTTGAGGAATGCGAAGTTTTTTTGTTCTCGCCGACTCTTCATAAGCAAAAAGCTGTGTCGTAACAATTTTGCAAGTAGGATATATAGTTTCCGAAACCAAATATTTGCCTAAGCGTTCAACAGCGTTCCTTCGAGTGGCGCGATGATACTCCTCCGAACGAAGTGTTTTGCCGTTTCCGCGTCCTTTATGGGGCAGCAGCACTTTCATCGCCTTCGATCATGGTGGTTCCGGCTTCGGTTGGCGGCGTGCTTGCTCGGTCGCCTCACGCGTTTGTAAAGTTCCCGGCCGACATAGGTGGTGATAATCGGTTTAGCTAAGGACCAGAATTTTTCAATGGCGCGGGACTGGTCCTTGTCTTGGGCAGGAGGCCGTACTTCCCGTGGAGGCCTCAATGCCAGAGGATCCGGCGACAGATAAACTTCTTTCCGACGTGCTGGAAGGCGTGACAGCAAAAAGCCTGTCAGCACCGCACCTATAATCCAAGCCCAAGGATATTGGTTTATAGACGCTCTCAGTCGGCGCGAAAGGTTGTAATCCTCTTTCAGCTCGCTCACCTGAACTGCCATTTTTTGGCGATCCTCTTCGAGCCGTTCGGCTAGGAAGTCTTTGTCTTCGACTGGCTCAGCCATTCTTTGTCCTTCTCAAGATCTTTTATTGTCAATTGAAATACCGGCTTACGGAGCCGCATTCGGAGCAGAAAAAAGGCAAGTATACTGGAAGAAGTTAGGATCATGCCGCAGATCAACGCACTCCAACCCCATGCCAGATGGAAGAAGAGCGCAACTAAATACAATAGAAACGCCCCATACATAAGGACACTGAAAACGGCGAGAACGAGGATTACTCCAAGCATTACCAGAAGCCCTATGAAATGACTGGCTGCCTCCTTGGACTCGACAGCTAGCAGGCGTGCTTTCAGGTCAAAGTAATCGAGGAAAATCGAAGCCCAGCTCGCCGCCGGTCGACCTTCCATCGCTTGCTGAACACTGGACTTCTCTGCCATTTTGGTCTCATTTCGGATTCGAATGGTAGCCTGTTGGTGGTTGTTTCGATTTTCTTCTTTTGAAATAAACGCTCAAGAAAGCGGTCCTCTAAGGTATCAAGGCGAGTCGCCCCCGTTCCTTTCCGGCTGATCTTCTCTCTCATTGCGAAAGGCTCCTGATGCCCGCTCAGTGGTCCCTCAGCCCAGACAAGAAGGCTCGCCTTCCTTGATCTACCCCAGCACCGGTCGGGCTTTCTACATCGACTTTTCTTCGTCGCAATCCGCCACACTGCTTTCATTATTTTCAGAAGTAGCCGCAACAACGGCTAACTTCTGAGTAAATCATCCGGGTGATCCGGTGACGAATTTAGCGCCTTGAGCCGTCTAACAGCGTTACCTACAGGAAAGTGTCGCAGCTTTTGACGAGCGCCGACCATTGACCGCAAAATTCATCCAGGCGCATCGAAATGGAGAGAGCAGAAATCGCTGAACTGTTTTACACCGCTCTTATTGGTTCCGACGATGTCGAACAGCTATTTCGATTCCTTTCTCGTGGGGTTGAGCGGATTCTTTCGGCGGATCAGTTAGCAGAAACAGATATTGCTGCCAAAATCACATTTCAGGGATTGAAGATTATTAAAGGCCAAATACGGATTTCTTGGCCCCTGCTTTTTTGAACATTTATCGTAGCACCTCGCTCCAATTCGAGTAAAGGCCACAGTAATTCTTTCGACGATCAAAGTTCCAGCACCACTCCTTCGGCGTTCTTGTCATCACGCCATCCGAGAAATGTTGTTTGGCGCAACTGCTCGTCTTGCGTCCATTCCGCATCAGCTACTTCGCACACAAGCTTTGGCTGAACCCACTGAATTCTCTCCGGGATTTTGGCGGATTTTCGACTGGCGATTCATCAACAAAGTGCGGCTTTAATCGATTCATTGCTTCCTTCAAGCCCTTTTCGCTAAACCGGCTCCCGGAATAACCGAAATAGCGTAGCCTTCCGTTTCGATATGCGGCCAATAGCAACGATCCGTCCGGAAGAACAACGGCATAGAGCATCAGGCGAGTCTCACCAACCAGAATCGCGCTGGCTCAATCCAGAGTTCCATTCCACCAAAATTCACATCCGCGCACCGTAAAAGCGTAGTGAGGAAAAGAAAAAATGACGTTACGCACCTAGCGACATCCCTTCGCCTCGCAATTCTACTTTGAAGAAATACAGACCGGAATCTGTAAAGGGTAGGTGGAGGGGATGGAATCGCTCTGTCGTTATGGGATAGTGTTTGTTGCTCTTCTCTGGGGCTTCCTGACCGCGGACTCGTTTAATCTGTTGGAATACCCGCTATCTGATCTTTGTGGTCACTCCTCTGCCGGTGGGGCCAGGAGCCGCTCTGAGGACAGCTTAAATTTTAAATCCAGGTAGGACTCGAAAAGAGAAATTGATTTTATGACGGAAACGAGAAAGAGCGTGATTCAAGAGGGTTTGCCCCATCCGTGCGGCGCAACCTGGGACGGCAAGGGTACGAACTTCGCCCTCTTCTCGGCTAACGCGACTAAAGTCGAGCTGTGTCTGTTCGACGAGCGGGGCGAACGTGAACTCGAGCGAATCGTACTCCCTGAATACACCAACCAGATTTGGCACGGTTATTTGCCTGATGTTGGACCTGCCACTGTTTATGGATACCGCGTCCATGGGCCTTATGAGCCGGAGGCGGGTCACCGATTCAATCCTCATAAGCTTTTGCTCGATCCCCACGCATGTGGTCACACAGATGAATTAACTTGGAACCCTGCGCTCTTCGGATACCAGATGGAAACGATGGATGATCTTACATTCGACGAAAGAGATAGTGCGCCCTTTATGCCCAAATGTGTGGTTGTTGATCCGAGGTTTGAGTGGTCCGAGGCACGTAGCCAAAAACGGATTCCGTGGGATGACACCATCATCTACGAAATGCACGTTCGTGGGTTCACTAAGCAATTCCCGAAAATAAAGGAGAAGTTGCGAGGCACCTTTGCCGGCCTGGGGCAGAAAGAAGTCGTCGATTACATTCGATCGCTCGGCGTTACCTCGGTCGAATTACTCCCGATTCAAGCCTTTGTGAATGACAGCCATCTTCTTGAAAAAGGGCTTACTAACTATTGGGGTTATAACAGCATTGCCTTTTTTGCACCCGATCCTCGCTATGCTTTCGAACGCGAGCAGACGCTGAGAGAATTCAAAGAAATGGTAGCGCGCTTACACGAGGGCGGTCTGGAGGTTATTCTGGATGTCGTCTACAACCATACTGCCGAAGGCAACGAGCGTGGTCCGACCCTTTCCTTCAAAGGAATCGATAACCGTTGTTACTACCGTTTGCTCGATAATCCGCGTTTTTACATTAACGATACGGGAACCGGAAACACTCTGAATCTAAGTCATGGTCGGGTCATTCAGATGGTTCTAGATAGTTTACGATATTGGGTCCTGCAAACACACGTAGACGGGTTCAGGTTCGACCTTGGGACCATCCTGGCGCGCGAGCCCAACGGGTTTGATAACCAGAGCGGATTCTTGAAGGCCTGTACTCAGGATCCGGTTTTGAATACCGTCAAATTAATCGCGGAACCTTGGGACTGCGGACCAGGTGGATACCAGGTAGGCGAGTTCCCTCCGGGATGGGCAGAATGGAATGACGGGTTCCGTGACGATGTGCGCGCCTTTTGGAAAGGCGATGTTGGAGCGTCTGCTTTGTCGACCCGGTTGGTTGCTTCTCCTAATCTATTCAATCGACTGGGAAGAAAACCTTCCGCCTGTGTTAACTTCATAACAGCCCATGACGGTTTCACCCTGAATGACATCGTGACTTACAATGAGAAACACAATGAGGCAAATGGAGAGGAAAACCGGGATGGCAGCTCAGATAACAGGTCCTGGAACTGCGGCCTGGAAGGTCCGACTGACGACGTGGAGGTCAATCGGCTTAGAGAACGTCAGCTCCGCAATTTCTTAGCCATCTTGCTGTTATCCCAGGGGACACCTATGTTGCTGGCCGGGGACGAATTTGGCCGGACGCAAAAGGGGAATAACAACGCTTACTGTCAAGACACAGAGATCAGCTGGCTAGACTGGAATATTACCGAAAAAGGGAAGTTACTCATCCAGTTCGTGAAAAGACTAGCTAACCTAAGGCACAAATACCCGATTCTCCGACGAAACCGATTTCTGACCGGTCGGTATGTTGAAGAGGTCGGCGTCAAAGACGTCACCTGGATCAACGCCAACGGTAGCGAGATGACCTCGGAACAATGGCAGGATGGAGGAATGGCATGTTTGGGCATGTTACTAGACGGCCGAGCGCAAGCTACGGGAATACGAAAAAGCAGTAAGGATGCGACTCTATTAATGGTGGTCAATGGTCACAGTGACCTCGTAGAATTCACGCTGCCAGAATGTTACGGTGGCATGCAGTGGTCGCTCCTGGTTGATACGAATATTGCTGATTCAACCGAAAAAGGGACGTTTGACCCTGGAGATAAATATGGTGTTACCGCCCGTTCGCTACTGCTCTTTGTGCTTCGGACCTAATTCACCCTGCAAACGGCGGCATGCAAGCGGATAACCCGCAGTGATTGCAAACGCAATCTATCTCTGGAAATCACGCGCTGGCGCGTGCCTATGATCATAACGCTGCGATTAGGACCAACAGCAACGGGAGAATTGCCGCGGCAGATTTACAAATGACCGATGGAATATTACCGACGATTACCGATTGGTGCCGAGTTACAAAAAGCGGGTGGTACGCACTTTCGAGTCTGGGCGACAACGTCTTCGAGTATCGGTATTCGTGTGAGCGATGAGCCGGGTCTAACTGAAAAGGCTATCACAGCGGAACTGGAAGCGGAGGGGAATAATTACTTTTCCGGCTACGTACCGGAAGCCAAGGCCGGTCAATTCTACAAGCTCAAGCTCGGTTGCATGCTTTTCCCTGATCCGGCCGCGCGCGCGCAACATGGCGGCCCCCATGGCGCATCCGTTATCGTGGATCCCGAGAGCTATAGGTGGCATGACGAGGGTTGGGGTGGAGTATCGCTAGACACACACGTGATTTATGAGATGCACGTGGGAACCTTTACGCTCGAAGGAACTTGGGCCGCTGCACGGGAACGCATTCCTTACCTCAAAGACTTAGGGGTCGACAGCCTCGAAATCATGCCAATCGGCGAGTTTCCTGGAAAGT
>DATNNZ010000277.1:0-2429 GCA_035601575.1 Chthoniobacterales bacterium
CAGCGCCCTTTTAAGGCGTTGGTTGTGGGTTCGAGTCCCACCCAACCCAATTTCTATCCCGTTCTTCGGAGTATCACCATCGTTGTTGTGGACGACCGATCGGGCGTTCGGTTTTTAATTGCCGAGTTTTTGGCTAAGCGCGGGGCGGTAGTCTTCGCTGCTAAAAACGCTTTCGAGGGTTACGATTAGTAGAGGCTCGGAATATCGTCCATCAGTGTGAGATTGAAGGCAATCATACGGCGCTCCTGGCAAAGCCCCGACCTCTTAAGAGCAAAAGAGAAAAAGGTGCAAAGGCGGCCAAGGGGTATTCGTCTATTAATGCCTTTCAAAACCTTTTTGTTTTGGACATTTAAGAGGCATCTTCTTTCAGCATGGTAAAGTCTGACCCCCAGAATCGTGCCGATAGCCATTCCTATCCGTTGGGCCATCGAAGCGATATCGTCATCGAACACCAAACCTTACCGTGTCTTCGGACCACTGTGAATCTTTCGCAGACAGGCGCCGCACCGTCAGGCTTGCCGATGTTCTTGGTTTCTGGAAGCTCGAGACGTGAGGGTCAGAAGCTCAGTGTTCTTGCCAAAGCCCGGTGAAAAAAGAAGCGCTCCGATGAGCAAGAGTTCAAAAAACACTTCGACTTTTGCAGCTCTGCGAAACCCGGTATTTCGAAAACTCTGGTTCGCAAGTGTCCTCTCCGGGACCTGTGTTGCAGCTCATGACTGTGCTGCAACCTGGGTGATGTACAAGCTCAGCGCATCCGCATTTTTCCTATCATTAATGTCAACTGTCGCGTCTTTACCGTTCTTTCTATTTACTTTACCGGCCGGAGCCTTGGCGGACATCGTGGACAGGCGCAAATTGCTTTGGATTATGAATGTTTGGCTAGCCGTGGCCGCAGGACTGCTCGCAATTTTTGGTTCACTGGGGGTTCTTAATCCATACATTATTCTGATTTGTATCTTCTTAATCGGAATTGGGTTTGCCTTCACCGCTCCTGCTTGGACGGCGATTGTGCCGGAAGTAGTATCAAATGAGGAACTTCCGTCAGCCGCGACGCTGGGCGGCTTGCAACTCAACATTTCCGGGATTCTGGGACCTGCTGTTGGCGGGATGCTGCTTCCGCTGATTGGAGCGAACTGGGTGTTTACGGTAAATGCGATCTGTTTCCTTATCGTAATTCTTGCAATCTTACAATGGAATCGAAAAGAGAGACCGTCGAAGCTACCATTAGAGAACTTTTTTGAATCTTTTTCTACAGCCATTCGGTACGTCCGGTATGCCCCAGGAATACAGGTTGTATTGGCCCGAAACATCTTATTTGCCTTTTTTATCGCACTGATACCGGCGCTGATCCCAGTCGTTGGCCTGAAAGAGCTAAAACTCACAGCAGCGGGTTGTGGGATTCTGTTCAGCTCTATGGGTGCGGGTTCCGTATTTGGAGCGATTTTTGTAGTACCCTGGTTTCGGGCATGTCTTTCCTCCAATATGCTCATCGTAATCGCGAATCTGGTGATAGCGGTCGTTTACATCCTGATGGCATTTGTCCGAGACCAGACCATTTTCATGATCGTTGCTGCCATTGCCGGAATCGGGTGGACGTTGTCTGCGTCGGAACTCTGGGTTGCAGCGCAGCGCGCAATGCCAAGCTGGTCGAGAGGCCGCATGAACGCGACCGTCATCATGGTTTCCCAAGGGGCGATGGCTCTGGGCGGCCTCGTTTGGGGAGCGGCCGCAACCGTGTTGGGATTGTATCCTACCTTGATCGGAGGCGCAGTCCTGTTGTCGATCAGTTTGGTTCTGGCGATTCCTCTGTCGATTAATTTCACCGGAAAGCTAGAGTTCGATCCTGGATCCGTGACAAGTTTCTCTCAGACAAGTTTCTCCCATAAACTGATCCACTTGCCTCAGCCGCAAGACGGACCGGTTGCCATCACGTATGAGTTTGAGGTGGATCGGGTGCACGAAGAGGAGTTTATGGAATTGATGAGACAGGTGCGGCTGATTCATCTGCGAAACGGTGCGTTCAGCTGGCGACTGCACGAAGATCTGACCCGGTTCAACTTCTTTCGTGTCGAAATGATAGTACCGTCTTGGACTCAACATGTATTGCAACGCGACCGGATGACCAAAGCAGAGAAAAATATCATCGACCGAGCAAAGAACTTACATATCGGAGAAGGTCCGATACAGGAGGGGATTTTTCTTTGTGTCAACAAGGAGTTGGTTAGTCACCGGCGCCTAGCTGAAAGGCAATGGAGACTACAGAAACGTCCCTCCTGATTTTGAATAGGCGTTCGTTTCGAGCAAATGGGAAACGCTGACGCTGAAAGCACTGTAGCCAGGCAAAATGGCGACCTCGCGCAAAATTCTCGTGCATCCGGGTGAGGAAGCACCTGGTCCGGCTTCTTACCTGTCGATGCGGATTACGAAAA
>DATNNZ010000278.1:0-13114 GCA_035601575.1 Chthoniobacterales bacterium
TGCAGCGAAAACAGCCAAACCTGCGATAGCTGCTAACCCGATACTATCCCGTACCCGGTGGCGTCGTTTTTGCCTCGCCAGGCTCCTTTGAATGTAGTCGATCTGTCTTTCGCTTAATGACGACCTAAAATCTCTGAGCAATGTCTCCGCTTCGGCTAGGCCGATCCCGCGGTCGAGCAGGTCATCGCTTTGGCGGTTTCGACTAAGCCAAAGCTTTAGGCTTGCATCCAGCCGATCTCGCATCTGAAAAAAGTGTCGATCCTCAGATAACCACTGCCAGACCCCTGGCCATCTCCGAAGCAGCGCCTCCTGGGGAACACTGATCAACAACTCCTGTTTCGGATCGGCATCGGCGCTCAACAGTCCCTCTTTAATCAAACGATCAACGAGGCCTTTAGCGCCCGCTCTCGGCTGCGGATCAAGCTCAGGCGATAAAACGAGGTCACGATACGGGACGGTCCGACGGATCAAGCGACCTTCTTCGCCCTGGCCGGGTGCTACCAGGCGCCGGATCACGAATTTGAGCGCTTGCTGTTCATCGGGTTTCAACGTTAAGAACACGGTCTTTACGTGCTGAGCCAAGGCACTCTGAAGTTCGCCCAATGCGCGATAATCAGACCAGCTTAGCAAACCATCTTTTCGATCAAGCTGTCTCTGGTATAACCATGAAAGTAGGTGTTCGAGCAACGGAAGCGGTTCGGGGCTGACCATCGCTGCCTCCAGCAAGGCCTCGTCCAAGCTTCGATTCGTCTCAGGATCCCGCTCGAAGCGCAGACCGGCTGCTTCCGCTGGGAACCGAATCATGTTCCCGATCCCTCGTGGGGTGGGAGGTGGAAGTTCGTATCTTCCGCTCAAGGCGGTGAGTTCGACTAATTCGGGAAACTGCTGGCAATGGGCGTAGAAGCCGCTGCGCAACGTCGCGATAGTAAATACCCCTTCGCAGTTAGCCAAAGCACAGAGAGCGGAGATATATTTCCGCTGGAGAACTGGGGAAACCTCGCCCGTAAACAGCTCCTCCAACTGATCTACCACGAGCGCAAGGTGCATCTTCGGTTTTACCCGTCCCCGACTCTTTTGTCCGACAACCTCAACTCCTTCGCTGCTCCTTGCCGGCAGCCCTTCGGTTTCTCGCTGATCCAAGAGATTCAACGCTTCCCGGGTGAGTTGATCCAGCATTTTCGCTATCCGGGCTGCGGCAGCGTCCGGATCTTTTCGCAGTTGGGATGCTAGATTCCGCCATTCGTCGGGCGACTCTTCATCCTGAAGCTCTGGCAGTGCGAATTTGCCAAGCAGCGCGGCGGCAAGCCTATCGAAGGGATCTCCGGCGCCCCCACCGGCCCCTGGTCTGGTCACTGCACGGCGCCAAGGTCCATTACCCACAGTCAAAAGAGGAAGAACGCCGGCCCGAACCAGGGAACTCTTTCCAGAACCGGTGGGACCCACCACCAGGACGAAGCGCTTCTTGGCCGTCGCCTGGTTCTTCAAAACATCAAGCACTTCCCCGACAGCTTTCGTTCTGCCGTGGTAAATAGCTGCATGTTCGAAATCGAAGAAATTCAACCCCCGAAAAGGGTTCGATCCCAAGTAACGGACCTTTCGCAGCGCTTTTCTCAAGCCAATTTGCCGATCCAACTGCTGTGCGAGGAAATCGCGAAAATGCTCTCGAAACAAATTTTCGAATCCTTCCAGGTCTTCATAATCATGGCAGGACTCGCGAAACTCTGTTCCACCATTCTTTTCCCAAGCCGCGAAAAACGCCTGCACCGCATCCCACTGGCGGTATAAGTTTTCCAGTTTTTCTTTCGGTTCGATTTGCGCAGCGGGAGTGGCTCGATTCCGGTAGACGTGCAACATCGGAAACCCAGGGGTCCGCTTCGACTGGTCCAATACCCAGGCAACTTCATATTCGGTTGCGTATCTCGGTGGGCTACCGTCCGGCATGACGAACATCGGCGCGGCCCTGGTTTCGAGTCGAGACCAGAGAATGCAAATGACAAGGTCATATTGGCCCGGATTCAGGATGTGCTCGCGATACTCTGGTTCCGTCTTGGAGTCTTGATGTTCCCAGAAGTAGGGACCTATAAACAGGGTGCCTTCGCGGTCGTCATTTGCAGCTTGCGCGGTAGTTTTATTCTCTTGATTCAGCCTCCTTAGCCAATTGGAATAGGAGACGCTCACCGAAACGTCTAACTCTGCAGCGACCGAGCGAATTGATCGCTCCGCTACACTCCGTTCGTTCTGCACGTCCTCACAGGAAGAAACAAGGATGTCGATCCTTCTCATCTTTACCCTTACCCTAGCGCATTCTCATATAAGTCTGATCACTTCGCGTCAGTCGAGAGTAATTTTTAACTAACTCGAGTCCGCGATGCCCTCTTACGAAGATCGTGTCTGACAGCGATTCGCAACTTTAGGTCCGCTTCGCAAATATGAGAATTAACGTGACCCGAACTGTTTGGATGCCAACAGGCTTGCGAAAGCCATCAGGAAGGGCTGGGGCCTGGAATGGCGCAGGATCAACGGGCAAACTTATGATAGACACCGGTCAAAACCTCGCAAATCGCCCCGCCGATATTAGGATTATCCAGATCGGTCACGTCGCGCCCCCTAAAGTCTTAGGTTTTACTAACCATAACAGAAACTATTTTATCCGGCTCGGTGGCAAAGAAGCATTATGTGCACCCATATGCCAATTCTCTGGGCAATAAAAACCCGCCGAGTCTAAAACGGGTAACAATCAGCCCCGGTTAGCTTCTCTCGGCGAGTTCCTTGTGCAGAACAGTCTTTTCATCAAAAGACATGTCAGCTTCCACGTCCTTCCTCATGCTTTCTTCGACGTACTCCTTGACGGTTTTGCCACTTCCGAACGTGCGTAGCTCCAGCTCTTTGACGTACGGTTCTTCGAGCTCGATCGTTAATTTCATAGGGGGATCAGAAATCGATGGGTTTGCTATTTTGTTCTCACAAAGCGGATAGAAGGCACTCTATCACCTTCGTGCTCGTCTGATTGTAAGGAGACGAGTACCGCTTGCGTGCCATACGCATTGACCGTCTGACGAGAAAAGGGGTGTAAAACTTCAATAGCAAATGCCTCCAGAAAACACATCCTGTGGCTTCCTAGCGCGCCGATTTTCCGCCTTTTCGGCTTGTCTTGTTCCGACGAATCGCCTGAATCGCAAAGGTAGGGCTCCGGCGCGCTATGGCGAAGCGGTTGAACGCAACGACGTCACCATTATATGTGAGACGGTACACTAGCCTATGGAGAGATGATCAGACGAACGAACAAAACCAGATCTTGTTTCCCTCGCTATCCAGGAAACTGCCGACATAATGGCCTTCGTCGTAAACCTGAACAGGATCAGAAACATCAATACCTCGGGCGCGAAGGCCTTTCTCGGTCTCGCGTGCATTTTCAGTCTCTATGGTCACACGGGGATTTGGCGTCGCGGTAGGAGGCACATCCCAATTTGCTTTCAGCATCAGAATGGCCTGATCCAGAAGATAACCAACTTGCTGCTTACCTTCATACGCGGGCGGTAATCCCAGGGTCTCGCCGTAGAATTTGTTTGCTCGATCCAAGTTGCGCACCGACAGCGCAATCACTTTGGTGCGCAAAAAACCAAGGGGGGAAGCGCTCATGTTATGAAGATGAACTTCTTCGATTCGTAGTGCAAGTCTGCCTCACGTCGGAGGTGAGATGTGAGGAGTCGCCTGCGAGAACCACAATAAAAACCGCAATTAGTAGGGGAAGGCAGCTGGCAAAAGTCGAAGCCACCGGGAGTTGCTGACGATAATTCCTAAAAGTTGGATCGGGCGTGTTCGTTTGTTAGGAAAAGAAAGGCCGGACAAAGCTCATCTCCAGTTCGACTAAGGCAACGCATTTTCATTGTTTCCTGCCGGGACTTTAGGAAGGTCGTCGCTCGTTCCAAAGCTACTTCGTCTCAGCAGGCGCCGGTGTCGGCGTTATGTTCGAGGTCAGCATTCGGATCTTCCAATCATCGCCCTCACGAATCACTGACCAGTATCCTTTGATTTGTGTAGGACCGAAGTTTTCGCCTTTAACAGAGGTACTCCATCCTCCGGTCGCCCACATCTCTTTGCCATCCGTACCTATAATGTGAGGGGAATCCTCATCGATCGTGATGATATGATCGCTGAAATGCACTTTGTGGAAGAGGCCTGCATACCACTTCTCGATAGCCTCCCGGCCGTTGATTGGTCCGCTGTCCGTCACATAAACCGCATCCTCCGTGAAGCACGCGGCGGCGGCGACGGCATCGTTATTGTTCATAGCATCGCCATGCTTTTTTATGACGTCGACAAGCCGTTGGCGCAGTTGTGGATCGGCCGTCTTCGTTTGTTGGGCAAAGGCTGGCACAGCAAAGCTGATTGCCAGCCCTACTAGGGCAATTGATAAGGGTATTTTCAATGTCTCCTCCTGGGAGTTTAGGATGGTTTGTTGCCGAACGACCTGCTACGGGATTTTCTCACGTCGCGAGCAACATCCTTGTCGCAGGGGCAGGAGGAACGCCTTTGGACGAAAGGTCTCTAAGCGGCACCGCAAATAGACGCCTCCACCTATTCGGCGTCAATGAGAGAGATTTGCTGTGGCGCGCTTGTCGTCGGCTCAAGCCCGGGGAGCGTCCGCTGTATTTTTGCGGTCCGCCAGCCGGCCAGCAGACCATTTCCGTGACCAGGTATTTGAATCCCGCCGGTGGCACGCGATGGTGTGGTTTCGTCCACCCGGGGATTCGCGTTCAATCTCCAGTCGACGCCCGTTTTTCTATGTCACACATCTAAATGAAAACACCGAAACCTAAGACAACCGACGAGGCCGTACCCGATGCTGTGCGGCAACCCGCCATAGAGAGCCTGGCCGATTTAATCTGGCATTATTATCAGGGCGAACAAACCGAACCTTTCGACAAAATGCTGTTGCTCTCTCTTGAGTCCAAGAAATTCGAGTTGGCGATCGAACTTTTGAAGCTGCACAAACTTGATCAAATTTACGGTGCTATTGACCAAATTGCCGTCAAAGGAATCCGAGCTTTGGTCAAAGAAATCTAAAAAAGGAAGTCGGACGCGTTTTCACGCTTCGCGCTGGTAGGGCGCGCTCCTTCTGCCTTACCTTCGTGACCCGGTATGATGGTCTGGGAGAAAACTAATTATGATATACTCTCGGCTTAGCCTTTTTCGAAGGATGTCGATTCATCTCACGCCTCATGATTATCCCGCCGCCATTGGTACGCGTTGGTGACCGCCCTGGCTTTCAGCTTTCTTTTGATTCCTCAGAAATCAGAGGCCGGGATTTATGCACGCATCGCCCCTCCGGCCGACATTCACGAAACGCCCGGTGCAACACCACCCGGTCGTACTTACGTTTGGGTCTCTGGCCATTGGCGATGGCACCGCAACCGATGCGAATGGGTTCCTGGCCATTACCAGCGCCCTCCTTGGCCAGCCAACCGATGGATTCCGGGCCACTGGGTCCAGGGTCGTCGTGGCTGGTTCTGGATCGAAGGCCATTGGAGTAATTGATGGGAGCGCAAAGAGCGGTTCGCGTGCCTTGAATCTTCAACACAATACTGATTTAAGTGTTGGAGATTTGACGTGACCCGTTTCGCTTTCCTCCTTCAGCATCTTCAAGCTTGCGTGCGTTGCTAAGGGCCGCTTCTTCTCATCTACTTGGGTGGCGGGGTTATGTTGTAGGTCAGCATCCGATCCTTCCAAACATCTTCCGCCGAACGATCTGCGGCGGGGATTTTCTCGCGTCTCGAGTAACGTCCGTGTCGCAGGGGCAGGAGGAACACCTTTGGCTGAAACGTCCTAAGCGCCACCCCGATAGGCGCCTCTACCAAGTCGGCGTCAATAAGAGAGATTTGCCGGCGCGGTGGTATATTTCCTCTGTTCCGAATATGACGCCAGCCGCGTCCGATCTTCACATACTGCCCAGAGATCCGCTCGATCCGGAAGCATTGTTTCTCCTCAGGGAGGCCGCGGTCGAGGCCGGGCGGCTTTACGCCGAACCTGATCGACCCGGCAGCGCCAATGCCTGCCGGCTCGCCTCTGGCTTCTAGCCCGGTTGGGCTTGGCGAGCGATAGACTTCTGGTGCTAGTCTAAGCTGCTCAGAGCATCGAGTATTTTCTGCGTCTCATCCTTCGTTATAGGCCTATTGCCGGTTGCGCTGTCAATGACGTGTTGGAGGGCAAAGCCTGTCTTTTCGGATATCGGTTGAGCATTCCGGAGTATGTCTCGATACCTGCGTTTAAGTTCCGTGTGTAGCATCCTGCACCTTATCATTGAATGCGGCACAAGCTAGTAAGCCATGGGCGAGTGGCAATCGAGGTCATGCAGACCGGCGATCTCGCCGCGTCGCGTCGACAGCCTCAAGAGCAGCGCGTTCAGCACGCACGCCGGCATTTTACCCGGCGACTGGTCGAGAGCATCGTCTCTTAGATCGGCTAGATAAGCGTCGGTCGAGGCGTAGACCGCCCGCGCATAGGGTCGCAACTCGTCAAAGTCGAGCCGTATCCGCTGGGCCCAGGCGCGCCAGCCGCTCGGATCGGCGAGCCAAGGAATCTCGCTGATGCCAGTACGGCCGAACCAGGTCGATAGCGCAAGCGGCGTTCTCGCGCCGAGCACGCCATTCACGCTTAGATCCTCGCACAGCACAACCTGGGCATAGCAAGCTCCGGCCGACGCGGCCGTACCGGATGGACGCCGGAGGACCGCTTCGGTGGTGAGCCGTTCGATCGCGTCGTCCTGAAGCGTGAGCAGCTCGATCCCATGAGCTCGGTATTCGGGATTCTCCCTGCTTCCGCGATACAGTGCAAAGGCCGGCGGTCGGTTTGCCGCGATCGGAACGAGCCGGAAAGGAACGTAGCCAGGCAATTTCCAGTCCCAGGCCCAGGCGAAAAAAGCTCGGATCGCCTCGCGCCCGTGATACCACTGCCGCCAGGGCGGCATACTGAGGATTGCATCCTCCCTAAGCAGAGCGACAAAGCCGTCGAGATCGGCACCCTCCCAAGCCCGGACGTACCGCTCGAGCAACGCGCGCTGGCGATGGTCAGGCGCCGGGTTGGCGCTGGGCCGACCGGTCGGGAATCCGTTCGCAAGCGTGGCGCGGGCGCGTTGCAGGGCGCTGCATTCCCGGCGGGAACTCTTCTGGCTCGGTTATTCCCGAAGGCCCTTAATCAGCTGTCGACAGCTTTTCCGATCAGACTAATATGTTTTACTTTAGTAAGTGCATTGCCCATATAATCTCCACTTCAGGCTGGTCGAAGGCGGCCAGTTTTGTCGGGTAAGCTTTCTGTAGATTTTCGCCGAACACAGCCACACGATGGCGACTGCGGTTTGTGGTAACGCCACGCGAGCAGCGTCGGACGAGTTCTCCGGTTTCGCGAAGATCAAGCTCGTAGCGGGACAGTCGCCGCCGACCGCCAAACTGTTAACCGCTAACCGTTAACTCGCCACCGTACTCCAATAAATCGCGTAGGTAGCCACCCAGAATCCGAGCCAGAGCGCTGCGGCGAGGAGCCGATGACTCCTGATCCAGACTTGGAGAAAAAAGCCCAGGAAAGTCGGGATCAACCCCAACTGAGCGCCATTCGCTCGAATCGTGCCGCAATGCTCATGAACCCAAATGTAGCCGGATCGGTAACCGGCGGTGCGAGAACCGCATAGACTTTGTACGGAATACCAGTACCAAGAGTATAAAATATTCCAAAACGCCATGGGTCCGATAATCCTGTTCCACTTTATCGAACATTCTGGCTCGGACGAAAGGCACCGAAGCGACGGCGGAACGAGCCGAATCCGGCTGCCAAGCCGACCACGCGTAAAGGCAAAGACCGGCGACTACCGCGCCGGCGAGCATCGCGCCCAGCATTTTGACCCCACACCGAGCCCCAGCCAGCGACGACCAACTGAGGATGAGATCAGGGATAATAAAGAAAAGGGTTCCCTCGGCAAAACCCCAGAGAAACCCGAGCCAGCACGGAGGATGCCACAGCCCGGCTCCGGAAGACCTTCTGGCCGGTTGAACCATGTCTATCACGGACTCGGTTCATTAGATTGATGCACCGGACCATCGGCCAAACGCTGCTCCTTCAGAACGGTCAGCTTGCTTACCCGCAAGTCTTCCACATCAAGCTGATCGATCTTGAGATGGCCCAGATGAACTCGTTTCACGAGCAGCTCCCGAACAATCAGACGCCCGATCACGAAGAAGCCGATAGCTAATCCACCGACCGCTAACGCACCGATTGCTAGGGCACCTATCGCCTGGGAACCCACCGCTTCCGCAATGGTAGCGCGAGAGCTTGCTGCCTCGTTTGCTCGGGAATTCATACCGGATATTGGAAACCAGCGCATCATGGACAAGCATCTTGCCACGAATCAGCGCTGGAGCGCAACGGCATTGGCCATAGACGCTCAGATCCCCAATCGCATCAAGTTACTGGGCTGCCGGTGTGTCTGGGTCGCGTATCGAGGAATTCTTCGTAATGTCTCATCGCCGCCTGTGCGATGAGTTCAGCCGTCCGAGCAAAACCAAGTCTTCCGGTATTGAGTACGAGGTCATAGAGCAACGGGTCTTCGACGTCCGCATCGAAATAACGTCGTAAATAGCGACGTCGCGCATGATCCGCCTCTTTAATCATTTTAGCCGAGTCCTCTTCCGTGAGCTTATAGTATTGACTTGTATGCTGAATCCGCCTCTCCAGCGGCGCAACCAAACGGACATGGAAAACAAAGGGCAGACGGTTGGTTATTGCTTCCGCTCCCCGACCCACCAAAATCGTGCGGCCTAAACCCGCCAGCCGAAGAATCGTTTTCGTTGTATGCTGGACCAACGTCCACTGGGTCGGATGAAGACCTAACAATTCCTCGACGATCGCTTCGACCGGCAACCGCGCGTCTTCGACCATAAATTTCTCCAAGTTCTGTGAAAGCTCGTGATCCGTTAACACTTGTTTGGCCAAGTTCCGATCAAAGACCATCCAGCTGGCCGTGTCACCAGATGGCTTCGAAACCGCATTCAACCGCTCAACTAACATCTGCGCGATTGTAACCGCTCCCGATCCGGTTTCGCGGGAGATGGTGATCGATGGTTGCTGCGGCTGATAGGCTTTATCCTGGGCAGCTGCCTGCGATGAAAGGTAGCTGCTAAATGCTTGCAAAGGGGAACCTCGCATAATTACCTTTCTGCTTTGTACCTTCGCGGCCGTTCTCGTTCCGATCAACCCAATTTTGATGTCGCTTATGCTGGCTTAACGGACTGGAGCTTTACGGCAAACTCTTCGACGCGCGGCTTGGCTGCGCGTTCGTAATCACTATAGGCGAGTCGTATGGCGTCGGTATGAGTGCCGGCCTCGAAAACGATGTAATCCTCGCTGGCCAAGTTTCTATCGACATAGGTCTGTACTCCGTAAAGGTCGCCAAACGGGGGCATCGTGCCAGGCGCACAGTCAGGAAACAGATCTTTGAATTCTGCTTCCCTTTCCAACGAGGTAGATTTTCCGGTCAACTTCTCGAGTTTTTCGAGATCGACGCGACTATCGGCCGGCAACACGGTCATCAAGTGCTCGCCTCCGGACTTTACCATGACCACCTTGGCATGGTGACGGCCCTTGACATGCTCAGCCGCCGCAATGGTTTGAGCAGTAAACGCTTCCGGATGATGCAGTATCTCGTAGCCGATTTTTTTCTCGTTCAAATAATTAATCAGTTTGTTCGGTATTTCCATAAACACCTCCACTGGATCTCCATACATTACGCCCACGGAGACGGCCTGCCAGATTTTATCGATGGGAATCCGAATTCGATTTCATGAAATGGCCGGCCTAACTCGAAGGGTGCGATGGGCAAACGGCTAAGCGTTGTCACGGCACACAGCAAATATTGGGGAGAAGAAAGACAATTTGCGGTTAGCAGAGCGGTTGCGCGTGGACAAGATCAACCGTGACCTTGATGGCGATCCGCTGGAGTGATCGACGGCTTGTATGCCAGAACATAGATCGACCAGCTGTTCTTCGAAAGGTACTTGAATAACTTGGGCTCAAACTTAATCGCAACACATGAAGATAGCCGTCTTTAGCACGAGATCCTACGACCGCGAGTTTCTTGCCCAAGCAGCGGCGACAGACGTCACGTTTAACTCGTATCACCAGTTCGCTTATTACGATGTCCACTTGCGGCCGGAGACAATTCATTTGGCTGAAGGTCACGATGCGGTCTGCGTATTTGTAAACGACCAGCTCGACCGGGTGGCTTTGGAAAACCTTAAAGCGCTAGGAGTACAGCTAGTTGCGCTTCGCTGCGCTGGTTACAATAACGTTGACCTTATTGCGGCGAACGACCTCGGCATCTCTGTCGCCCGAGTTCCAGCATATTCCCCCGAAGCCGTTGCCGAGCACACAGTGGCACTCATCCTGGCGCTGAATCGAAAGATCTATCGTTCTTACCGGCAAGTTAGAGAAGGCAACTTTTCTTTGGATGGATTGGTTGGATTCAATCTGCATGGAAAAACGGCTGGCCTGATCGGCACAGGACGGATTGGTATGGCCGTGGCGAAGATCCTGGGGTCAGGCTTCGG
This sequence comes from Chthoniobacterales bacterium, assembly GCA_035601575.1. Taxonomy (GTDB): domain Bacteria; phylum Verrucomicrobiota; class Verrucomicrobiia; order Chthoniobacterales; family JAFAMB01; genus DASTDH01. Next base: position 10,596 of record DATNNZ010000278.1, read on the forward strand.
CTGTAAATTGCTCGGGTACGATCCGGAACCGAACCCGGCCTGCAGAGATCTCGGCTTGGGCTATGTTGAGCTCAAGGAGTTGATAAAGAAATCCGACATTGTCTCGTTGCACGCTCCTCTGCTGCCAGCCACCGCTCATCTCATTAACGAGCAGACCATCGCGCTCATGAAGAGGGGCGTAATGCTGATAAATACAAGTCGGGGCGGCCTGGTCGATACCCAAGCCGTCATTGACGCGATAAAGACCGGGAAAATCGGTCACCTCGGGCTCGATGTTTACGAAGAGGAAACCGAATTGTTCTTCGAGGACCTCTCGCTCCAGGTCATTCCGGATGATGTTTTTTCCCGCCTGCTCACGCTACCAAATGTGGTGATCACCGGCCATCAGGCTTTTCTTACTTGGGAAGCGTTGGAGCACATCGCCCAAACTACGATCGATAATATTGTCGAATTCGCGGCGACCAGAATGTGCCGGAATCAGGTGCGAACCTGAGAGTTAGCACCGTCATCGACCGGTATTCCAATGGCAGCTGCCACACCTGTTTTTGGCTCGTCATACGTAAGAATCCGCATGGTCTCATTCACCCTTTGATCGTCCATTATTTGTTCGTATGGCATAGTACCCTTTAACGTTTGTCGTCCGCGGTCAGTGCTTCCTTTACCAACGCGAGCTGCTGCGGAATTTTTTGTTTTGCCAGCAGCTCGGGATGGACGCGTACAACTAGCGTTTCTTCGTAGTAGCTGCGGTTGAAAATGCCGATCCGCCCACGTTCCGGCAGACATTTCAGGCAACGCCAAAGATAGTCGTGATTGAGGTCTTCCGCCGATGGGCTCTTAAATGAATAGACTTGGCAGCCCTGCGGATTAACGCCGGACATCACATGCTTGATCGCACCATCTTTTCCCGCCGCATCCATCGCCTGAAAGATAAGCAGTACCGACCAGCGATCCTGGGCGTAGAGCACGTCCTGTAATTCGGCGAGCGCTTGAATCCCGGTTTCCAGCAATTCCTTTGCGCGTGGTTTGTCTTCCGAGGTGGCTTCGCCCGTGTCGCCAGGATCGACGTCTTTGAGTCGGAACTTTTTACTATTAGTGACGCAGTAAGGCTCCGCGAATTTGCGGGACCGCTCGATGATTTCGTTTTTCTTCATGCTATTCCCTTGAGGGACGACCTCCGTGCCGTCCGATGAATCCTGCCACTTTGCGGACTGAAACAATTCATCGAACGACACATAGGCCATCCCTCCAGTTCAAAGAACTTAACCGATCGTTCACGGTTACACTCGCTTGGGGTTTGCCGTGGAATCGGCGAGTTCCTGAATCTTGTTGAGTAATTCCTTGTACTGCGGGGTCTCCTCCTTCGAATAGTTCAGATTCTTGAACAACCCGGTAAGGCGAACAAAATAGTCGCGAATCGCTGATTTATCCGCGAACTGATAGGGCCGATTTATGAGATCAAACACCAGATCGAAGGTCCGCTTCTGCCGCGGGAGCGCTGCACTGGCATCGACCTCGTCGAAAGCGTCTTGCTGCAAATAAACCATATCTAGGAAGAGCGATTTTTGGTGGACCAGATGATCTTCCAGACTGACACCTTCTTCGCCGGTCACTTGCATCATCTGCGCAACGTCGTTGCCTCGACGGAGAAGTTCCTGCATGGCGAGTACGCGGTCGACCCAGTCCGGTGCGACGTTCTGGTCAAACCACGGCCTTAATTGAGCCAGGTACCGCGACCAGGACAGAAGGGGATCGACGGCAGGGTAGAATCGCTTGTAAGCTCGATCGTAACTTAAACCCAGGAAGTCTTTGACCGTTGCCAGTGTCGATTGAGTGACGGGTTCCTCAAAGTTACCTCCCGCCGGTGATACCGTTCCGATCATGGTTAGCGACCCGGTGCTGCCATCGTTTGTTCGGATGACTCCGGCCCGTTCATAAACCCCTTTGATGGCGGAATCCAGATAAGCGGGATAGGCTTCTTCGCCTGGAATTTCTTCTAATCTTCCAGAGGTCTCCCGCATCGCTTGTGCCCACCGAGAGGTGGAATCTGCGATGAGCAAGACGTCATATCCCATCTGCCGGTAGTATTCCCCCAGTGTGATGCCCGTATAGATAGAGGCCTCCCTTGCTGCCACCGGCATCGACGAGGTGTTGCAGATGATGATGGTGCGCTCCATCAGCGAGCCACCCGTCTTCGGATCCACCAGTTTCGGAAATTCGGAAATGGTCTCGACTACCTCACCGGCCCGTTCACCACAGGCGACCACCACAACGACGTCGACTGCGGAGTGCCGCGAAATCAAATTCTGCAGGACGGTCTTTCCGGCGCCGAACGGTCCAGGGATACATCCTGTCCCGCCCAGCGCGATTGGAAAGAAGGTGTCAATGATACGCTGGGTAGTAACCAAGGGCTTGTCGGGATAGAGTCGTTCGGAGCGTCGCTGTTCGAGAAGCTTTTGCGGCAGAGCGCGACGCACTGGCCAAGTCTGCTGCATGGTCAGAGCCCTTTCGTCGCCCCGATG
>DATNNZ010000279.1:0-4077 GCA_035601575.1 Chthoniobacterales bacterium
CGGTAGAAATCCGCTAACAAATGAGGTGAACTCTTGCTCGACCACGTCTTCATGACCGTCAAGGATCTCGATCGATCGATTGCCTTCTACGAGACGGCTCTCAAACCGCTCGGCATCGTGCATGCCGTCGATTACGACGGCAAGGATGGTCCTGAAGGGCATCCCGACCTCAAGGGCTTCGGACGCGATGGTCGGGTATTCTTCTGGCTCAGGCAGGGCGATGCGGATGCCAGGGCTGCGCATATAGGCTTTGTCGCCAAGAGCGAGGCTGAGGTGAACGCGTTCTATGACGCGGCAATGGCGGGCGGCGCGACTGACAACGGCAAGCCCGGTGCGCGCATGTATTACGATCCCCGTTATTACGCTGCGAACGTCTTCGATCCCGACGGTTACAGTCTCGAGGCGGTCTATAAGAGCTGGCAACACCCCCAAGCATAACGCCTCTGAATTTCAAGAAGGCCTTCCGTTTACCCTCACAAAGCGTCGAGTTCAAGCAAGGCATACAGAGCCTTCCGCGATTTCTGCTCCCGAAAGCAACAGCAATGCGCAAAATGTCTCGGAGACATCGGAGTTACCTCAAAAAGGTCTGCCGCTGCTTCTGGTACTCCATAACGTCCTTTAGCCGGCGCCGTTGCGATTCGGCCAGTGGCAGCTCGACTGCCAATGAAAGCGGCACCCAAGCAGATTCTTTGGATTCATCGTCAATTTTGAGCTCGCCGGATTCGATCTCGGCGGCATATACGAACGTGAATTCTTGCCTGACTTCGCCGTCGCTATAGGCGATCAAGATGTGGGGATCCGTGTATGTGCCTATTAGACCTGTAATTCGAATCTGAAGTCCGGTCTCCTCAAGTACTTCCCGAATAGCGCAATAACTCAACGATTCTCCGAAATCCAATGTGCCGCCCGGCATCGTCCATTTATCGTTGTCCTTTCTGTGCAACAACAAAAGCTCGCCGCTTGAATTGAACAAGGCCACAGCAGTCGCTGGGCGAATTGAGTTCGGTTTCGGGGCTTCTGGATCGTAAAAGTAGTCGCGTCTTGCCATCGCTAGCGATCCTCTTCTTTGATTGGTTGTCGGTACCAGGCCTCAACTTCAGGAGTGGTATCCACCGACACCTTATCGTTTCCCGGCGGAACTTTAATGAATAAGATCTTTGTGCCTGGCGCGGATTTTTGAGCATAGGCGACGCCGGCCCGTCTTTCGCTACTGGAGGGGTAGAAGCTTCGTAAGTGCCTCAAAATCAGGAGGGGCTTTCAAAAGGTCTCCACTACAGGAGCCGGTCAGGGGCAGTGAGTTTGCCCTGGGCAGTAATGCGTGGCGGACTTTGAGTAGGTAATCGGAGATCGAGTTTGTCCAGCAGTAGGCGATGGTCTTTTTCGGGCTGGGTATAGCGGGCAAAGATCAGCCAGCGGCCGTCGGTGGTAGGAAACCAGGCGTCGAGCATCTGGATGGTGGCAAATTTTTCCAACACGGCCCGCGGAGTAAGTCCTGGAGCGTGATAACGCAGTTTATGCCGCAGAGTAACGTGCAAACAGTAAGCTAAAAAGGCCACCATGATATGGGCTTCAATTCGCGGCTCTTTTTGGTGAAAGATGGGCCGGATAGCCAGATCGCCTTTGAGATTTTTAAAGGCCTCTTCGATCTGAGTCAGTAGAGTGTAAAATTCCCAGATTTTGCTCGGCTCACGTTGAGCGAGATTGGTGCGCAACAGATAGTGTCCTTCGCGTCGGCGTACCGCACGCAGAGCTTCTTTACGTAAGCGATAAGTCAGTTTTGATCCATTGGTGGGCACTTCCACCTCGACTAAGCGCCAAGCTCTGGGAGCTTGCTGACGAGCGGCGCCGAGCTTGAGCAAAAGGCTATCGCGCTTGAGTTTCATCTCCCGCAGTTGAGCCAAACGTTTCCATAACCACTTAAGTTGGCGGCGGCGCATTGCGCGCTCCTTGCTTACGCGCTCTCGACTTTTAGCTAGAACGTAAAGTTCCTCCGCTTGAGCAAGCACTTTGACCTCCACTCCCTCGCGTACCTGCTCCCATGGTCGCTCCAGCAATTGTGTTTCCAGCTTAGTCAATCGCCCTCTGGGTGTACCAACCAAGTAGAAGACTTTCGGTTCGGCTGCACGCATTTCGGCAAGCACTTCTTCGGTTGGGATCCCTCGGTCCATCATCCAGATGCGCTCGGCTTGGCCATACTGAGTTTCGATCTTTTTGAGAAAATCGCGCAACGTGGTTTTGTCAGCGGTGTTGCCGGCCAACACTTCATAGCCAAGCGGAAAGCCTTCCGGGGTGATGATCAAGCCAATAACGACCTGCACACAGTCCGGACGCTTGTCCCGGCTATAACCAAATTGTCGTTTGTCCTCTTCGCCAAAAGGCGGATCGCTTTCAAAATAAGTGCTGGTTAGATCGTAGAGCAGCACCTCGAATTTCACGCCGAAGAGATCCTGCCAGCGTTGGCTCAAATGCTCGAACAATGCCCGCTTGTGTTCCAATAATAAATCCAGACAGCGATAAAGGGTATCCTTAGCCGCCAACGCATCCTCTTCGCCCAAGAGGTCACCCATCGCGCTATTGGCATACCATTGTCGATGCATGCGCCATTCACTTCCCGGATCAATTAACCGGTAAGCCACTAGCCCCTCCAGTACGTGCTCCCAATCGGTGCCCTCGCGACTGGCGCCCAATTTTTGGCTCCAGAATTCGCGCAGCTCCAGGTGCTCCCACAACCGACAGAACAGCCAACAGGCTCCCCACTGCCGGGGCCTCCGGAGCTCAAACTCCGACAGTCGCACCTGGACCGCATCAGCCATGCTCTGGGTAATCTCTCGGTCTGGCGCAAACACCTTGAGCTTCTTCTGACACCCTGTGTCCTCGTCGAAAACTTCGATCGAACGAACCCATGCCTCCCGCTGGGTGTCGTTGATTTCGCCCAAGTACAATACCTGCCGTTGGACTACTCGCTCGCCAGCACAGCGGCGATTTTCCACAATACTCCAGTAGCGGTGTTCTTTGCCGTCTTTACGTCGCCAGTTGCATTTCAAGAACATGACCGCAACCGATTGTAGCCAAAATTCTTCAGCCGTGAAGAGGCCAGGTCTACACTACAAACGCTTTTGAACCACTCAGCCCTCTATTCATGCGCTTTGGCCGACCACTTGAGCAAAGAAAATAGCTCTCTTTAGCTCCCAGTAGCGAAAGTCAGGCTAGGTGCTTGAGCAATCCAAAAGCTCTTCTAGAGTCGCTTTGCAAGCGAATGCCGTTGGGATTAAGACGTACCGTGAGGTAAGCTCTTTTTTCGGCTACAAAATGGACCCCACTGGCTTGGCAATAACCCCGATCAGCCAAGAGGTATTCCGTCGGCTTAATCGGATAGTGTTGCAGTGATTCGCCATTTCCGATCCCCTCGATCGGGGTGATTTTGAAATAGTCGCAAGCCATCGTCGGCCATTGAAAACTGTAGTGAATCCGCCACAAACTACCGGTCTTTCCCGGTTCCTTCACTACGGTCGAATCGACTAAGCGTAGCACTTGGTCGCTGGCTATCTGGGCCTTAATGCCTCTCTCGGCAAACAGCGAGCAACAAAGTTGAATTAAGCACTCCTTGCTCTTACGCAGCCGTTTCAGTAGTGCCACATCCGATAATTGCGCCAATTGGGCCTCTTTTGCTCTCGCCACCGTTTCGCGCATTGAAAAGCCACAGCCCAAGTGCAGCAGCAGCACCCGCAAGTATCCTTCCGCGGATTTATCCTGACGCAAGCCTTTGAGTGCATCGCTGGAACGCGCCAGTTGCTTCCATTTGGCCGGAAAAAATGAAACCAGCAGGTCCCAATCCTCACCAGCTGCGTTATCGCCTTCCACGCCCTTCAGGTAATCATTTTTCGGCCATAATAGCAACAAACAAGTTAGCGCTTATGGGGCTTCGCCCTAGGCTATCTTGAAGCGCGGCTTCGCCGCTGAAAACGAAGCCGACATGCCCTTACGCCCCTTACGCCCCTCACGCCGATACGCCGGTCACACGCTTTCGCCCATCACGCTCACTCACCCATTACGCCGACACGCCCATTCGTCCATTCG
>DATNNZ010000280.1:0-2931 GCA_035601575.1 Chthoniobacterales bacterium
CGAATTCGGCTTCGCCGTTCGGTTTAACATAAAGAGCAGCCTTACCGGCAGAAAACCGCGTTTCTTTAAGGTCGAAAGAAACGATGGGCTTTGCATAGGCCATATATTCCATGATCTTGATCCAGGTAGATACATCATTCAAAGGACTGGAAGGATCGGGATCCACGCAAATATCCGCGGCCGCCAGATTGGACTGCAAATCTTCATCGGAAACAAAGCCCGTTAGTTCAACGCAACCGTTGAGTTGCAACGTTCCAGCCAGATCGCGTAAATCCTGCAATGAATCTCCCGTACCCATGATGACACAATGGAAATCCGAGCGCTTCAGATCGTGCAACAAGTAGCGCAAGGACCGAAGGAGGTAATCAACGCCATCCTGAGGATTAAGGCTGCCCACGTAGCAAAGAATGCACTTGTTCATTGCCTTCAGACGAGAGGAGGGCTGAACCGGGGCCATTCGTAACTTGTCAGGCCCATTTCTCACAATAAAAATGGTCCGGGGATCTCTTTTCGCGCGCTCCATCTGCACCTGTTTATAGGATTCGTTCGTCGCGATCGTGATGTCCGCCAGCTTGAGGCTGCACCATTCAAACACTCTCAGTAATCGGGTAAAGAAACCTTCCCCAGTTCGATAACGAGAGCGGTAAAGTTCCGGACAAAGATCGTGGTGATCGAAGATGAATTTTTTCCCAAGCAGCTTGAAAGGTAGAGCCACCACAAAAAGGGTATCGGGAGGATTGTGAGCGTGAATGACGTCAAAACCACGCCGGATGAAAACATAAAAGCTAACCACCAAACAAGCCGCCGTGAAGTAGCAGTATTCAAAAAGATAACCAAGAGAGGATTTCAGTTTAAGGAAAAGCAGACCTGCCCGACTGAGGTTTCCATGCGAGGTTTTCTTAAATAGTTCTAACCGTGGTAGACGGTAAACTTGAACACCGTTGACGACTTCGGTCATGACCTGGCCTTTTTCTCGAAGTGCGATCACTGAGACGTGATAACCGGACTCTGTGAGCAAAATAGCTTCATTCTTGACACGTGTATCCTGCGGGAAATGATTCTCCACCAGCATGAGGATTCTGACCGCAGATGCTCTCATAATCCGACGAGGGCTTGCATTGTCAGGATGCTACCAACAGACACCTTCGTAATTAGCCGGCCGGCTTATAGATTCTGGATATAACCGAACGAGATCGATTATTACTCTTGAATCCCCATCTTTGACAATCGCGTCGTAAATTCGAGGATTTTTCTTGCTCACAACCACAACATCACTGGTCTTGATAACTTCGCTTGGAGATGAAACCATCAAAGATGAAATGTGAGGTATCGTCTCTTCAATATAACGCTTATTCGCGCCCACCAGCTTCGCCAGGCCAACTTCCTCGTCGTAGATGGTCACCTTATGCCCTTTCCCGATTAGGGTCTCAATCAACATCACGATAGGACTTTCTCGCATATCATCCGAACCTGTTTTAAAGCTGAGCCCCAACACTCCGATCCGATTCTTTCCTGTTCGGCGGATCAGATTGAGAGCGAGTTCAATCTGTTTACGATTATTTTCGAGGACGGAATTTAACACTGGCGTTTCCACGTCCAGTTGCTTCGCTTTGTGAAGAATGGCGCGCAGATCTTTTGGCAGACAGGAGCCGCCGAAAGCAAATCCTGGCTTGAGATAATAGGGAGAGATGTTCAGCTTGGTGTCTTTGCAGAAGATCTCCATCACCTTATGGCTATCGATACCCATGCGCTTACTCAGATTGCCAATCTCATTCGCAAAACATACTTTCACGGCGTGAAATGTGTTACAGGCATACTTGATCATCTCAGCCACTGGAATGGGTATTCGCTCAATCGGGCACTCTAAATTGGAATAGATGGCCGCAAGCCGATCAGCAGAAAGGTCATCGCGGGCTCCAATTATGGTAAAGGGCGGGTGATAAAAATCATCAATTGCGGTGGTTTCTCGCATGAATTCAGGGTTCATGCAGATGCCAAACTCTTTTCCGGCCTGCTTAGCGGACGTGCGCTCAAGTAATGGCAAAATGATATTCTCCACCGTTCCTGGCAGCACCGTACTGCGGATGACCACAACATGAAATTTATCGGAATTTCTCAACAATTCACCGATTTGCCCGACAACTCTCTCTACTTGCCCAAGGCCTAAACTTCCATTTTCATTGCTCGGTGTTCCAACGCAGACCAATGAAATATCCCCCAGTTTTTTTGCTTCCCGTAGAGCTTGCAAATGCCCTGCGTCAACTCCTCGGCGGATTAGGTCTTCCAAGCCCGGCTCAATTATAGGGCTTCTTCCTGAGTTAATGAGGGATACCTTGGTTTCTTGCAAATCAACTCCGGTCACCATATGGCCCATCTCAGCCAGGCACGCCGCTGTGACGCAACCCACGTACCCCATTCCGAAAACCGTGATATTCATCGGAGAAAGTTAATGCAGAGATGAGGCTTCGCTAGCCGCGGGAACCTTCCTCGTATTAGCAAAAAACTGGGCCACTTTTCTTGGCGTCGTGTTCCAGAAAACGCCGGCGTAGTGCTCGCTCACATACTTCAGGAGCGCTTTGTAATGAGCGGACGGATATTCCATTCTGTTTGGCGTCGCTCCATCAAAGCATAAATAATCGGGATGCACGTTGACGAGCGCCATCCCGCCGTGCCTGGCAATCCAGTCGAGTTTTTGTAGCCAGATGTCAGCCGTCTGCTCCCGGAGCAATAAGAAAAGCGTGAAGTCCTGGGGCAACGTGTAAGGGAGTTCTACGTAGCCGGCGCGGCGCGTACCAGAAGTCGGGTCTAGCCGTTGATTCGCCTTAGGCGGGTTGGCTCCTGACTTCCGCGCCCCAGGCGCCGTCACCCAGAAGGGAAAGATCGTATGGCGCCCTTCTGGCTGCGGCTCGAATGGGTCGGTATCGAAAGTAG
>DATNNZ010000281.1:0-9642 GCA_035601575.1 Chthoniobacterales bacterium
GGAACAAGCCGAGGAAGTGGTAGTGGTCTACGAAGCCGGGCCATTGGGTTATGTGCTTTATCGGGCGCTGAAAGCACGCGAGGTGAGATGCTATGTCTGTGCGCCTGATAGCCGTGAACAGAAAAGGAAGCGGCGCAAGAACAACACCATCGATACCCGGACTTTAACCAGCAATTTGTTCAATTACCTCCATGGCAACGAGCGAGCGCTGCAACTGGCACGAGTACCCACCGAGGAACAGGAACAGGCACGATTGCAAAGCCGCCAACACGACCAACTGGTGGAGGAACGCAAGCGGCTGGGAGCCAAGGGTAACGCCTTGTTACTGAGCCGGGGCTTTGGCAGTTGGGCAAATTGGTGGCGACCCAAGGCCTTTAGCCGTTTGAGCCAGCTGGTACCGGGGTGGTTGTTGGAGCTACTGGAGACCTGGGTCGATCTGCTGAGGAAACTGGATGAAAAAATTCGGCGGGCCAAAGTGGCTCTGGCTCAGCGCTGGAGCGGTCCGCGGCCCAAAGGGGCCGGAGCGCCTAGTCTGGTCCAATTGCAAAGTGAGGTGCTCGATTGGGGCCGCTACAGCAATCCGCGCAAGATCGGGTGTCTGGCCGGGATGGTACCCAGTGAATGGAGTACCGGCGATCGCCAATGGCAGGGCTCGATTACTAAAGTGGGAGTACCAGCCATTCGCCGCGTTATTACCGAGATGGTCTGGCGGATAATCCTATTCCAGCCCCAGTATAGGCCGGTCCAAAAATGGCAGGAAGTCTTGCGGGGCAGTACCCGGGGGCTGAAGAAAAAAGCCGTGGTCGCCATCGGCCGACAACTCATGGTCGATCTGTGGCGGCTGCAAACCGGACGGGTCAGTGCGCAAGAACTCAACCTGGTCATGATTGGGGGCTAAAGCATTTTCGAAGTGCCCCGAAAGTTTTCGGCCATTTACTTGGGGCTCTGCCCCAAACCCCGGTTCGGGGGGAACAGTAAGAAAGCTGGCGCCTTGGCACCGCGCCGGCGCAAGAGGGAGGAACCCCTAGTTACCCAGCAACCAAAGATTTAACCCTTTTCGACTTTGGAGCGGCGCGCGCCCGTGTTCGCCCTTGGGTGCTTAAAACCCGTTGGTAGGTTGGGCGCGCTCGTTCCTCTTGAAGCGATGCGTATCTTGCATCATGCGCTGTCAGACCTGACATGCCGGATAGGAGGCTGCCTTGTCCCACTTGAGCAAACGGACAACTGAGCACCAAGAGGAGACGCGATTCAAAGTGAGCAACCCGCTCGACTTCTAACCTGAAAAATTTTGGCAACTGCGTTGCCCTACAAAGATGAAAAACCACTAACCTCGCTTTTCGGTAGCTTGACACTCACCATAGGAGGGCGAAACACATCTTCGAGCGAAAGCGCGTAAGATGTGTGAGCCAAAAGGGCTATCGGCTATCAATTGCCGGCTCCAGGCTCATTCGCGGTGCGATCATGGCAAACCGCTTTTGTAAGAATACGAGGAAATGAAAAATCCACAGACGCCAGCGGACCTCCGGCAACTGTTTCTCGCTACCGGCCAGTACGGTATTCACCGCGGGAACCAGCTGAAAGAATTGCTGTGGGTGAAAAAACGCCTCCGCAAATTCCTGGGTATACCAAGTCGAGCTGGTAATTTCCGCACCGCGGAATCTGTGATTGGATTCCTGCAACCAGCGTACTAGTAAAGGATGGATTCTTTGTCTGAACGAAGTTCTGGCCCCGCGCTTTCGGATTTTCTAACCCTCGCCGATTTCGAATCGACGGCACGGCAAGTGATGGCTCATCCGGTTTACGAATATGTAGCCGGTGGCGCCGGCGACGAGATCAGCTTGCGAGCGAATCAAACGGCCTTTGAAGAGATTTTTCTCTTGCCGCGTGCGCTCCGCAGCGTTACTCCCGTCAACCCCAGTACCACGCTTTTCGGTACCGAGTTGTCAGCACCGGTTCTACTGGCGCCGGTTGCCTATCAGCGCATGATGCATCCGGAAGGAGAACTGGCGACTGTCCGTGGGGCTGGGACAATGGGCGCTCCGGTGGTTGTCAGTACCAACACGACTGTCGCAATCGAGGAATTAGCCGCGGTGGCAAAAGCTCCACTCTGGTTCCAGCTCTACTTCCAGAAAGATCGAACGTTTACCCAGGAGCTGATTGAGCGGCTGGAAACGGCCGGTTGCCAAGCTCTATGCGTTACTGTTGATACGCCGGTGCTTGGCGTCCGAACGCGCCAGCTCCGCGCTGACTTTAGATTGCCCCCGGAACTGAAACTCCCGCACAGTCTCGGGCAGCTTCACCGGGCAGGAAATACCCCGGATTTTGGCGCGTACTCGAATGTCACCTGGCCAGATATTGACTGGCTGCGGTCAATTACGAAAATGAAACTTGTGCTCAAGGGCATCCTCCATCCGGAAGACGCGGAGGAAGCTCTTCATCACCAGGTTGACGGGATTGTCGTTTCCAACCATGGAGCGAGAAATCTGGACACCGTACTACCGACAATCGAGGCTCTCCCAGGCATCACTGAACGCGTCGCCGGTAGAATTCCTGTTCTCGTCGACGGAGGCATTCGTCGAGGCACTGACGTCCTGAAAAGTCTCGCTCGCGGTGCTACCGCCGTATTGATCGGGCGTTCCTATATCTACGCACTGAGTATTGGCGGATCTGAAGGAGTCGCCCATTGTCTGCGTCTCTTACGTACGGAATTCGAGTATGCTATGGCTCTGGTCGGAGTAGCGTCAATTGCGGAATTGGACCGCGCCATCGAATGGCGTTCGGCCTCTTTGCCATAGAATCTCAGAGTAGCCTCATCTGCTGACTCGCTCACGCGGGAACAATGGAGTATTGAGAAAGGAAAAGCTCTCGCTCTTCATCGAACTGGGGGCGCGAACTTGAAACTAGGAATCTCTCTACCCAAGACATACCCGGTTTTAATGGTGCCATGAGCGGGAACAAATTTCAGGTCGGGCCTTCCGTTGACGGCATAGAGGGCCCTTTCTCTGGCAGCGGAATCATTTCGGATTTGAAATGCCCATCCGAGAAGAGCCTTCACTCGAAACGCTGTAAGAGGCCCGGAAGTACCGACGGGAACCCCAGTTCCACAAAAACCAACCGAAGCGGTCAGTCCAAATACTATCAGAGCCAGCGGCAACCGAAGCGATAAAATAGTTCTCATTCCTTTTCTTGGCTTGATCCTTTTACTAATCATTCGCTAATCCCAGCGAGACCAGAAGAGATCGGTCGACAACTGGTTTCACTCTCTGGCATTGGTCGACCTGGAACGTCTGTATTCCGAACGCCGTATCTTGGCCGAGATACCCATCGACGACGCCAGCGTAGTAGCCACGATCGCGTAGGGCAATCTGGACCCTTCTGACGATCGCAGCGTTACTGTGATCCATCGGGTGCGACAACGACAGCGGCACCTGCTCGCTGGTACACGCTCCCAGAGAAACAGCGGTTCCGACCAAAAGTATAAGCCGAGGTATTCCTGCCATATTTTTCTTGTTTCACTCTTCTTTGTTCGTTACCACGCAAAAAACCTCGCCGCAATCGTCTTAGCCGATGCAGCTATGATCGCCGGAAACATCCCGATTCTGATGTAAATTTCCAACGATAATCCTATCGTGGATGCGAACTGGATGCGGGAGAAAAGAGTACGTCCACAAAATACGCTCTTACCTTTCTCTATCGGCCATACCAAAAAACGCCTGTGCTCAGCGGTAAGACCTGATCACCTTTTGCGTGAGTGTACCAGAAGCGCTGCAGCAGATTCTAATTTCACTTCGCTGTTTCTGTCTTGAGGACGATCGCGGCGCTCTCCGTGTCGAGAGCGAAGCGCAATTCTCCGTAGCGGTTTTCTGTCCTGGGCACGCCGTTAGAGTTGCCATTGGGTTCTTCAGCAAATTCAACCTGGAACCTGCCTTTCCAAACTTTCCCAGTTCGCTCCGTGATCTCGACCATCCAGATATCGGCACAACCAACGGCGGACGCATCGCCATTTCTGGCGTCCAGATGCTCCGCCGGGAGCTGGCTTGCGGTCTCGATAAAGGCGGCGGTAAGAAAATCCTGGAAGTCGGCGTCTTCTAAGTGTTCCAGGATTTCCGGGATAATCATTGATGTCGGGATATTTAGAACCATGGCTGCTAATTCTTTGCTGAATCGATCCTAAGACCGACGCGTCTGACAATTCTTTGCGACGACTAACATCTCGCTTCCTCGAGCCAATCCGATGCGATCTTTGTTTCTTTCATTCGTCCGGCCTTAGATTCCCTGTATGTCTTTGGTTAGAACAGGAACCGAGGTCTGGGAATTGTATCCTGGAGCAACTTCATTTCCAGGATCTGAAGGGATATTTGTTTTCGACTCGTCCGAGCTATAAATTAATCATCCTCAGGGAGTCAGAAACAAACACTATTCTGAACAATAGAGCTATCTTCGTTCGATGATAGTTTTCTTCTTTGAGTACTGAAGCCGCGATTACCTCTGGCCTTCGAAGCGCCCGCCGAAAGCCGGGCGCTTGCGGATATTGGGAATCCTGATGACGCATCTGACGGTTTGATTATCTGGATGGGGTAGGAGCTGTCAATCTAAAGAAACGCTTCCGAATGAAACGACTAATCATATTCGACATCCTCCGAGGCATCTTCTTGTTGATGATGATCGTTGATCATTCGCCATCGCAGCTTCGGTTTTTTACCGATCAGCCGATCGGCTTTTTCTCGACCGCCGAAGGTTTCGTGTTTGTTTCAGCGTTTTTGGCCGGCATGCTTTTTCGCCGGCGTGCCGATGAGTTAGGGTTTGCCGCGGCCCGGTCAGCTACGGTGAGTCGAGCGTTGCGCATTTATCGCGCGCATTTGCTGACAGTTTCTTTTGCCTTTGTTATTGGCAGCTTTTTCTTGGGTGAGTTTGCGGGAGTTGGCGATTTGCTCGATCAGTATTTGAAAAATCCGGCGGCAGGACTCGTTGGGTCTGCTATTCTGTTGTTTCGGCCGCCGTTGATGGACATCCTCCCAATGTATATCTGGTTTTCGTTGTTAACACCGTTGGCATTCTTAGCGGCGAAGCGGTGGGGATGGAAAGCCGTAATTTATACGAGTCTTGCCGTGTGGCTTATCTCGCAGACGCGAGTGAGAGACTTGTTAGTAACTGCTTCCAGAGGCATTCCTTATGTAGAACTTGGACCATTTGATATCCTCGCTTGGCAGCTCCTTTGGATCAGTGGTCTATTCTTTGGTCAGCGCTTTCAAGGCGGCGCCGTGGTTACTCATCTACCCAGCTCGCTTCAGCGCGTCTTGCTGGCGCTGGTCATTGCATTTCTCGGCTGGCGATGGGGATCGATCTACCTGGGGGCGGATTTAACTAACCAAACTTGGTTGCTTGACAAATGGCACCTCGGACCACTCCGGCTCATTAACTTTTTTGCGACTGGTTGGCTTATCTCTAAATTGCTGAAACGGTTTGAATGTCGACAAGCTCCCCTTCGCCCATTGGCACTGATTGGTCGGCATATGCTTCCGGTCTTTTGCTGCCAAATTTGTCTTTCGGTTTTATTGATTGGTCTGGTCGAACCACTCAAAGACCGAGAGCCGATAGCCTCTGTCCTCGTGCTTTGTCAATTACTTTCAGCCTTCCTGCTCGCTTGGCTCTTCGAGTGGGTCTCCCAGAGTAAAAATTCTATGGCCGTACGGCCGAGAGCGTTTGCGACTCACCGGAAGGTTCTAACCGCAGGAAGCTGAGTCATGGAGAGTACCTAGGATTCCCGAACGCCCGTTCCGCAATGCGCATTTCATTCACTTCTCGTACGGTACGTATTCCGGAAACCATCGACTCTCTCCCAACTTTTTACGTAGCGCCTCCGGTTCCGATTTGGGAGCTAGCCCTTCTTCTTGAGCCTTTTGTCCAACCGAATAGGCAATATCGAAAGCAACTTCTCGGATAGTTTTCACTCTCGGCAGCAGAGAGCTGGTAGGATCTTGCAATGCCGGTGAATGATTCCCGAGGGTTTTGGCCGCGGCGAGCAGCATTTTGTCGGTAACTCTGCGGGCACGTGAACCGACGACTCCCAGGCCGACCGCCGGAAAAATGAACACGTTGTTGCATTGAGCGATCTCAATGGTTTTTCCGTCGTATTTAACCGGCGCAAAAGGTGATCCAGTCGCGACCAGAGCCCGACCTTCCGTCCAGGTGATGAGGTCGGAAGGTTCCGCTTCGGAACGGCTGGTCGGATTTGATAGCGGAAAGATAATTGGCCGATCGGTTTTTTTGGCCATTTCGCGAACAATCTGCTCGCTGAAGATTCCTTTCACGGTGGACAAACCAATCAGCGCGGTTGTGTCGACTTTGCCGATTACTTCGGCCAAACTGATCTGACCCTTCTGATTGCGTGGCCAATTTGAGATTTCTTCGGGCGATCGGGCGTAGATTTTCTGCTCATCCGAGAGGTCTCGGCGATCGCTATCTATTAATCCATCTTTGTCGACGATCCAAAAGCGAGCGAGCGCTTCCTGTTCCGAAAGACCTTCTTCAACCATCGCGGCGCGGAGGTAATCGGCAACGCCAATGGCAGCCGAACCAGCGCCGACGAAAACTATCTGATGCTCCTTAATATTTTTTCCCGCAACCTTGGAAGCACCGGCGATGCATCCCAGAACTACCGCGGCGGTTCCCTGGACGTCATCGTTAAAGGTCAGAAGTTGGTTCTGGTACCGTACCAACAACGGACGAGCATTAGGCGTGGCAAAATCCTCCCACTGTAGACAGGTCTGCGGGAGCTCCTTTTTTACCGCCTGCACGAAGCGGTCGACAAAATCAAGATACTCCCGCCCGGTTACTCTTTCATGGCGCCAGCCGAGATATTCCGGGTCGTTCAATTTAGGATGATTGTTCGTGCCGACATCCAGAATAATCGGGAGTGTCCGCGACGGATGAATTCCTCCGATCAAGGAGTAAAGCGAGAGCTTGCCAATTGGGATACCGAGACCACCTACTCCTTGATCCCCCAGTCCAAGGATGCGTTCACCATCGGTAACGACGATGACGTCTACTTCCGGGTTCGGACGATTGCGCAAGATTTCGGCGATTGAGTCGCGCAAGGGATAGGAAACGATGAGGCCACGCGGCCGCCGATAGATATGACTGAATTGCTGGCAGGCGAGGCCGACCGTCGGAGTGTAGACGATCGGCATCATTTCCTCAACATGATCAAGCATCAACCGGTAGAAGAGGGTCTCATTAGTATCTTGTAACTGCCGCAAATAGATGTGGCGCTCGAGATCTGTTTCTTTGGCTTTAAAAGCTTCATAAGCGCGACCGACCTGTTGCTCGAGTGACTCGACACTCGGCGGCAACAACCCGTGCAGACCAAAAGTGGCTCGCTCATCATCGTCGAACGCCGTTCCTTTATTCCAGATTGGCGTGTCCAGCAGATCCATGCCGCCAAGTCCGGCGGGAACCTTAACTTTGCTCGAAGTTGGCATAGAGAACTTTCTTTGAGTGATTGTTGGCTAGCAGATAAGGAAAAGCGCTTTTTCATTACGCTGCTCCGCAAACGGCAATTGCAGCAGCAACCGGTAAAATAACACAGGTGCAGCGGGGAAGACTACCGCGATGACGCGAGGACCATCAGAAATAGGCATCCAATCCCAAAAAAAGCCGTCACGCCGTCGAGTCTCCCAGCAACTCTGCGCTTTCGGCTAAATCCACCAACGTTGGCAATGTTACCGTGAGGGCTTAACGTCGCTGTCGGCGGAAAGAACGTTTTATTTCTTACTCGAATGGGCTAGGCGAGAGCCGTTGACCTTCCGCATCGAAAACCTAGGATAGCCCCAGACTTCCTTCGTATGGACAACACTCAACACGACACCAGAGGGACGACCGCGTTCCCGTTCCGATTAGCCGCGATCGATCTCGATGGCACGTTGCTTGGGCCCGATAAGACCATCAGCCCGGAGAATATCGCTGCGGTTGACCGGCTACACCAAAACGGGGTAACGGTCATCATCGCATCTGGCCGTCGCCACCAGAATAGTGTGCGGTTTCAGCGGCAGCTTCGACTCAGTGGACCGATCATCGCATGTCAAGGTGGCCTGATCAGAGACGGCGAAAGCGGCAATGTGATCGAAGCGCATTTTCTACCACAAAGCGTGACGCGCCAGATCATCGGCGAAGCAGAAAAACGCGATATCCAGACTATCTACTATCATCTTGACCACCTGTACGTGGCGGCGCGGAATAACAAGTGGGTAGATCTTTACGAGGAGCGGGTTGGCGAAAGGGCGGAGATATTGCCCAATCTGGAGCAACTCGATGGCCGTCGGGCGCTCAAGATTGTCTGGTACGGAGATCCGGAAATCCTAAACCAGACTCGCCCGGAAATGTCCGCACATTATGGCGAAAAGGTGGATATCCTTTCGACCGAGCGGGAGAACCTCGAGTTTATGCCGCGCGGAATTAATAAAGCGACCGCTCTGGCCAAAGTCGCTGCAGAATTAGGCGTGCGCCCTGACCAGGTCTTGGCCTTCGGTGACGGCGAGAACGATGTACAGATGCTTGCCTGGGCGGGAATGGGCATAGCTATGAGCCATGGAAGTCAAGCGGCCATCAACGCAGCTAAACGGGTCAGCCCTAAAGGTCCGCCCGAAACTGCGTTTGCGCGCGCCGTGGATGCTTTGTTCGAAGAGCGGCGGAGCGTGTGACTGTTCAGCGGGTTTCGCGTGATATTGGTTCACACGATTTCGCGGTCGCCGCTAGTGCGTCAAGCAGCGCGCGCACCGAATTCGCGGTACGGCCACGTTGCCAGACAACGAGAAAATCCCAGGTGGCTTTGATATCCGAGAGCTGCACCATCGCAACGCCGGCCGCGGGAAAACTTTTCAGATAAGCAGGGAGCAATGTGACCGCTCCTTCGCTCCCAATCAGGGTAAACCCCTGCGAAAGACTGGCCGCTTCCTGCACGAATTTTGGCCGGAATCCAGCTGGGCGGCAGAGTTGAATGATCCAGCGGTCTCGCCCTGGCACGTCTTTTTCGGGCGAGCTGATGAAGCGTTCACCGCGCAACTCCTTGAGCGAAATGCGTTTTCTCGAGGCCAATGGATGATCGGCAGGCATAACCGCCACTACCGGCAATGTCGTTAGCTTGCGGGTGTAAAACTCGCTGGAAAGCAGGGCGCCTTCTTGTCCGATCAGAGCGAGATCGATTTCTCCTTTTCGCAGCGCAGCGATCTGCTCTCCAGGTGAAAGGTCCAACAGCTTGACCTTCACTTCGGGATGGCTGTGGCGCAAAGCGGAGAGGGCGGGATCCAGAAAGATCTGGGCAGCGGAACCGAGGTAACCCACTCGGATAAGATCACGCTGACCGCGAGCGAGCCGGCGAGCTTCGGCCATCGCGGCATCGTAATCGGCCAGGACACTTGGTAATGAGGTTGCTAACGCCTGTCCGGCGGCGGTCGGACGAACGCCGGCGGTCGTGCGTTCGAGCAATGCTCCGCCGACCTCGTCTTCGAGTGTTTGCATCTGCCGAGAAAGCGCGGATTGCGACATCCGCAACCGAACGGCAGCACGGTTAAGACTCCCTTCCTCCAGGGCAATCAGGAACGCCCGAAGCTGTATCAACACGATGCCAGGATATGCGCAAACCGC
>DATNNZ010000282.1:0-2330 GCA_035601575.1 Chthoniobacterales bacterium
GCACGATCGTCGATGAACAGGCCACCAAGGAGCAGCGTGAGGCGCTGATCGCTCTCGACAGCGGTCAACATGGTGGGCCGTACTGGGAGATCTTCGCTGCCGTCTGCCCGAATCTGATGGAGGCGGTCTTCGCCCCGGTTACGCTCAACCCTGATCGCGAGAAGCGGCTAGCGACAATTCAGATCCCGGGCATTGGCGAGACCAAGATTGAGCCGATCAAAAAACCGGTTACCGGCGAGGAACACAGAGCACGCATCTCATTGCCCGATGGCTTCGAATACAAGGAAGCCGAGATGGGTAACACCGTGCATTGTCGTGTCGACGCAGGGGGCAAGTTCACTTTTGAGCTTAAGAACTCCTATGCGCAGTTGAACGCCTTCGATTGGAGCAACTGACGGAGCGTCAAGCCTAAAACCCTGCTCCAGTTCGATAAGTTGCAGGCTTCGTCCGAAAAGAGCAGGAGTCCCGTGACCGAGTACCGCTCCGGAACACTGATTTTGGAAGGCAGTGACTCATTCAATCGTATCCGATCACTGTAATCTACAGCGCCACTTCCTTTGCGCTTTTGTCGTCTCGCCACCCGAGAAAGGTTGTCTGGCGCAGCTCTCCGTCTTCCGTCCATTCCGCGAACGCCACTTCGCACACCAGCCTTGGCTGAACCCACTGAGTTTTCTCTGGGATTTTTTGGGATTTGCGACCGGCGATTTATCGGGCAGTCGGCTGCTCGTTATTCGACTCCCACCGACAAAGCAGCGGACCGTTCGAAGTGAAGATGATCGAAACTTCTCGACCTGAGGAAACATCTTGGAAGGCGGAACTATCAACCAAACCGGAAAGAAAAGTTCGAATGGGGCGAAAGAAACTTTGACCAGTGCGACTTAGGCGATATCCCTCATCTAAGATGACGGAGGGTGCGGCCCGGCTAGGCAGAATGGTAAATGGCGACACAAATGGGAGCTGGAAGAGGCATCGAAATAGTTTTCATAAAATTGGTGATGGGTGGCTCCAATTGAGGTAGCATCCATCGTGCCATGCTGAATCGGTGTAATATAAGTGCTTGTTGTGGAGGTGCTTATCGCAGGGAGATGGCAAAATTCGCCGTGCTGACCTATTCCGAAAATGGAGCCATATTTCCCAATGATGGAATGGGATCTCCATTTTGTAAGCCAAACGAAAAATTCAGAACGAGGGTTGCAAAAAACGTCACCTGACCCAAGAAGAAGGAGCGAGAAGAGTGGCCCCCGGAAAGCAAGAAGCCGGGGATCGACCCGGCGATCATTGAAGAGTCAGGCGCGTGGTGGAAACAAAATCAGAAGGCGCAGCTTCGACTCTGAAATCATAAAGTTCGACGATCCGTCTTGTGGCATCTGAAGCTATAGCGCTTCCTACTACCAGCGTGCTAAGGCTGAATTCCACGCCTTTACCGGCTCACCGCAGATGTATTAATTTGAGAAAGGTATCGCACCCCGGCAATGAACTCAGCGACTAGCTCTTACCGTCGATTCGTTCAGACGGGCACAAAAGAGTGGCTACGAACCTGCGTGATCATCACCGGCGAACCAAATGAGTTGGTCGCCCACATCCATAACCGGATGCCGATCATCCTACCTCCGGAAACCCACGAACAATGGCTTTCAGGAGAGTCCGGAAAAGAAATCTTGCGACCGTTCGCAGCGAAAGAAATGACCGCAAGACCGATCTCCAAACGGATCAATAAACCAGAAAATAACGATCCCAGCGTGCTCGAAGCGGGTGAGATGGAACAGGTTGGGCGACTGATTTAATTCCGCGCTGGCCGATATATAACGAGGACTGTCTGATCTCCATGGTTATAGCACCACTTCGTTTGCTTGTGATGAAACGCCTATTAACTTTGACATGTATTTTGTTCTGGGTTGTGGCTGGAAAAGCTGAATCTATCGATCAACGCAATTTCGCACTGGATACCTTTTCACCCACCCCAAACGACGTGCGAGTCGCAGAAAAACGTGTCCAAACCTATTGGAACAAGCACAAAGCCCAGTACGGAGCCAACACCCGTTACCTGGCGGTCGAGGGCGGCGCAATTTTATCTGGCGATGTGCTGGATCTGTGGCCAAAGCTGATTAATTCTGAGACGGCAACCGAATTCTTTGCGCATGGCAGAAATACGTACTCCAATCTCAACCTCACCGGCATCCAGATCTACGACACCTCAAATAATCGATTTGTCGGTCCTGGCTTTGTGTCCGTTGATCTGCCTCGACGCAATCATTTAGCCCGCTGGGACGGTTACATTGCGCGATTCATCGGGACAGGATGGTCGTGGTGGTAAGACGTTACAGGTTGCG
>DATNNZ010000283.1:0-3246 GCA_035601575.1 Chthoniobacterales bacterium
ACCAGCGCGGTCCCAAACGAAGGGAAGTCCACAGTCTCGGCCAACCTCGCCATCGCCCTGGCCCTTTCCGGCGCGCGTATTCTTTTGATCGATGGCGATTTGCGCCGGGGCGCCTTGCGCGAACAATTCGGCAGTGATTCGCGTCTTGGTTTTTCGGAGGTATTACAGCAGGAAGTACCGTGGCAGGAGGTTGTCGTGGCAACGGCGTATCCCAGCCTGTTTCTGTTGACGCGTGGCAAAACCCTGCCCCAGCCGAGTGAACACTTGCTTCGCGATTCCACCGATCAATTCCTGAAGGATATCTATCATCACTACGACTACATCATCATCGACAGTTCGCCCGTGCTTGCTGCCGATGATACTACCAGCCTCGCTCCCAAGATTGACGCCACTCTCCTGGTCGTCCGCCTCTCTCATACTTCGGCCCGGCTGGCCAAGAAGGCCCTTGAACTACTTTACAGCCGCCAGGTCAACGTGCCCGGAGTAATCCTAAACTTTGTCGATACCTCATTGCCGGAATATTACTACTACCAGTATTCCGAATACTACAACCGCCCGATAGCTCCAGCAGGATCCGAAGCGACCGCCCAACATCATTCAACCGGTCAGACGCAGCCTTCGTAATTATGATCCTGAGCCCCGTCTAAAATGAGAGCGTTGCGCGTCATCGCGATCGCGTTCCTCACTGCGGTCGCCGGCGGAATTCTTTCGGTCGTGGCTTCCTTGTATTTGACCGAACTCTATCACGTTTCCAATTTCGAGGGTGGGCGCGGGATGCTGATCCTTTTTGCGCTGGCGCCGCTTGGTCTCATTGTGGGCTTCATCATCGGATTGATCGTCGCTCTGCGGAGTCGTGGAACGGGATTCGGCGGATTTGCCAAAGCGCAGGGGATTGCACTTGGAATTGCGATCGGACTTGCCGCAGTTGTTTCCGGTATTCTTTATCTTGCGGCCGATCATCCACCCAAGCTCGATGGTAGATCGCTCGCGATCGAGTTCGAACTTAAGATTCCGCCGACGCTAAAGTTGCCGCCTCAACCACGCGAGCAAACGTTGCACGCAAGTCTTTACGCTAATAACCGCGATAATCGCTACGCCGAGCTTGATTATGATAAGATTGCGACGCGCGATGGCTACGTCTTCGTTCCCGGTAAAGCGTCGTTACTCTCCCAAACTTTCAATCGGGATCTTTTCGTTTCAATCGAGGGCGAGGGCGGCGCAGGTCAATTTATCAAGCTCAAGCTACTGGCGAAGCCGCGCATGGGAGACGAAGCGTGGTCGGATTGGATAACGGCCACGGAACGCGCCGATCTTAGTCCGGTGCCCGAATCCGAAAGAATTGCGGTCCGCTATCGGGTACTGCCGGACGAGTAGAAGCAGCCGAGGGATCCTGTTGCGGAACCTTTAAGGTAATTTCATCGGGATCCCTCGGCTATCGCTCGGGATGACGGAAGCCGTCGAACCTTTTTTCTAAATATGAAACTCTCTTACAAGCGCTTTCTTTCTTTTGTGCCGCGAAATTGCAAGATCCACCAGCCTCGACAAAAGCTCGGTATAGCCAATCCCGGAGGCTTCCCACAACTTTGGATACATACTGATCGAAGTGAAGCCCGGGATCGTGTTCAGCTCATTGAAAAAAAGTTTGTCGCTCGTTCGGTCGAGCAACAGGTCCACCCGAGCCATCCCTTCGCATTCCATGGCTAAAAAAGCTTTTCTCGCGATGTCCTGCACGCGTCGGATCCGGTCGCCATCGAGCTTCGCTGGGATAATCAGTGCGGCGCCCTTTTCATCGAGATACTTTGCCTCATAAGAATAGAATTCGTGGTTCGCTTCGATCTCGCCCGGAACGCTAACCAATGGATCGGCTCCTGAATCCGGATTTTCCAACACCGAAAGTTCAATCTCGCGCGCATCTACGGCGACTTCGACAAGGACTTTCACGTCGTACTGAAAGGCATTTTCGAGAGCCGCAGTTAGGTCACCGGCTTCTTTGACCTTTTGCACGCCAACGCTCGATCCGAGATTCGCCGGTTTGACGAAGACCGGATACCCAAGGTCCTTCTCAACCCGTTCTGCTAGCTGCCGTTTTTCTTTCCTCCAGTGCTCTTGCCGCAACGACACATAAGACACAATCGGAAGTCCAGCATCGCGGGCCAGGCGTTTTGCCACCTCTTTGTCCATCGCCACTGCGGATGCGAGCACTCCGCATCCAACGTATGGAACATCTGCCAGCTCAAGTAACCCCTGGATTGTTCCGTCTTCGCAAAGAGGCCCATGGATGACAGGGAAAACCACATCGATCGACTTTGCTTGTCCGCTCCCGCCTAGCGGAATCAGGGCACTCTTGGCTGCCGAGTCCGGCGGAAGGACGATTCTAGGCGCGTCTTTGAAAACGGGCAGAGATTTTCTCCCCTGAATCAGAGAAACGTCGTTGAGATGCCAGCGGCCCTGTTTGTCAATCGCCACCGGCACGATTTCAAAGCGATCACGATCCAGGTAGTTAATGACCGACGCAGCTGATTGAAGCGAAACTTCATGTTCTCCTGATCGGCCGCCGTACAATACTGCCACGCGCAGCTTTTTCATACGTCTCAGGTTATTTGCGGGGTTGCGTTGCTCGATTTAAGCCTTCGCCAGCAACTGCCGCAAGACGAAC
Source organism: Chthoniobacterales bacterium (assembly GCA_035601575.1). Taxonomy (GTDB): domain Bacteria; phylum Verrucomicrobiota; class Verrucomicrobiia; order Chthoniobacterales; family JAFAMB01; genus DASTDH01. The sequence continues at coordinate 2,657 of DATNNZ010000283.1, forward strand.
TGCAGAATTCCGCCGTGACGGTAGTAATCGATTTCGATTGGGGTATCGATTCGCAATCTAACGGGAACTGAATCGCGTTCGCCGTTTCTCCGTCGGAGTTCCAGCGTCACCGTCTTGCCGGGCTCGATTGAGTCGGACAAACCGGTGATCGAGAATATTTCCGAGCCATCCAAATTCAACGTCTGCCCATTCGTGCCTTCGGAAAATTGCAACGGCAGCACGCCCATTCCGACAAGATTCGATCGATGAATGCGCTCGAAGCTCGCCGCAATTACTGCTTTCACCCCGAGCAATCGTGTTCCTTTCGCCGCCCAATCGCGCGATGAACCAGTCCCATATTCGTGCCCAGCCAGAATGACCAGCGGCACGTTGTCTTTTTGGTACTTCATCGCCGCGTCATAGATCGACATCTGGTCGCCCGATGTAGAGGCCGCTGGTCCCGTGGAAGAACCATAATATTTCGTTACGCCACCTTCCGTTCCCGGCACCATCAGGTTTTTGATGCGCACGTTGGCGAACGTGCCGCGGGTCATCACCAGATCATTGCCGCGCCGACTGCCATAACTGTTGAAATCCTCCGGCTTGATTCC
>DATNNZ010000284.1:0-5970 GCA_035601575.1 Chthoniobacterales bacterium
GTGGTTACAGTCGATTGATCTCGAGTACCACAACATCTCCTGGGACCAGGGTTTACATGCCGAGCTCGTGCGGCAGGATCAGATGCGCAGGATCTTGTCGGAGGACGAAATTAAGAATGCGGTATTTAATCCGCCGGAGACAACCCGTGCCTATTTCCGAGGTCGAGCGGTTGCGCGATTCAATCCGCAAATACAATCTATCCACTGGGATGAAGTGGTTTTTGGTCAGGATGCTTACCAGTATCGTGTGTCGTTCAATCACGCTTCCCGCGAAGAGGGCGTCGAACGTTTGAATGCGACGATCCGCGATGCGAAAAGTTACGACGATCTGCTGGATCGTCTCGCCGCGCTCGACCGCGCGGAGTGAGAGATACAGGAGTCCGGCCTGCGCCCTGACCGAACGGTTGGGGGATCTCGAGGCGTTCGATTGAACCCGATCGGCAAGCGTGAAATCTATCTGCGGTCTCCGTCCGCGACTCAATCCGTCGGGCTTTTTTGCGAATATTTTGGTAATGTCACCTGCTTGCGGATCGCTTGGAAGAGGTCATTCACGCTCTGCCTATTCGCCATATTAATAACGAATGCAGGTAAGCCTCCTCCGCCATCGGTAAAAAGATCGTAGATAACGGTGGTCTTTCTTCCATCTTCGGTTGGCTCGAGCTTCCATGAACCTTCGTCGAGCGTAATTCGGGTGACTCCAGGGGAAGGGGCCGGACCGGCCGTGCTCATCGGCTCCCAATGCAGCTGATAGTTAGTCTTGCCATCTGCACGCTTAGTGGAGCTTTGAGTAACGGCAACCGTCACGTCGCGTGCGCCGATCAGCGGTGGATCCCAACGAAAATATATAATTATCTCGTGCGTTCTGCGTTCGATCAGTTGCGCCTTCGTCGTATAGGGCATGAAATCCGGATAATCGGCAACTTCATCCAGAAGATTGAGGATTACCCAACTCGGCGCATCGACAAGTCCCACTGCCCGAAGTTCCTTTATTGAGCTGCCAGGTCGATCCTTAGCGTAAACAATTAGGTTTTGGTTGCTGTTGATTTGAACCCATTCGGCTCCGATCGAAGAGACTAACGTCGTAAGGAAACAACCAGCGCTTAATGTCAAACGCGCGATCCATTTACCGGCAAGCGCATCGATCCGCCGGAATCCATGCACCGGCCTGGTTTTATCTGTTGCTGGCCTACAATCGGTATCCGACATTTTTCAAATGGTATCGCAATTCCTTCGCGCTCGCCGATAGTAGAAGTTCGCACCCACCGCGGATTCTGCGCCTACCTCTCTCAAACCAGCTGAACTAGCAAGTTCCGGGAAGATTGTAAATTTCGAAAAACCAAGCTTTTTCAGGTCAAAAATCGAACCATCAGCAATTCGTCAAAATAACGTTCACCGCTTTTCAAAGCATTTTTTTCTATTCCATAACCACGGAATCCCGAAGCCTCGTACAGGCGAACGGCGCGTTGATTAGTTGTTACAACAGTGAGTTGAATTTGTTCGACCTGCGTCTTGCCTAATTCGATGGCTGAGTCCAATAGCGCGGAAGCCAATCCGCCGCCGTGTAAACGGGGTTTGACGTACATACCCCAGATGACGCCCTTGTGTCTATCTTTTGGACCCGATTGCCGATAGAAGCCGATCATCCCGGCGAGTTCACCGTGATCAAATCCACCCAGGACGACGTTCTTCTCTAGTTGTTGGATAAAAGAGCTTAGCGGCCGTGCAACCTCGTCTTCGTAGGTGGAACCGAATGCGTCTGGATAGGTCTGGAGAGCTTCCAATCGCAGCGCGCGGAAGGCTGCTCCATCGGCAGTTACAAGTCTTCGAATTGGCCACACCATAAATAACCGCGAATAGACACGAATGGACACGAATAAGTCCTCTTCATTCGTGTCAATTAGCGTCAATTCGCGGTTTGCAATTCTGTGTTGGCGTCTTCCGGAGCAGTCGACTCGAACCGCCTTTGACCGGAGCAGCGCAAGGATCGGTTCGTGTGGTTAGCCAGGAATCGACACGAATAGCTCCTCTCCGTAAGTGTCCTTTCGCGGTTTGCCCGATAAAAACCGACCGGCCTGTCAACGAGAAAAGTGCAGGAAATCGTGGTTTTTACGTTAATTCGGCATTTTCGGCGACCGCTGTCTATCCCGGATGTGCTTCGTGCTCGCATTTTTTCCGCAATCTGATAGCTCAGAACCGACTAATACGTGCACCTATGGCGAAAATTCCTCACTCACTCTGGCGGGCCGGACTTTGTGCTTCGGTCCTGATAGCGTTCGTTGGTACTATTAAGGCACAAAGCCCGACACCGTCGGGGACTACTGCGGAACAGTATCAAAGCAGTGGTAGCTTGCCCTCTCCTTCTTTGCTTTTCGATGAGCTTGATAAAGCATTTCCTAATTTCGATTGGAAAACTGTAATTCAGAAGGAAGTCAATGATCCGAATTTCCAAAAAACGGATTATGCAGATAATGTCGCGAAAATCTCAAATCTGGGTGTTCGACTCGCGGCTGCCTTCATCGCGGTGCATGCGAAGGATTATGACGCCTTAAAGAAGGCCGCTGGTGTGGCAGTGGAACTCACCAAGTCCTTCAAAGAAGCCGGTACAATCAAATCGTATGCGGACACCGCGGAACAACAGGCAAAGGGCGGAGACTGGGAGGCGGTTAAGGGCACTATTGATAAGATTGCTGATGTGGTGGGCAAGGAATTGAAGAGCGGCAGCCGTAAAGAAGAGGCGACGATGGCAATGGCAACCGGATGGCTGGCTGGAGTGCGCCTGGTCCTAGACGCGCTGGGAGGTTCTTATTCTGAGAAAGGCGCATTGATTATTCGGCAAGGTCCTCTGCCCGCGCTGATCGTGAGCCAGTTGAAGGCGCTGTCGCAGACCGTGCAGGACAAGAATGGTGGCAAGCAGGAGGACAGTACCAAAAGCAACACGGTGAAGGATATTACCGTGGGAGTGACTCAAATCGCCGACCTCGTTAAAAAGGAGCCGACCAAGCCTTTGACCCAAAAGGAGGTCGACGATCTGCGTAAGCAAGCCGACGATCTCATCAAGAAAATTGAAGCCTGAGGATGGATCGGCCTCTGGCTTGCTAACGGGCGAACGCAGTAAGTTTGTGGGTCAAGCACGGCGTTCGTCGGGGTCTGTTCAGCGAACGACAATGAACAGCAATGAACAACAACGAACGCGAGCGCTCGTTGACATTCGTTGTCGCTCGCTGTTGTTCATTGGGGTTCGCTGACAATTATGGCAGATCAAGAGACCCCGGCGTTTCTGAAAAACGTTCTGTACCAGGACGAGATCACTGGGAAAATCATCCGTGTCTTCGCATCATTGTCGTCGCTGTTTCCGGGAGGCGACCCTCGCAGTCGAGAGGCTCGAGCCAAGATCGATGAAGGGGTTGCGGACTATCTTGGATTCAATTTTCCCGTCGAGAGCGCCTCAGTCCTGAAACAGGCGGTGGAGCAATCCAGAGAATCCGGTCTTTCTTTACCAGGAGCGCTTCAGGGCCTCAACGCTCGTTGGGACACATCAGCACGAGCATTTTTCGCGATCAAGCTTTGCGAGATAATACGTAGAGCCGAGCCAAACTGGGTGCGTTTTCTCAAGCCGGTCGGAGGCGGCCTCGATCTTTCGTCCTCGGACGTCGCCTTTACCCGGGTGGTTGTCGAGCCAATCGCGATGAACGATGCAGATGCGGCTGAAGGCAAACTCGTTCATTTCGAAATCGGTGCGGGCAATTCCAATTGCTGCTTTCGAGTTCCACATCTGGAGAATTTGTTTTATGTCACGCGCCGTCATCGCGAGTACTATCTGTCCGCTGGCAGCGCTGGCGCGTCGCTGGATGGCAAACCGATCCCGGCCCATTTCGCGTTTCGCTTCAGTTACATGGACGAGCTGCGGTCCGGGAAATTCCGGCTTCTCTTCCGCGAACTGCAGGTCTTCCAGCGCTGGTTTAGCGCCGGAACCAAGGGAGTTCCGAGTTTTGCGTTGCGCCAGAATGGTCGGCCGATACTGGACCGCCCGGGAGAAAATCACGACGTACGGACTGTTTCGCTGAAGCCCACTCATTTGGTGGTCCGTGAAGAAAATCACGATCGGCAATTCCAATGGGGCGAACAGATTCAGATTCCTGGAATGACCATGCCGGTCTCGGAAACGGCCGAAGTGATTTTAGCGCTTCCTCGGGGCGAAGCGGTGGAACTTGACGCACGAAAGAGCGTTCCTCGATGCCTGCTTGAGCTGAACAACGTCTGCTGTAAGTTCGGCAAGGCTCCGGGGCTGAAGGAGATCACGTTTTCGGCCACTGGCGGCCAATTGGTCGCCGTGATGGGTTCGAGCGGCAGCGGAAAATCGACGTTGCTGGGAACCATGACCGGCAAGGTCCCTCTTTCGTCCGGGGCGATCACCATCGATGGAGTCGATCTCACGAAACTGGTCAAAGAGAACCCCCGTTTTTTGGGCTATGTACCCCAGGATGATTTGCTTTTCCCGACGCTGACGGTGGCCGAAAATCTGCGCTATGGTGCGCGTCTGCGTCTGCCCGGCGCGGGAAAGCAGGATATCGAAGAGCGTGTCGCTGCGGTGCTCCAGGAGGTTGATCTGGCCGAGTGGGCTAACGAAATAGTCGGGGACGTAAACAACAAAACATTGAGCGGCGGCCAGCGTAAACGGTTGAACCTGGCACTCGAGCTACTTTCTCCCAAAACACTTCTCTTACTCGATGAGCCAACGTCGGGTCTCTCTTCCGGCGATTCAGAACGAATTGTCCAGATCTTGCGAGCGCGCGCCGATTCGGGAGCGCTGGTATTGGTAGTCATCCATCAGCCGAGCGCAACGCTTTTCCGGCTATTTGATCGGCTCCTACTCCTGGATCGCGGTGGCGTGACCGCATTCTATGGTGATCCCAAGAATGCCGGCGCCTACCTGGCTGCGGTCGCGCCGGTAACGAACGTCAGAGAACTGCAGGGACTCGACCCCGGCGCCTTTATGTCCGCCCTGGAAACCCCGGTTCGCCAGATCGACGGCCGGGTGGAAGAGCGACGAATGTTCGAACCGAACTACTGGAAAGCACGATTTGAGAGCTTTCGGAAAACGCATTTGACTCCCGTGCTTGCCCCAGTCCTGAAGAAGTTTCGTTCTTCGATGCCGGCGTCGCGGCTAACTCTCTGGCAACATATCGTCCTGCTTAACCGATCGTTTAGACGCAAGTTGCGAGACTCCGGATTGCGCCTTCTGATTGTGGCTGCGCTTGGCCTTGGGATTATTACGGGTCTGATTTTGCGCTCCAAGTCGCCAACTTCAGGTCTGTATTGGCTTTGGTCCTTCGACAAGACATACTCCCTGGAGCACAACTCCCTCTTACAGTCTTTTCCCTTTCTCGCGGCCATTGTGGCGCTCTTTCTCGGGATGGCTTCAAGCGTAACCGAAATCAATAAAGAATGGGCGATCATGCGCCGGGAACGGCTGCTGAAGATCAACTTCACGATATGGCTGACCTCGAAATTTGTAACTCTGGTCGTATCGAACTTTATTCCCATCGCGCTTTATACGGTTGTCGCGCTGCTGCTGCTCGGAGTCCCCGAACTATATCTCCAGTATATCCTATACCTTTGGCTGGTTTCGGCTGTAGGAGTGTCGTTGGGCTTGATGCTGTCGAGCTTTGATCTGCGCGACGAAGGCGTTGGAACTACCCTTCTGCCACTGGTGCTCGTGCCGCAGTTGATCCTATGCGGCTCCAACGCTTTTTCATTCGATAGTTTGCAGCACCTCGTTCTGCAGGCCCATGACGCCAGTAATCAGAAAATACCGGAAATAGCCCAGTTGATGCCATCACGCTGGGCTTACGAAGGATTGATCGCCCTCCATCTGAATGGGTCCCGTTATGGAGAAATTGAGAAACTGCAAAAGGTAAGAGCAGACGTGAACGCAGTGTCCAATAGCGCAAATAATTTTAGTAGCGAGAA
>DATNNZ010000285.1:0-3074 GCA_035601575.1 Chthoniobacterales bacterium
CAGGGTTCGATTCAGCTCAAATGCAATCTGGTTTTCGCCGATGCTGAGTTTCACTTCACCTTCCTCACGCAACAAACGCTGAATTTCAGTGACTGCCTTCGTCGAAACAATGATTTCTGTTTCCTGACTGCTCGGAAACTCGACTTCGAGCTCGACTAATGCCAGGCGGCGGCCATCCGTCGCCACCAGTGTCAGCTTATTATCCTTAAATGAAAACAGGATACCGTTTAGTACGTATCGCGTTTCGTCGACAGAGATTGCATAGGAAGTCTTCTTTAACCCATCCTTCAGATCTTTTTGAGCGATCGTGAAAATCTTCGCCTCTTCAAAACGCGCCAGAGACGGAAACTCTTCTTCTGGCAGTCCCAGAATCTTGAAATAACTGGAGCCGCTCCGGATCGAGGCAAAATTCTTGGTGTCTACATCGAAGTAGATCTCGGAAGACGGTAATTCGCGAACGATGGATAATAGCCGCCGTGCTGGTAAGGTCGTGGCCCCGGTTCGTTCAACTTGGGCTTCAACACTGCCCCGAATACCGACATCCAGGTCAGTGGTGGTCAGCCGAATTTCCCCGTCGCTAGCTTGTAGCAACACATTTGATAAGATCGGGAGTGTTGTGCGGGTGCTAACCACATTTTGAACGGTAGAAAGACCTTCAAGTAATTTGTCCTTACTGACGCTGAATTTCATGGTGGAGCGATATCAATCATGCGCTGGAAATATCATCCAAAGCGCCTTTACTGGTCTGGGCGAACTTCCGCCAAAGAGACGTTGGATACCGCAGCGAATCGCTGAAGCACGGTTGATTTTTCGCTTGGCAGCCAAGCCCCACCCGCGACTCATGGACTCTGCGTAGCGGCTTCGTTCAACCCCTTTTGCGGTCCGTTATTGACACCGATGCGTTACGATCTTGAGTGGCGAGGGCGTTTGGGGCGCGCGGGGATCACGCAGCCGGCCCACTCACCTCCAAGTCCTGCTTTTCCGGTTTCGAGGTTTCTCGAGCGTAAAGGATCTTGGCAACGGTCCTCGCTAACCTGTCGTGCAGGAGAGAGAGCCACACGGGCGGCTTCACAGTTTTATGCTCTGGGTCCCCGGACAGCTTTACTTCATACCTCACCTCATCCTCCAGAACACGAATTGCGAAGAGATGCAGTTTGATATCCTCGCCTTCTAGGCGTTGCCTTATCTCTATCCGGTGCTCTCCAGGAACGATCTCTTGTATGTAGCTGGCGAGTTCGGGATATTTGGCGCGATATTTCTCGAGGACGGCTGTTCCCTTTTCGAATGTCACATCAACCTCTCTGAGCTCGGCAAGATACTCTTTTGCGAGGTTCTCAACTCTGTCGGGGGAAGGCTTCTTCTGAACAAGGGAGGCCTGCGGCGTTTCCTTCAAAAGGGGGAGGCCCTTGGCTTTGGCGGGGGCAGGCTTCTTCTGGACAACATTCTTTTGGGCGGGTTTGACGGCTTGGGGTTTGCCGGGGAGTGGCTTTTTGGCGACTGGTTTGGTTGGCATGGCAAAAAAAGACATCTGCCCTATAGAGGCTGAGGCTACAAGAAAGAATCACAGGCATCCCATGGGAGTGCAATGTTTAAGGATTCCAGCCAAATGCGCTCGAAGCGCGGATTGAATGTCAGATAAACTTCCTGATTTTCCACCCCCGCACTTGTGCGGCATCCAACACCGACCTCGATTCAACCGGTCACACCAAGGCCGATGCTATTCAGGGCGTCCCTTGGTTTCGCCAACGATTTCAGGCCAACGGAGTATCTGTGATGAAAGATCATTGGATTGAAATCAGGCATGGAGCACAACGGTGTTTCGCGCAAATTGAAGACTGCGGGCCGTACAGAACCGATGACGCCAATTACGTGTTCAAGAATGAGCGTTCACTTCCCCCACCCCAACAACGCGCCGCACTCGATGTTGGACTTACTTTTCACCAAATAACTCAGTAGCTGTGCTCAACACGAAACTGAAATGAACCAAAGAACACTTGATCGAGATTCTCCGGAATACTGCATAGCCGCAGGTAGGCTAGGAATGGATCGGCTGCTAGAACACCCATTTAAGCCTTTCGTTATCGTTTTCGCCGACATGTGTGCGGATCGCTCTGCACCACGAATAGCCTATAAGATCCTGAATCCAAGAGCTATCAACCTTGAGAAGTTTGGGGCTGGGTATAAAATTGGTCTCGCTATTAATGAGGAAACAGGTGTTAAAGACATTTATCTATCCATCGCTGTGGAAAGGATTCTATGGGTTTACGAAATAGATATCCCATCATCATTTCAGGATGTGTGGTGCACTTGGTCTGAAATTGACCCCGAGGAGGACTATGGATATTAGGCTATGTAGCAAAGAGGATTTGGACCGGGCGACAGCTCGCGTTCTCATCCATTCAGGTCTTTTCTCCTCCTCTATTGGCAGTGCGATATGGTTGTATCCAGATGATTTTACGCAAAGATAATCGTTGCCCATGAGCTTGTGATTTGAGATGGCCTTTTCTCCAATGTGGACGTAGGTGGTTGTCCACGTCTCCACTTTCGGTTTCTGTCCGATAAACGCGCCCCAGATAGTTGGGTGACCAATATTCTACTGCCCGGTCACCCTGCTGCTTCGCTTTGACGGTTTTCAGCCCTACACCAGGTTCTAAAAGTTTTTCCCCTGACGCCATGATTAAAACCAGCGTTATCCCCAAGAGCCAAAGCCGTTCAACAAAGTCCTCATCAACACTGGAACTTGCATATTTACCGCCGAACAAACTCAATTGGCTGCCCCCCTAGACTGACTACCTGTTCACGTGCTCGGTTTTCAAACCGTGTATATTCTTTAAGAAGGTAAGCGGCAAATCGCCCTTTCATGGCATTGATAAAGGAATCGAGCAAAAGCGCCTCTGAACGACCGGGGCTCGCAACTGGCGGGTTGGTTGCTGCGATGCTGACGGCCGCGCTGATATCGGTTTTCTATTTGGCCTGGAAAGTCGTCGGGTTGCCGTTCGTTCCTTTTGACGCTTTCGACTGGATGGCTCGCATCCTACCGGGCCAAGTTCTGGCCGCTGGCATTGATGCTATGG
>DATNNZ010000286.1:0-7001 GCA_035601575.1 Chthoniobacterales bacterium
CCGCGACGGTGAGCGTCGATCGACGCAGTACGTTGACGTTGGCGTCAGAACACCGCCAGGTCGGACAGAAGCCTTTTATGAAGTTGCGACTTAGGCCTGACGGCTTAAACGGTTTTGTTACCCCAAATATTACTACAATACTCCATTAGACCTCCGCAGACTTTCGCGTTAATCGTGGGATGCTCGGTCCACTGAGCTCAGAGAGCCGGAGCCTGCCAGCGGCTAACAGCATTATCACACCGCCATCGGCGTAAGCGGCGCCGGACGCATCTTTTGGCCATTGCAAACTAAGCCATTCGGGTAAAACCAAATTACTTATCTTGGCCAATAGCGAAGGCCGTCAGAATTCTTACCTTATTAGTTAGCAACAAATGTAGAACAAAGCTCCGCAAAACACGAACCAAAGCGCACCGTTTCCAGGAAAATGAGTAGGAGACAGCGCTTAGCACAGACTGGTATGTAACTTGTTCTGTTCAGGTTGGCGCTCTGGCGGAGCCGATAAATCAGACAACTAACAATCCATTTGCACCGTTATGAATTACTTAGACGCTCATGTAGCTACCTTCGCTGAAGGCTCACTGAGGCCATTCAGCTGGAGGAGCACCTTTATGGCAAATTCAAGTCGCTCCAATATAATCCGTTTTTTGGCTTTCACGGTGTTGGCACTGGTCTTTGTGCCAACCTCCAAGGCGGAGCAGCTCCCACCGGCTGCCGAAGAGATGGCCAAGGCCTACGGCCTCGATTCGTGGGGGCAAATCGAGGGAATCCGCTACACCTGGAACGCAGAATTTCCTGGGTCCGTGAAGCCTTTCGATGGAGGGTCTGGAACTATCAAAGTTTCCCGCACGTGGGAATGGGACCCGACGACCGGCACGGTCTCTTACGAGGGGAAAGATAACAACGGCCAACCTTTGAAGGTTACCTATCAGCGCTCGCAGCTCAGCAGCCAAAGCGATGTCGTAAAGAACCAAGTCGATCCGAATTTCTTTAACGATCAATATTGGTTGCTCTTCCCGCTGCACGTTGCCTGGGACACCAGCGCCAAAGTCACTGATGAGGGCATGCAGAAACTGCCGGTGGGGGAGGGTTCCGCCGAAAAGATAGTGGTGAAATATCCCTCGGCGGGTGGCTACTTGCCCGGCGACACCTGGGAACTCTACGTCGGCACCGACCATCGCGTTGAGGAATTTATCTTCCACCGGGGCGGAGCCAAGAAGCCCGGCCTTATCATCGCGACATGGGCGGGCTACAAAAAGGCTGGGCCTCTCTTTATCTCAACGGATCGCCGCGGGACGGCGGATGGCGGGCCGGTACACATTTTCTTTACGGATGTGTCGGTCAAGGTAACGGGATCAGACAGCTGGATCAACGTAACGACGAACCTGGCAAGCAATCCCTAGTGACAATCGAAAAGGGCGGCTTATTCGGACAATTGATACCACCTGTCCTTTGGTCTCGACGTGATCGAACACACCGCCCACTGAAATACAAAAAGTGAGGAACCTACGATGACAAAACTTGAAAAGGCAGAACAGGCAAGAGGTCTTCTGATGAAGACCAAAGTAAGTTCAGCGCAAAACGAGGCGACAAGATCGGCCCACCTGCTCGATGCGGCAAACGCGCTTGCATTGGTACGGGTGACGATCGGCTCGATGTTTGTGTGGGTCTTTTTCGAAAATTTGGGAAAAGGTCTCTACTCACCCGGGGGCTATGCCGGACTGATTAGCTATTACATCAAGTCGAGCCATTCGCCGGCTGTCTGGAAGGCGGTCATGGGCCTGATGGCAACCCACGCCGCGATAGCAGCTCCCATGCAGGCGATGACCGAGATTTCTCTCGGCATCCTGCTCGTCATCGGTCTGTTTACCCGGCCGGCCGCATTCGTGGCTTTTCTGTTTCTCGGCAGCCTTTGGATTTCGGAGTGGGGCACATCGTGGATATGGGAGCTGCTGGTACCGGTGCTTGCATCCCTTGGGCTCGCGGTTGGACGCGCCGGCCGGAGATGGGGGGTTGACGCGTGGCTGGCGCAACGGTGGTCATCCTCGTTCTGGTGGTGATCGAGGAACATTCGCCTGCGCGTGTCGGTAAGGATTATCTGTAAGGGTTATGGAAGCGTCGTCTAGTTCAGCCGAATTGTTGCCGCGGCTCGGGGAATCTATCGAAACAAAACCGTTATGAAAGAGCAAGAGCCAGAAGCAGCGCCAGCCGCTACTTTGGCACGCAAGCGCAGACGCTTACCGCGATTCTCAAAAATTACGATCCTGGTCATCGTCCTGCTTGTGATTGGGATCGGCTCTCGACGGCTGCTAAGTGAGCGTGGCCCGGCTCAACCGCCAAATCTAACCGGACCGAAAACCGTCGCGGTAGTCAAAGCGGTTGGTAAAACGCTGGAAACAGACAGCACCCTCCAAGCCGAGTTTGATCCGTATCAAGACATTCTGGTTCACGCCAAAGTCTCCGGATACGTCAGCATGATCCGGGTAGATATCGGAGACCGGGTAAAACAGGGCGAGCTTCTGGCGACCCTGGAGGTACCGGAGCTCCAGGACAACATCAACAAGGCGAAGGCCGGCTTATCTGCCATGGAGCAGGAGGTTGCCAGCGCTCAAGCGGACTACGATAACCAGCATCAAATTTACCAGCGCCTGGAAGACGTGGCCAAGGCACACCCTAATTTGGTTGCCCAGCAGGATCTCGATACTGCCAACTCTAAGGAAGTGGCTGCTCTCGGTGTGCTTGGGGCGGCGGAACAGCATCGACAACAGGCCCGGGCTGAGCTGGAACGCCTCAATACGCTCGCTGAATACGAGAAGATCACAGCCCCATTTGACGGAATTATCACGAAGAGATTCGCGGATTTGGGTTCGCTGATCCAGGCTGGAACCTCGTCCGACACTCAGGCGTTACCATTGGTTGAACTGGCCCAGGACGACCTGTTGCGGATCAGGTTCCCGGTTCCTGAAGCAGAAACTCCCCTCATTGAAAACGGGCTGCAGGTCCGAGTAACGGTTCCGGCTCTCAATGAGACTTTCGTCGGAAAAATCGTGCGCTTTGCTTGGGCTATCAGCCGATCCACTCGAACAATGACCACGGAGGTCGATGTGAAGAATCCCCACGGTCGCATAAAAGCCGGGATGTACGCTGCGGTGAAGCTGCCTCTGAGCCAAGCGAAGAATGTTCTCGTTGTTCCACTGCAAGCATTATCGTTAGGCGACAAGCCTTCGGTCTTTGTGCTCAGTAAGGACGGAAAGCTTGAAGAGCGCTTCGTAAAGACAGGACTTAGAACCGCCACGGAAGCGGAAGTGACGGACGGGCTATCTGAAGGAGATTTAGTTGTAGTTGGTAACCGATCAGGGTTACTCGCCGGCGAGAAGGCGGAACCGAAGCTGGTAGCCTTACCCACGATCTCAGAGGAAGGCTGATGTCTAGATTTGCTATTCGTTACTCTTATCTCATCATCGTCCTCTGCCTGACCATCGGCGTGATCGGTGTGAGTAGCCTTCTGCGAATGCCGGTGGATCTTTTTCCACCTATCAACATTCCGGTGGTAGTGGTCGCGACTTTTTATTCCGGCATGCCGCCGGAACAGATCGAGAATGATATTACTGGTACCTATGAACGGTTCTTCACTCTAGCGGGCGGGATCGACCACATTCAGTCCCGTTCGTTACCGGGTGTCAGCCTGATCAAAGTTTACTTTCATCCGGGCACGAACGCGGATACTGACGTTACATCGATTTCAAACCTGGCGCTGGCGAATCTTCGCCGTTTGCCGCCAGGAACACTTCCTCCGGTTGTCCTCAAGTTCGATGCTTCGAGCTTGCCAGTCTGTCTGATCACGCTCCGCGGGCAAGGTCTGAATCAAGCGACCCTGCACGATCTCGCCCAATATAATGTCCGCAATCAGGTAGCGAGCACACCGGGTGCTTCGGTACCGCAGCCTTTTGGCGGTAAGGTTCGCCAGATCCAGGTCTATGTCGACCCGTTGAAGCTGCAAGCCTATCAGCTCAGTCCGACGGACGTGGTGCAGAAGATTAATAACGCCAACCTCATCTTGCCCGCCGGTGACGTTAAGATCGGGCCATTTGACTACAACCTTTATACGAACAGTCAGATCAGCAATGTTCAAAGAATTAACCAGGTACCGCTCAAGGTGGTGGATGGCCACCCGGTACTGGTGGCGGATGTAGGGAGAGCTGTCGACGACGCTGCGATCCAGACGAATATCGTGCGGGTAAACGGCCAACGATCTGTCTATATACCAGTTCTCAAGTCTGGCGCTGACGCCAACACCATTGCGGTGGTTGATGGGATCAAAAGCGCGGTATCGCACCTTCTGGATATCCCAAAGCAACTCCAAACGAGTGTCGTCTTCGATCAGTCCGTTTTCGTTAAGAGTGCTATAGAAAACCTGGTCCGAGAGGGATTGATCGGCTTGGTACTGACCGGCCTGATGATTCTGATCTTTCTCGGGAACGCCAGAGCTACTCTGGCGGTTTTTCTATCCATCCCGCTGTCGGCATTAGCCGCCTTCATAGCGCTTTATTTTGGAGGTAGTTCCATAAACGCCATGATCCTAGGCGGTCTGGCTTTGGCGTTTTCCCGATTGATCGACAACTCAGTCATTGTTCTTGAGAATATCTTCCGACACATGGAACAGGGTGAGCCTCCGGAAGTAGCCGCGGAGAAGGGCGGAAGAGAAGTGACCCTCGCTGTGTTGGCTGCGACGCTGACCACGGCCATTGTATTCTTCCCGGTCACCTTCCTTTCGGGTGTTAGTCTGTTCCTCTTCACTGCCCTGGCATCGTCGGTTGTTCTTTCCCTATTTGCCTCTTATTTCGTCGCCATGACTGTCGTACCGTTGTTCTGCGCCAAATTGATTAAAGCGCATCAGGTACACGCGGCCTCGCCTGAAGCGGATCGCGAGCCACCCAAGGGATGGTGGGCCAAATTCAATTGGTGGTTTAATAATCGATTTCACGCTTTTCTGGATCGCTTCGATCGCGTCCAAGGGCTCGCGCTGGCCCGGCCTGCAGCCACGGTAACCGGAATCCTGGGGATTGTCTGTTTGAGTTTTGCGCTTCTACCGGCGCTTGGTTTTGCTTATTTCCCCAGGACGGATCCAGGACAGTTTGTCATTAATGTGAAAGCCGCAACCGGAACTCGGGTGGAGATCACTGAGCAGGAAGTGGCAAAAACAGAAGATCTCATTAGAAAAGTGGTTTCTCCGCATGATCTGCGGCTCATCGTATCTAACATCGGTGTCACACCGGATCTATCCGCGATTTACACGGCTAACTCCTCAACACACACTGCGTACATTCAGGTTAGCTTGAACGACGATCATACGATCGGTAGTTACGAGTATATCGACCGGGTACGAGCGGCTATGCAGAAGGAACTGCCAGAGTTATCTACCTTTTTCCAAACCGGCGGCCTGGTAGACGCTACTCTAGACCAAGGATTGCCGGCTCCCCTAGATGTTCAAGTCAGCAGCAATGATCTCAGCGAAGCTTATAAAATTGCAGCTAGCATTCGAGACCAGGCCAGCCGATTACCT
This sequence comes from Chthoniobacterales bacterium, assembly GCA_035601575.1. Lineage (GTDB taxonomy): Bacteria > Verrucomicrobiota > Verrucomicrobiia > Chthoniobacterales > JAFAMB01 > DASTDH01. Next base: position 5,561 of record DATNNZ010000286.1, read on the forward strand.
GGCGTAGCGGACGCCTATATTCCCGAAGATATCGATGCACCTTCCCTGCAACTCTCTATTAATCGCTATTATGCGCAAGAGATGGGGCTGAGTGAACACGAAGTCGTCAACAATATCATTACCTCGCTCAGTTCCGACGGTGTGATCTCTCCCAATTATTGGGTGGACCCAAAAAGCGGTAACCTCTATATGCTCACGGTCCAATTCCGGGATAATACCGTGCGGTCCCTGGAAGACCTCAAGAACCTGCCGATCCGATCATCCAGCCAGCAGAACACAACGGTTCTCGGAAACATCACCAAAGTCAAATTGATTGAGTCGCCAACTGAAGTCGATCACTACAAATTGCGCCGAGTCATCGACGTCTATATCTCGACCAAGGGTGAGGAACTGAGCCGAGTAGCAACCGCAGTGCACCAGATTGTTGATCACACCAAAACACCGCAAAACGTGGTCATTTCCGTCCGGGGAATCGTGGGCGCAATGAATTCGGCAATGCAATCTTTCGGTTTGGGACTGATTCTGGCTCTGGTATTAGTTTACCTGGTCCTGGTGGCTCAATTCAGGTCTTTCACCGATCCGTTTCTGATTCTGTTAGCTGTTCCGCCTGGGATTGCCGGTGTCTTGGTGATCCTGACGACGACGGGCACTACGTTAAATATCATGTCGCTGATGGGACTCGTGATGATGGTTGGCATCGTCGTTTCCAACAGCATCCTGATCGTCGAATTTACTCATCATTTGGTGAATGATGGGATGCCTCTAAAGGAGGCGGTACAACATGCAGTTCGTGTCCGGCTGCGCCCGATCCTGATGACCTCTCTCGCAACTGTAATCGGAATGATACCGATGGCGTTGGCCTTAGAGGCAGGCAGCGAGTCTTATGCTCCACTCGCACGCGCAATTATTGGGGGACTGCTGGCGTCGGTTAGTTTGACCGTGTTTATTGTGCCTTCGGCGGTCTATCTGGTCTATCGAAGCCGCAAACGAGTTAGCTCGACAAAGCCAGACCTTCCGGCTACAGCACATTAATCGGTAAACGGCCACCCCCCATGTTTGCATTGGTGCGCATGACGATTGGCGCGATGTTTGTGTGTGTCTTTTTCGAGAATCTGGGAAAAGGGACCTACACGCTGGCGGGCTACGCAGGAGTGATTAATTACTACATCAAGGAGAGTCACTCGCCGGCTGTCTGGAAGGCGGTCAAGGGCCTGATGGTAAGCAACGCCGCGATCGCGGCTCCCATACAGGCGGTGAGCGAGATTTCTCTCGGCATCCTACTCATCATCGGTTTGCTTCCCCGTCCGGCCGCATTGGTGGCTTTTCTATTTCTTAGCGGCCTTTGGATTTCGGAGTTGGGCACATCATGGATATGGGAACTGCTGGTTCCGGTGCTCGCATGCCTTGGGCTCGCGATCGGAGGCGCAGGTCGAAAATGGGG
>DATNNZ010000287.1:0-3888 GCA_035601575.1 Chthoniobacterales bacterium
GGAGAGCATGCTCCTTGTTCCAGGAGACTCTTTTCCTAAAGCAGTTCCATTGTGGCCAAAATCCAGACTCACTACTGAAGAGATAGAGTCCATCCGCACTGCCAAAAGCTTTCTCTATTTTTACGCTTGTATCGAATACAGGGCTTTGGGCAAAAAGCGTGAAACACGGGTCGGATTCATATATCCCTTTCCTCCAGGCACCAGCTATGAGACTCCGCGCTTTCGGCGGAGCGGCCCACCCGCATATAACCGAGCAAACTGAGCAAATACGGCCGAGCCTGGCCGAGCTCCAAAACACCTGGTGTCAAGACTACGTTTTTGCTTGTCTACCGAAATGTTGCTCTTCCTGCTAATCTAAGTTGACGAGTTGACGGCTGCTTCAATCCCTTTTCGGCAGCGCGATCTTCCAGCGTTTGGGGATGGCAGGCAAGACCGACCAGGGACAATAGTAATACGCGCTAAATCAAGTCCTACCTGCGCCTAGAGGCATTTGGTCCAACCAGTGAGCGACTAGGGCGGTTTAATGATGTTCTTTTGGCCGCAGCTTGTCGAGTCGGTCGAGTGCCCAATCCACGTATGCAGCAGCATCATCTCCTTCCAGGTGGTGCAATCTCGCGTAAACGCGAAAAGTAGCTGCTTTTTCTTCAACATCGTTATGAGTGATAGTCGAAACTTTATGTGTGATAGGATCGGGTAGATGCATGAGCGACCACACTACTTTGGCGTCTTTTTCCGCAACCTGATGGATTTCTTCTACGCTTGCATGTCTGAGGTTTACATGTTCCATCGGAGTGCCCCACACCTTGTCCTGAGCCGATGTTTGCGATAATGCGATCAGCCTGAAGAGTGCTATCCACAAAAGGGGTTGGCGAATGATTCTGAGCATCGCTTTCATGTTTAGTTTCTCCCCTCCATTTGAACATTCTCGCTTGCGCTCTCAATGGATTCCCAAGGCGGAGAACAATCAACTCGGAACTGTAAACCAATGTTAGGGGATCGAAAAGACTGATGACCGGCTCTTTTGCTAGGACCTGCTGGTGGACCCCAAGGCCCCCTAAGGCAACGCTACCATAGTTCGGATGGAGGCTTCGGTGCGGACGAACAAAGAGCCTGCGCGTAACCCATTTTCTCTTGCGGCTATTTCGTCGCCTTCAGTCTTGTCTAGCCCCAGATCTTCGCTGTCTATGTATCCGTCGTCCGGTTTAATGCTTTGTCCTTCGGGGTTCATATCGCCTAAGTTCGATGCGAGTTTTCTGTTCGGATTGAACCAAAATAAGCAAGTCTTGGGAAACGTGAAATTCGGGTTGAGCGAATCTGCGGTACTTGACCGAATAGATGTCCCAATGAAATCAGTGAAGAGGGATGCAATCGGCTCAAATCGTTACTCCGCTAAAAAAATGAAGCCTCTTGTCGCCACTGTCGTAAACATTCAGGAAGAACCCGATAATCGTTATCATGCGGCAGTCACACTCGTCCTGCCCCGATAACATAGAACACGTCGAGCTGATGCTGGAAGGCATCTCCGCCGAAGCCGATGCTTCAGCGCTTTCAGACACCGACCCTGGTACGCATTCGATCGGAATTTCCGGTCCGGGAAAGCCGCCGCTTAAGGTGGGACATCAAATCCCAGTGCGAGCTTTCGAAAGAGGCGAATTGCCAGCCTAGGATCCTATCCCCACTCCCTCTGGGCTGATGATCTGCTCCAACCGGTCACGCCGTTGTAAGACCGTCTTCCCGGTAATGTCACGCCCATCAATCGGAAAGATAGAAGACAACCGGAGCGGTTGGTCGTTTCTGCCGCCGTTGCAGTGTTTGTGCAGCGTCCGGAAAGTCGACGCGCATAGCCTCAGGGCCGTCTGAGATCGAAGGTGACTAGGCAAAAGGCTAGATGACAGTTTTTTAATCAATCCACCGCCCATGCTGTAATGATCCTATGAAACACCTGCTCGTATGAGTTTGAATGGATATCCTGACATCAGGACGAGCAAGGTGCCCGAAGTGACGCTGGCTTTTTGGATAATCAAGATCGCCGCGACGACTGTGGGCGAAACGGGCGGAGATGCCGTCTCTATGACGCTGAATTTGGGCTACGCCCTCAGCACCGCCGTTTTCTTCGCCTTTTTCATTGTCACGGTCGCGGCCCAGGTCGCTTCAAAATCCTTTCACCGATTCTTGTATTGGGCCGTTATTGTCGCGACAACCACTGCCGGGACGACGATGGCGGACTATGCGGATCGCTCGCTCCGGATCGGCTATGTGGGCGGCTCAATCTTACTCTTCACGCTACTGGTGATCGCTCTCGGAATGTGGCGAATCTCCGTAGGCTCTGTGTCGTTCAACAACATCGTCTCGCCCAAAGTCGAAATCTTTTATTGGGTGACGATCCTCTTTTCGAACACGCTCGGGACCGCCCTAGGCGACTTTTTCGCCGCCGATTCGGGCCTGGGGTATGAAGGTGCGGCGGTCGTTTTCGCTGGTGCATTAGTGCTTCTCGCGGTCGCCTACTTTTACGCGAAGATCTCTCGTACGTTGTTGTTCTGGTCGGCGTTCATCCTCACCCAGCCCCTCGGTGCGGCGTTGGGTGACCTTCTCACCAAACCCGTCGCAACGGGGGGATTCAATCTCAGCCGCATCAGCTCCTCTTTGATCATCGCGGTCTCTATTATTCTTTGTATTCTGTTTACGCGGCAGCGAGCGGGCGATCACCCGGAAAGACCTGAGCAGAGCTAGTAACTGTCCTAACGATCCAACGCATCACTATTGCTCAGTCAGAACCTACACGTTGGAATAAAACTTCGAGCGTTCGCGTTTGGGTGAGGGTATCGGTGTAATGGCGACGATTCAATTTGTTCTGCAAGTTCTGCGGCGCGAAACAGAGTGTAAGAGAAAAAGAGGGCTCCCGCTACGGTGCTATTAGCCTTTTTCGGCCGATCACTCATCAAGCGGGAAGCGGCTTTGTTAGGAAGGCTTTGGGCGTTGCGGAAGGAGAAGGACTCGCTCCGGGTAATTCTTTGGACGTCGCGGAAGGAGAACGGCTCGCTCTTGGCACGACGCTCTTCTTGTGGTGCGTCCGGTGATGATGACTGGGGGCTTTTGGGCTCGCGCTCGCGCCGTAAATCGAGGCGATAGAGCCAAGGACCGCAATCGTGAGTAGGATGGATTTTGTCATAACGATTTCGGGTTGTTCTTTGGAGTTCCCGTTTTGGACTTCTCTTTCGAAGACTTCAATTGCTTTCAACGTGTGCGTGAGTTCGTCCTTCAATTCCGAGTACAGCGTTTTTCCAGTTTGCCAGCGACTAGTTCGCGCTCTGCCTTTCGTCGAGGAAGACTCGCGCTGTAAATGGCGGAAAAGACACCACCGCCCCCGTGAAGTGGCCGCTTTGGCCTCGGCGTCCAGAAATGCCCGGAGCTGCACCAATGATTTGGCGGTCGGATGTCGTTTACCGGCAAGCTAACACCAAATCGTCGATTGTGGGACGCCAATCCGAGCAGCGATCTTGCCACCCCTGAAGCCCGCCCTAGCTTTGCCTCGCGTGTCAAAACGCCTTACAATGGGTCGTTTCGGCGGAAGGGGAAATAAAGCACGCTTGTCGATTAGTTTCCCTGTGGAATGAGGCCGCAGGCGTGAGCAGCCTTGACTGAATTAGTGCAGCTTTAGAAGTCCACGGGTCGAGAACAGCCCGGTGTCACGAAACGCGCTCTAATCGAATTTCCGTCTGCATGAAACGAAAGAGAATCTATGGCCGACATTGCGAATAAATACGCGGAAAACGTGTCCGGAAAGTTTTACGTCGATGACCAGTGCATTGACTGCGACCTGTGCCGGGAAACCGGACCCGCTAATTTCACGCGCAGCGACGACGGCGGCTACTCCTATGTGTTTAAGCA
>DATNNZ010000288.1:0-64220 GCA_035601575.1 Chthoniobacterales bacterium
ACTGATTACTGATTACTGATTACCGCTTACTGATTACCGCCTCTCACCTCTGATCTCCCTCGCTCATCAGCGATTGACCCCGCTCTGCTCTTCCTCTACAACCCATGCTGCATGAAGATTTGGATCAATCGATCGGGACAAAATCTCGGCACTTTCTCTCTGGAGGAAGTCCAGCGAGGTCTCGACCAAGGTCAATTCGTCGCTACCGACCTGGCTTGGCAGGAAGGTATGGAGACATGGAAGCCATTGGCGGAGTTTCCCGGAGTTCGGATACCGAGCACCGCGTTGGAAGCGCCTCAGGTATATCCGGTGACGCCGCCGCCAAGTCACGAAATCTCGACGACTGAAGGTCCTTCCATCGCACCGGCCTGGGAACGGCGACCAGAGATCAAACTTTTTCCAGCATTTTTCAGTACCATCCGGGAAGTGCTCTTCGAACCTGGCCCGACTTTCTCGCGGTTGCCCATTACCGGCCAATTGATGCGCCCAACCACATTTTATTTGATGCTGCTCGCGATCCAGTCCGCGCTCGGCTATCTATTTTACGCGGTTTATATTCCGTTCCTGTTCTCCTCGGGTGAGTTCCAGCGCTCCGGAGTGTCGGCGGGGTTGCTGGAAATAATTCTTCCTTTTGGTGTCCTGCTGGCGGTCGCTATGAATGTTGGTTTCAACTTCGCGCTGGCCGGTATCTACCATCTCGTCCTCTCGATGCTGGGAGGCGCCAGCAAGGGCTATGAAGCGACTTATAAGGTGGTGACGTATTCAAACGCGGCTTGGCTGCTTGCGTTTGTCCCCTGCATTGGCTCGATCGCAGCGATCGTCTTCTTCTTCATCGCTAGTATAATCGGTCTCCAGAAAGTGCATGCCACCGAGACCTGGAAAACCGCCGTGGCCATGCTCTTGCCATTTGCGGTCTGCTGTTTTGCGGTCGGAGGAGTTTACGCCTTTATCATTATCGCCGCGGCTTCGCACGGATCGTCGCGCTATTCGTATTGATGCGGATTCGCAAAATAAATGGGCAGTCTACTGCAGGGGAAACAAACTTCGAAGCGTGGTTCCTCTTTGCCTCGGTGATCCTGGCGGTCGGGTGCCTTGGTTGGCTCGGCCTCGGTTTGCCCTGGCCGCATTGCTGGGTGCGACATACATTCGGGTTTCCTTGTCCGACCTGTGGATCGACTCGATGCGCTCTCGCATTGGCCCACGGAAACATAGGTTCCGCACTCCGGTTGAACCCAATGATGTTCGCTGCCTATCTCGGTGTCGGGTTGTTCGATGCGTACGCGATTGGCACGCTTTGGTTCGGATTGCCGCGATTGCGCCTAACCGACATCCCAGCCAAGATTAAGCAAGTATTCAGCCTGCTGCTCATTATCGTGGCCACCAGCAACTGGATTTATCTTCTCGCTCACCGTTGAGCAGCCCGTTGTGACCCAATCATTCTGTCGCAACGGCCTGGCAACCGGCAGCGGTCCGATCTCGAATTGCGGACTGACCTGGTTTTGTTCGGCGCAATGAAGTTCCAGAGAATCGAGACTGAGCCGTCGCATCGCTCCTAACGCCAACTCCGGAGAGTTACATTCGCGGCTCAAGTGCCCAAGAATCACGCGCCGCAGATTTTCGCCGGCAATATCTGCCACCAATGCAGCAGCAGCCTCGTTGGAAAGATGTCCATGACGTGACAGAATGCGCTGTTTTACAGACCAAGGTCGCTTCGAGTCGGCCTGCAACCGTTGTTCATCGTGATTGGTTTCCACGACGAGAGTGTGCACTTCCCGGATGCGTTCCCGCGCGAGCTTCGGAGCGTAGCCAAGATCGGTGAGAAACCCGACGGAACCGTAATCGCTGGATAAAACAAACGCGACCGGATCAACCGCATCGTGAGGCACGTAAAACGCCTGTACGTCGATGTCCTGAATCGTAAAAGAAGAACCGGTGGAAAAAATCTTGTAGCGGTTGGCCTCAGCAATACCCTCTCGACAGAGATATTCCGCAGTGAGCGAATTGCAGTAGACCGGTACATCAAACTTTCCGCAAAAGACTTTCAAGCCGGCGATATGATCACTGTGCTCGTGCGTCAGCAGGATACCATCGAGTGATTCCGGCTCGATGCCCAACGATTGCAGCCGCTGCGAGATTCGTCTTGCGCTGAAACCTGCGTCAATCAGGATCCGACAACGGTCTGAGGTCACCAAAGCGCAATTACCGCCACTTCCACTGCCGAGAACGGTGAGGCTAAACACTAACACTCTTGTATCGCAGCAGTTGACGACTCACAAGTCCGATCAAAGAAAAACGCAACAGATTGTGTTTTTGGATGCGCTCACCCCCAAGGGACAGCATCCTGATGAATGACCGATAGCCAATAGCCGATAGCCAAATTGCAGGAGTTCAGACGCCAATGCTCGGCTATTGGCCATCAAAAAGAGTTTGCCATTCGCACGGTTTCCCCGGACTTGTTCCTATTCCCCCAATATGAACCGTTACGTCACCTACTTGATCATGGGCGCCCCAGGAAGCGGAAAAGGGACGCAGGGCAAAATCCTGGGTAATGTACCTCGCTTCTTTCACTGCGCGTGTGGAGAGGTTTTCCGGTCTCTGGACACCCGCACTCCACTGGGGAAGCAATTCATCGAGTATTCCAGCAAGGGGCTGCTCGTTCCCGACGATCTCACGGTCCAACTTTGGCACAGCAGCATCGATGCACAGGTAGTGGGGGGTCACTTCAAACCAGATATTGACGCGTTGGTACTCGATGGTATTCCACGGACTCCGAATCAAGCGAGTCTGATGAAAGACATCATCGACGTAAAACGGGTTCTGCATCTTTCGTGTCCAGATCGGACCGAATTGGTCCGTCGCTTGCGGAAGCGTGCGCTCAAAGACAATCGTCTCGATGACGCCAGCGAAACGGTTATTCAAGATCGGCTGCGTGCTTACGATGAAGAGACCAAACCGGTACTTTCGTATTTCGATGGCATCGTGGCTACCATCGACGCGACGCAGCCTCCGGTGAAGGTCTTGTCTGACATGCTGGTTGCAATCTGGGCCACCCGAAGCGAATCGTTGCAATTCAACGCCTAGTAGCCCGCCGGACTGGTGCAACTGACCCGTGCCGTATGTGGTGAATTCACGTGAAAAGCAAGCGGACCGTGTAAGCGAGCTGCTCAATTTATCGTTTCAGTTCAGCGCGAATCTCGACAGGCTGCTAAAGTGGCCGCTGTGAACACTCCTTTGCGCACGATCTTTATGGGCAGCGGAGAAATCGGTTTGCCCACTCTGCAATGGATGATCGAATCACCAAAGATTCATTTGGTCGGAGTCGTCACCCAACCGGACAAACCAGTCGGACGATCGCAGATTCTAACTGCTCCGGCGCCCAAACGATTGGCGGAGTCAATCGGAGTCACCGTGCTGCAGCCGATCCGTGTCCGCAGACCAGAAGCTTTAAACCAGATTGCAGAATTGAGGCCCAACTTGATTGTGGTGGCGGCCTACGGGCAGATCTTACCTCGACCGCTTTTGGAGATGCCTACAGTCGCTTGTCTGAATCTTCATGCTTCCCTTCTTCCGCGACACCGCGGCGCGGCGCCAATCCAGTCTTCCATTCTCGCCGGAGATGCTGCTTCGGGTATCACGGTGATGTACGTGGCCGAAGGGCTCGATTCTGGAGATATTCTCCTACAGAAAAGCTTGCCCATCCGGCATCGTGAGACCGGTGGAAGCTTGCACGACCGCTTAGCGAGATTAGCGCCCGAAGCATTGGGGTCAGCGCTGGAAATGTTGATCCAGGGCGAGGCGCCACGGGTCCCACAGGCAGAGGATCAAGCAACTTATGCAGGTAAATTGGATCGAGATTCAGGGCTGGTGCATTGGACCGAATCGTGTTGGCAGATCGATCGACTGGTTCGAGCGATGAATCCATGGCCGGGCGCCTACACGCTGGTTTCGCTGGCGGCGGATGAACCACCTCGCCGGCTTAAATTGCACAGAGTCTTGCCAATGCATCGGTGGACACGGGCACCTGGCCAAATTCTGGGTCTCGCAAAACGAGGGTTAATTGTTGGGACTGGAACCGGCAGCGTATTATTGCTCGAGGTACAGCTGGAAGGCAAACGCCGGATGAGTGCCAGTGAATTCGTGCGCGGGTTTCCGTTACCGGTTGGGTCGACCTTGGGCGTGTCGGCGTAACGGCGTTCGGCGATTGGCGTTGGCGTTCGGCATGGGAGCGTTTTCGGTAGCAGCGACTTGCCTGTCCGACACAGTCCCGCGCTTGGTCACTCGGTGGCGCAGCAGGTGGACGACGTCGGATCCTGTTAGTTTTCTCTTATTGTAGGGACTCAAAGCCCCAGTGGAGCGTCTAGCTTCGAGCTTCGCTCCGGTGCGCCGACGTTTGCACACAAAGGATCTTGAATTTAATAAGTTATGAATTGCTTAATTATGAATGACTCGATCGTTCCCCCAGCGGCTAAACAGTTCTTCTTGGCCGGTTCCCTGGCCCGCATCCAACAGGAGCGAATATCGACGGTTCCGGGACTGCATTGTCCGGTTCTGATTTGCTGGCATGATGGAGAAGTCTTTGCGCTGGACAATCGTTGTCCTCACATGGGCTTCCCATTGAGCAAAGGGACGATCACGGATGGAGTGCTGACTTGCCATTGGCATCATGCCCAGTTCGATTTGCGCAGCGGATGCACCTTCGATCTTTGGGCCGACGACGCACCTGCGTATGAGGTCAAGATTGTCGGAGATGAAATCTGGGTGTCGCGAGAGCCAAAACACCCTCAGGATCGTGCTCTTTGTATTTCAAGGCTGCGTCGAGGGCTGGAGCAGAACATCGGATTGATCCAAGTAAAGAACATGATTCCGCTTCTGACCGATGGAGCGGAAGAAGTGATTCGTGAGATCGCCCATTTCGGCGCCTGGCATCATCGAACGTGGCGCGAAGGGATGACGATGTTGACGATTGCAGCACGATTGAGGCCGTATCTGAGCGAGACAGCGTTGGTGTATGCATTCGCGGCGGCTGCACGGTCGGTGGCTGAGAATTGTGCCGGCGAACCAATCCGGCACGATCCCGGCGGTTTGGATGGAGAAGGCTTCCAAGAGCAGCAGCTAACCCGCTGGATGTTTCATTGGACGAATGTCCGGCACTCGCAAGGAGCGGAACGGACCTTGCTGACCGCAGCGCGGTCGCGGTTCGCCAAAAAGGCATTGAACCGCCTGATATTCGGACCGCTCCAGGTACGCATCTATGCCGATGGAGGTCATGCGCTGGATCTGTCGAACAAGGCGTTCGAACTCTTAGATATCATCGGTTGGGAAAAGGCCGAGGAGATACTTCCATTGGTGGTGGAACACCTGACCGATTCGCGATCGGAGGAAGAAGGCGGCGCTTGGCGGTCGCCGATCGACCTGATCGAACTGATCGAAGAGGCTGAGGCAAAATTAGCGAGTTACTCGCCCAAACTGGCTTCCGCCGTTCAAATGTCGCCGAAGTTCTTTCATGAATTTCTTGAGGAGGATCCTCGCCTGATTCTTGACCTTCTGGTCGACGTCCTGGTTCGAGGTGCGGCCCCGATCGAAATTGCTCGACACCTCACCCTCGCAGCAGCATGGCGTTTGGCTTCGTTCCCGGAATCGAATGATATCGACGATTGGTTCGCGCCGATGCACACCTTTTCGTTTTGCAACGCATTGACCCAGATCCTCGGTCGAGGAGAAACCGGTCCAGAGATCGTCAAAGGTCTGTTACATGGCGCCATGTCCGTTTATATTGATCGGTTCCTTAATATTCCGGCAGCAAAACTCGCTGGAGTTGAACCACTGGAGGATCTTCCTCAACATGCCGATGAACTGCGCAAGTCGATGCTCGAATCGCTCGATCAGCGCAAAGGTTGGTCGATTCTTCCTCGTCTCGTGGCGCGCTATCTTCGGCTCGGGTACTCAGAGCCAGAGTTGATTGATCTTCTGACATTGGCAACGACTCGGGAAGATCTCGATTTCCATAAGATGCAAGTTTTTGAAGCGGCCGTGACTCAAGCGCAACAATGGCCGACATACCAGGCCGCGCGAGAATTGTTGTACACAGCCGCGGCTCGGCATTTGGCCGCGCATTGTCCGACCCGACGTGGCGCCAGTCAATCGGTCGCGGTTGCCCTCCGCCTGAATCGGGGAGAAGAAATAGGGGTTAGCAGCTAGTCATGATGGTAGATGCCCATCACGTCGACACCCCCTCACGCCGGTTGCGGCGCTCCGTGTTCGACCTTGGCTTCGGTGCGCCGGCGGAGCCGGTCAAGGTACAGATAAATGATCGGCGTGGTATAGAGCGTAAGCATCTGCGACACGATCAATCCGCCAATGATCGCAACACCAAGCGGTTCGCGAATTTCCGAACCATCACCTTGTCCGAGAGCCAAAGGCACCGCACCAAACATCGCCGCCAAAGTGGTCATCATGATCGGTCGAAACCGAACAATACAAGCCTGGTAGATCGCATCGGCTGGGGCCAGTCCCTGGTCCCGTTCAGACTCCAACGCGAAGTCGACCATCATGATCGCGTTCTTCTTTACGATCCCGATCAGGAGAATGATTCCGATAATCGAGACGATAGAAAGATCGACTTGGCAAATAAGAAGCGCTAACAAAGCACCTAAACCGGCCGATGGTAAAGTCGATAAAATCGTAATCGGATGGATAAAACTTTCGTAAAGAATGCCCAGCACGATGTAAACAGCGATGATCGCGGTTATAATCAGCACCGGCTCCGACGAGAGTGAATCCTGGAAAACCTGCGCTGTGCCCTGGAAGCTGCCTCGGATATCATCAGGCAGGCGGATGGCAGCGGCCGCCCGGCCGATGGCGTCAGTCGCTTCCTTTAGCGACGTACCCTGATCAAGATTGAACGAAAAGGTAACCGCTGGAAACTGGCCTTGGTGATTGATCGCGGTCGGCGTATTCGTTGTCTGGAAGTGAGAAATTGTGCTGAGCGGTACGACGATTCCGTGCGCGCCGGTCACATAAATTTTGTCGAGTGCAGTCGGATCTTGGAGATATTCCGGGAGAGCTTCCAAGACCACGTGGAACTGGTTGCGTTCGGTGTACATGATCGAGACCTGCCGTTGACCAAAAGCACTATATAATGCGCTGTCCACTTGCTGTGGTTGGATGCCGAGCTGAGCCGCTTTCTTCCGGTCGACTACCACATCTGACTGTAAACCCCGTTGCTGTTGATCCGTTGTCAGGTCCTTGAGTTTTGAATCCTTCTGGAGCTGGGCCATTAGCTTCGGAACCCAGGTATTTAGCTCATTTTGATCGGTGGACACCAACGAGTAGATGTATTGGCCCTTGGTAGCGCGTCCGCCGACTTTGATGTCCTGAGCAGCTTGAAAGAAACATCCTATTCCGGGAATGCGTGAGGTCTTCGCCCGTAGGCGAGCAACAACTTGGGTAGCGTTGTCTTGTCGTTCGCTCCGTGGCTTCAAAGTGATAAACATGCGTCCTTGGTTGCTACTGCCGCCGCCGCCGCTACCGATTGCTGAGGTGACCGATGCCACGGCCGGATCGCGTTTTACAATATCCGTGATCTGATTCTGCTTCTGCACCATCAAATCGAATGAAATATCCTGAGCGCCCTCGGTAATCCCCATGATGCTCCCGGTATCCTGTTGCGGGAAAAATCCTTTCGGGACAATGCCGTAGAGCCAGATCGTCAAAACGATGGTTACCACGGTGACCAGCAACATGAGAAAGGAATGTTTTAATACCCACCGCAGCGATCGAGCATAGAACCCAAGCATCCCGTTGAACACGCCTTCAGTGGCTCGGTAAAAGCGGCCCTGGGGCCGGCCGGAACGCTCTTCTTTAATGAGACGGGAGCAGAGCATCGGCGTGACGGTCAAAGAGACTACTCCGGATACCAAAATAGCGACGCTTAACGTGACCGAAAACTCGTGGAATTGTCGTCCGATGATTCCTCCCATGAATAACAATGGGATAAAAACAGCGACCAGCGAAATGCTCATCGAGAGTACGGTAAAGCCGATCTGTCTGGCACCCCTAAAAGTAGCCTCCATCGGAGACAAACCTTGCTCGGCATGCCGAACGATGTTTTCGATGACGACGATCGCATCATCTACCACGAAACCTACCGAGATGGTCAGCGCCATCAGCGAAATGTTATCCAGACTGAAATTCAACAGATACATCGCCGCAAATGTACCGGCGAGTGATAACGGCACCGCGGTACAGGCGATGAAAGTGGTTGAGATTCGTCGCAGAAACAGAAAACAAACCATGACGACGAGCCCAACACTGATAAGCAAAGATGTTTGCACGTCGGCCACGGATGCACGAATCGTCAGGGTTCGATCGCTCTGAATATCAAGATGAATTGCCGGGGGCAGCCAGCGCCGGAGTTGAGGCAGAATTTCTTTTATGCGATCGACCGTCTCGACGACGTTAGCATCTGATTGCTTGCGAACGAACAGTACGACCGCCCGTTTTGAATTGAACCAGGCGGCCTGCAGTCGGTCCTCGGTCGCATCGAGCACATGACCGACCGCACTGAGCGTGATGGGTACGCCATTTCTTTGGCCAATAATCAAGTTCTTGTAATCAGCGGCCGTAAATAGTTGATCGTTCGTGTTAACGGTAAAGCTGACAATATCGCCATCAATTGCGCCTTTGGGTTCATCTTTGTTTTGGCCCTGCAAAACCGTACGCACATTGTCGATGCTGAGTCCCATCGCAGCGAGTGCCGCCGGATCAACCTGCACGCGGACGGCTGATTTCGCTCCCCCGCCGACGCCAACCTGGCTTACGCCAGGTACCTGCGACAACGCCGGAACCAGTAGCTCCGTCGCCTCGTTATAGATCTGCGAGAGCGGGACCGCATCAGAGGTCATTGCAAGAATTAATACTGGCGAATCGTTCGGATTCGCTTTTCGATAGCTGGGCGGGTTCGGTAAACCCGGCGGAAGCTCATTCTGAGCGGCGTTGATCGCAGCTTGGACGTCGCGCGCGGCTGCATTAATATCGCGGGACAAATCGAACTGGAGCGTAATCACCGTACCGTTTAACTGACTGACGGAGGTTATTTCGTTAACGCCGGCAATATTGGCGAAACGCCGCTCCAATGGAGCCGCCAAGGAAGTGGCCGCGGTCTCCGGGTCGACACCGGGATAATTCGCCTGAACATTAATCGTCGGGAAATCAACCTGGGGTAGCGGAGCTACAGGCAAGACACGGTAGGCGACTAATCCGGCCAACATCAATCCGATGGCCAAAAGCGAGGTAGCAATTGGCCGACGAATGAATGGCTCGGAAATACTCATACTTTCAATCCGGATTGCGGATTGCGGAATGTCCAATCCGAAATTCGTAATCCGCAATAGCGTTAATGGGTCATCACAGGCTCCAGCTCAACTGGTTTAGGCGGGGTTTGCTTGCGTCGCCGGCTAAGCAATTTCCCCAGTTTATCCATGTACAAATAGATCACTGGCGTCGTGTAGAGGGTCAGGATTTGTGAGACGAGAAGGCCGCCCACAATCGTGATGCCGAGCGGCTTGCGCAGCTCAGCGCCAGTCCCTTCCTGAATGGCCAGAGGTAAAGCGCCCAACAAAGCCGCCATTGTAGTCATCATGATCGGCCGAAAACGTAAAAGGCAGGCCTGATAAATCGACTCTTCCGGTGTCTTGCCTTCCTCCCGTTCGGCATCGAGAGCAAAATCGATCATCATGATCGCGTTCTTCTTCACAATACCGATGAGCAAGATAATTCCGATGAGCGCGATCAACGAAAAGTCGATGTTGAATATCAGCAGCGCCAGCAACGCGCCCACCCCAGCGGAAGGCAGGGTCGACAAGATCGTAATCGGATGAATGTAACTTTCGTAGAGGACACCCAACACAATATAGATTACCACCACTGCCGCGAGGATGAGGTAAGGCTCGGATGCCAGCGATCGCTGGAATTCAGCGGCAGTTCCGGAAAAGCTGGTCGCGATGGTATCGGGCATCCCAATCTTCGCCTTGGCCGCTTGAATCGCTTTAACGGCTTCACCGAGTGATTGCCCGGGCGCCAAATTGAAAGAGACAGTAATCGCAGGGAACAGATTTTGATGCAACACCGAGAGCGGTGCGGTAGTTGTGCGCAAGGTCGCGAAAGCCGATAGTGGAAGTTCCGGCCCACCGGTGGTAATTGCACCATTCGCAGTAACCGAACCGCTTCCCGATAGATTTGCCTGGCTGGAGCCCGAAGCATTGACGTAGATTTTATCCAGCGCGCTGGGGGAGGTTTTGAAGTTGGGCTGCGCCTCCAAAACTACCCAGAACTGGTTGAGCTGAGTAAAGATGATTGAGATCTGGCGTTGACCAAAACTATCGTAAAGCACGTTGTCAATCGCATCGATTTGCACACCAAACCGGGATGCTTTCTCTCGATCGATATCCACAACCACTTGTTGGCCTTGCGATTGTTGGTCGCTGGCGACATCACTGAGAGCAGGTGACTTCTTCAACTCATCCAGAAGCTTCGGCGTCCATTGCGCCAGCTCCTCAGAATTTGTATCCTCGAGGACATACTGATACTGAGTGCGGCTGACTCGAGTATCGATCTGCAGATCCTGCACCGACTGCATGAAAAGACTGATCCCCTGCAGATCCTTGGTCGCAGCGCGGAGCCGCCCCATGATTTGTTCGGCGCTGGAGTTGCGTTTTTCGCGCGGTTTGAGAACGATATACAGTCGGCCAGTGTTCACGGTCGCATTCACCGTTCCCGCGCCAACAAACGCCGCGACACTTTGAACATCGGGATCTTTTTCAACGATATCGGAAACTTGTCGCTGCTTCTCCAGCATCGCCTTAAATGAGATGTTCTGAGCAGCATCGGTTACCCCAATTATTTCTCCGGTATCTTGCTGTGGTAAGAGACCCTTCGGAACAATCAGGTAAAGATAGATGGTCAAAACCAGCGTGGCGATCGCAACGATGAGGGTAAATAGGCGATTCCGCAAAACCCACTGCAGTCCCGCTTCGTAGAAACGCAACATTCCGTCGAACACCTGTTCACTCAGTTGGTACAGCCGGCCGCGTTTCTTATCATCGATCGGTTTAAGGAATTTCGCACACATCATGGGTGTGAGCGTCAATGAGACGATGGCGGAAACGATCACGGCGACGCTCAGCGTAATCGCAAACTCCCGGAATAGGCGACCGACAATACCGGTCATGAAGAGTAGCGGGATAAATACGGCAATGAGGGAGATACTCAGCGAAATGACGGTGAAGCCGATTTGTCGGGCGCCTTTCAATGCGGCCGGCAACGGCTCATCACCAGCCTCAATGTAACGAAAGATGTTCTCGATCATTACGATGGCGTCATCGACCACAAACCCGGTCGAGATCGTTAGCGCCATCAAAGAGAGGTTATTCAAGCTGAAGCCGACCAGATACATAATCCCAAACGTACCGATCAGAGAGAGCGGCAAGGCGACACTAGGAATTACGGTGGCCCACACCCGTCGCAAGAAGAGAAAGATAACTAGAATGACCAGCGCCACGGTAAGAATAAGTGTCAACTGCACATCTCGGACCGAGGCGCGGATAGTTTCGGTCCGGTCCGTCAGGATAGAAACATGCACGGTCGGAGGGATTGAGGCAGTTAACTTGGGGAGGAGCCGTTTGATGCGATCAACAGTCTGAATGATGTTGGCGCCCGGCTGTCGCTGCACGTCGAGCAACACAGTGGGCGTGGAGCCGACCCATGCGGCCAACTGATCGTCCTCTACCCCGTCAATTACATCCGCCACATCGCTCAAGTGAACCGGCGCTCCGTTCTTGTAAGCGATGATTAACGGGCGGTATTGCTCGGCCGAGATCAATTGGTCGTTCGATCCAATCATGTAGGCTTGCTTTGATCCATTAAAGCTGCCTTTTGGTGCGTCCACATTCGCTTGAGTTATCGCGTTACGCAGATCCTCCGGGCCCATGCCGAGTGAAGCGAGCGCAGGGGGATTGAATTGAATCCGAACCGCCGGCTTCTGATTGCCTTCGATCGTGACCAGCCCGACACCAGCAACCTGACTCAGTTTTTGCGCGAGGAGCGTGTCGGCATAGTCATTAACTTTGGCAATAGGCAAAGCTTCCGACTGAATTGCCAAGGTCAGAATTGGCGTATCCGCTGGATTGACCTTGTTGTAGACTGGAAGGTTTGGCAGATCGTTGGGGAGGTAACCCCTGGCTACGTTGATTGCTGCCTGCACGTCCTGGGCGGCGACATCAATGTCGCGATTTAAATCGAATTGCAAAGTGATCGTGCTGACTCCGAACGAGCTGGTCGAGGTCATCGAAGTCAGGCCGCTGATCTGATCAAACTGCGATTCCAACGGGGTCGTGATCGCCGACGTCATCACCTGCGGACTTCCTCCCGGGTAACGGGTTACCACCTGAATGGTAGGAAATTCGACCGTGGGTAGCGACGAAATCGGGAGCATCGAATATCCGAGCAGGCCAAGCAGAATGACGCCTACCATGAGTAGCGAGGTGGCGATTGGCCGCTTGATAAAGGGCTCCGAGATGTTCATAAAACTAATAGAGACCGGTTATCGGTAGGGGTGAACTCCCGCTCGTCCGCAACAGACCGGCCTAGGCCGGTCCGTGCGGCTCGATCAACCACCGCTGGTACTCCCTTGCGGTTGTGCGCCTGGCGTTTCATCAGAAGCAACCGTTTTCTGGTCGCCCTTATGATTTCGGCCGGTGCCATTGGATTCACCAATTCGTTGCGGTGAATTACCCGGAGCGTTTAGAATGACTTTCGAACCGGGCTGCAGCTTGTACTGCCCGTCGACGACGACCTGCTCGCCTTCTTGCAAACCATCATCGATCAGAGCCAGACCGTTGTCGATTTGATTGACCGTGACCGGTCGCATTTCGACAGTCTGATCCGGTTTTATCACATAGGCAAACGAGCCGTTCGGTCCTCGCTGAATCACCGAGGCCGGTACTACCAGTCCGTCTTTACGCGTCGTAACCAGAAGTCGAGCGTTAACAAATTGACCTGGCCAAAGCTTCATGTCTTCATTCGGAAAGGTGGCCTTGAGCTGAATCGTGCCGGTTGTTTGGTCGATTTGATTATTCACCACCGCGAGCACCCCTTCGCTCAACGGCTTGGTATTGTCGCGGTCCACGGCCAGCACTTTGAGTTGTCCCTTGACAGCTTCCTGGTTGATCTGATCCAGCTGCTGCTGCGGAAGCGTGAAGAGCACGGAAATCGGCTTTAGCTGGGTGATGGTCACGATGCCGTTGTTGTCCGACGCGTGCACAATATTTCCGACGTCGACCAGGCGAATGCCAACTCGACCCAGGATCGGTGACGTCACCCGAGTATAGTCCAAATTCACTTTGGCACTCTCGATGTTAGCCTCATCGGATTTCACGAGCGCCTGAAACTGGGCAACTTGGAATTTGGCAGTATCGTACGTCTGGTGATCGAGGACGTTCTTCGCCAGAAGATCACTATCGCGCTGGAAGACAACCTGTGCGTTATCGAGCTGAGCTTCGTCCTGAGCTCGTTTTCCCAGCGCTTGATCGTAAACTGCTTGATATGGCGCGGGATCGATCACGGCCAAAAGATCGCCGGTTTTCACTTCTTGCCCTTCCTTGTAGTCGATTTCCTTGATCTGGCCATCGACTCGGACGCGGACAGTTACAGTGTTGTATGCCTGAACGGTGCCAATCCCATTGAAATAGATTGGCACGTCCTGCTTCTTCACCGTCCCACCAACCACGGGGACAGGTGCTCCACCGGCCCCTCCCGGCCCGCCGGGACCATTGGCGCGGTGTTGCGGGTTCTTTGCTTGTCCCTCTGATTGCGCGGGACTCTCAGAAGAAGGAGAGCCTGACGGCTGATGAAGATACCACCACACTCCTGCAATTCCGGCCAAAAGCGCTAGAAGAATGATCCAACGAGACCTACGCATATTCATTTCCAGGATCGTGTCGGCGCCGGCAGCCGGCCTGGCTGCGATCCAGGATAATACACGGTTTTCCGACCGGCTGGTAATAGGGAAAAAATAAGTCTCCTTGTCCTCCGTGCGGATCGCGTCGGTTTTCTTGCAAAATTCATGGTGTTTTCCAGTTCGATTTCAACGATTCCTCGTCAACGCACAGGGCCGAGACGGTCGTCCCGGCTGAGCTGCACCTTTCGTGCCGAGTTAGCGAGCAATTGTGCCGCCAGCGATGGTTTCACACCTACAAAGACGCACGCTCGCTCTGGAGCCGCGCCCGATTTCCGTCAACGGTCAGAAGGGTCAACCAAGCGGCTACCAGCGATGCCCGAAGGGCCGGCAAGACAAAGGATCTGGCTTCTTATTGCTTTTCCGGGGTCTGGCTCCATCGGGTCCGATCCATCAAGAGCAAACATTCATTGTTCATCAACCCAACAGTCGACTTCAGCGGAAAATCGTTCAATCCCTGCGGAAGACCGAGGACGATGCTGGCCCAATCTTTGTACTCTCCAAATACTATGTCCGACAGGAAATTCGAATCGCGCGAAATCGGGGTCAGGTATAGGCCGACAATCGGCGCTCCTAAGGATTCATAATCGTGGTACTCATAGAACTCCTTTCGGAGTAAAGGCAACCAAAGCGATTTGCGGTCGGCATACCAGGCCATCGCCCACGGCATATCAGAGGCAACTATCTCGTTTGGCTTGGTCAAAGTTCCAATCATTTGCATCGCTCCTGGAGCATAAGGAGGAAACTGAATGCGCGCGCCGCCGACCAAGAATCCAAAGAGAGTCGGCAATCCGGTCACGAGAAAAAAAACGGCATAAATCGCATACCGATAAATAGAAAGTTCCAGCCTAAGCCGATAGAAAAACACGATAACCATTGCGTATCCGTAAATGGCCATCGAGGGGCCGAGTAAGATCAAGGTCTGGTTGGGACTAAACGCCTGCGCATTCGTACCGATGAGCACCGAACCGGCAAACGCACCGAGCAACATCAGAAATATCAGCCACTTAAAGCTATTGGTCTCCGGCCGTTTAAATGGATGGAACAGGGCGGCCAGAAAGAGCGGCGTAACCGCTATTCCGCCTAACAAGGAATACGAAGAACCTAGCTGCTCCTTGAAGTTAATGATCGGTCGTCCTTGGAATGCGGGAGGCGTAATCTCCGACAGGTCGGGATCGTTCAGACGCATCCAACCCGCCTCGGAATGGACTACGTGATCCAGCAGCGCGAACGGGCTAATCCCAAACGGGGTCTTCGAGATTTGCAGATCCCGCACTATCCAAGCGGAAAACAGAGCCAGGCAAATTAGAGCAGGTAAGAGCGCCCCGAGAGGCCGGGGATGAAAATACGCGCAGCAGAACACCCAGCTTACCCCAGAAATCCAGAGAGTAATCGGATGACAGAGGGCAAGCGCGCCCTGAAAAAGTCCGAGGATAAAGAGCCAGAGAAAAGGATTTCGGCCATTCGCTTCCGCAATCACCGCTTTAGCGAGGCACCAAAGCGAACCGCTGGTGAGAAACAGGAGCAACATCTGGGGTAAACCCGAGAGCGAAAACTGCCAAAATTGATCGGCCACCAGCACCACCCCGGTCGCCAGCCAAGCCACCTTGGCATCAAACAACAACCGGGCGAGAAAGAAGTTCACGAACAGCGCCAACAAGAAAAAAAGGATCGATACAATCGCAATCAAACGGTCACCTCGATACACTGGATCCCCATCGTCTACTTTTTGATCGAGCTGTGGGGCTAAGAGGTACAAGACGCCGGCGTTCACAATCGGGTTCAACGGCGCGTGGTAAAGATCTGGAACATTCCCAGCAGGTACCTGTCCTAATGTCTGCTGGAGAAGATGCGCTTCCAAGGGGCGGATATTCTTGGTGCTGAAGCCGTTCCCGCGGGCTATTTCGTGCGCAATCTGAGCCTGGTCGATACCAGCCGGACTCGAAAGACCTCGAAATTGGATCAGGAGATAAGCAAGCGCCAGCCCGATGACCGCCAAGAGCAAAAGTACCAGTCGAAAAAATCCAGCGATTTTTCCTTGTTTGGGGGAATCGACGAATTCTTGCACGTTCATCTCTTCATCGGCCGCCGCCTTCAGAAATGTTCAGCTCTTTCAGCCGGCGGTGTAGCGTGCGACGGCTAATCCCAAGCTTTTTTGCCGCCTCGGTCCGATTTCCGCCGGTCTCGTCGAGCGCGCGCACAATGAGCCGCATCTCCTGGTCGTGTAAATTCATTTGTCCGGCCTTTTCTACGCCTGAGCCGAACGTCGAACCGGCAGGCTCGGAGATCGTCACCGGAAGATCATGCAAAGCGATTTGGGAGCCGGACGCCAGCGTAACACCGGAATCGATCGCCCCTTTGAGCTCCCGGACGTTGCCGGGCCAATCATAGCGGAGCAAATAATCCATTGCCTCGGGAGCAAGTGGACGAAACGGCTTTCCATCGCGCTGGCTAATCTCCTTGAGAAAAGCGTTTGCCAGCAGCGGAATGTCCTCCTTCCTTTCACGCAATGGCGGGATCCGAATTTCGACGACGTTCAGGCGATAAAACAGGTCCTCCCGGAACTTGCCTTCGCTGACCAGTATACGCAGATCGCGGTTAGTCGCTGCAATTAGCCGGAAATCTGCCTGGATTGTCTGATTGCCGCCGACTCTCTCAAACAAACCCGGATCGAGCGCACGAAGCAATTTCACCTGAACATTGCCGTCGATCTCACCAATTTCGTCGACAAAAAGCGTCCCACCAGCCGCTTGCTCGATGCGGCCGATTCTTCTCTCCATCGCTCCAGTAAACGCTCCGCGTTCATGCCCGAAAAGTTCGCTCTCAACGAGCTGCGGAGAAAAAGCCGCACAATTGAAGGCGACAAAACGGTTCTTCGCCCGGCCGCTGAGGTGATGAATCGCGTGAGCAACCAACTCTTTGCCCGTACCACTCTCGCCGGTGATCAACACCGTAGCCCGGCTGGGAGCGACCTGGCGAATGGTACCGTAAACTCGCTGCATCGCCAGGGACTCTCCAATTAGGCTTTCCAGCCCATAGCGGTCGTCTACTTGTTGACGCAACTGCGCGTTTTCCTCCACCAGCCGCCGGCTCTGGATCGCCCTGGTGATCTTGATCGAAAGCTCGTCGAGATTGATCGGCTTAGTGACAAAATCATACACCCCACGTTTGATCGCATCGACCGCCGTCGCGATTGATCCATACGCAGTCATCAGCATGCAAATCGGAGCCCGCGGGTTCTGTTGGATTTTAGCGATCAAACTCAGACCATCTTCACCGCCGCCCAACCGCAGATCTGTTATCACCAGATCGATGCGGTCAGCCGCAATCACACTGAGAGCTTCATCGATATTGCTTGCTGTATAGACATCAAAATCCTCTTCCAGCGATTGTCGCAATCCGTCGCGAGTATGTTTTTCGTCATCGACGATCAGAATCGTGCCCTGCATGAATAAAATCTCGTCCCCAAACAATGCCACTTAAAGGCATAGATTCCAAGGCCCTGGTGTGCCAAGTCGGCGCAGGAAGACAACGTCCGCTACTTGATGCGCTGATCATTCTTCGTATGGCCGAACTAGATTCCATCATTCATCAACCCGTCCGGCTTCAGATCATGGCAGCGCTTAGTGAACTAACCGAGTCCAAGGAGGTCGACTTCACTTTCCTCAGAACGAAGCTCGCTCTGACCGACGGAAACCTCGGAGCCCATTTGATAACGCTTGAAGGTGCCGGTTATCTCAAGATCAAAAAGACGTTTGTCGGCCGTCGCCCCAAAACTTTTCTGGCTATTACGGCGCAAGGAAGGCAAGCCTTTGACGCCCACGTGGCGGCCTTGGAAGCCATTATCAAGCCAGGAGGCGGCAAATAGGAGTCGAATCAAAGCCAGGTATCAGACGTGAAAACTAACCGTTTCTCTTACTCACGACCTCTCGTGAGAATAACTAACGGCAAACGGAGATCGCGTAGCCGGAAGAGATCGATCTGTCTCATTCCTTTGGCAAAGGCTTCTGTTGCCACCGGGATATTCATTCGTTTCCCCTATGTCCAACGCCCTGAACAGAACATCTTCTTCGATATTGCGGAATTCGTTCTGGTTCTCGTTCTAGCGGCGTCAGCACTCGCTGGCACGATGATCATGCTCAGTTGCTCAATCGGTTGAGCCGGTAGGGAGTACTCTCCACATTGATATCGTTATCTTCGGTAACGGCGACTGTCCCGTTACGCTCGCTTGCTCGTGCAACCTAAAAACCTCAGCGGAGCGATTGGTTTACAGCAGCCGGGAATCGCACTCGCCTTGTTATCGTTGGCCGGAAGGTTGCGCTGTGGGTTGATGGCAAACCGTGGCGACTGAGTCTTTAGGTCAGCGACACTCATCCTCCTTCGTTCCACCGCTTCGGCAAGGAACGCCGAAAGCGTAACGGGACAGTCGCCGCCGAAGACAACGTCGCTTGACTAGTCGGTCGATTGACCTCCAGTGCCTACGGTCGGTTCCGCTGACTCGTTCGCCGCATCGTTGCGATCGCTCAGGAGCCGGGTCCGCTTCTCGCCATACGGGAGGTGGATTGTCACCCTCACTCCCTTTCCTTGGTTACTCTCAATTTCAATCTCGCCTCCATGTTCTCGAACGATTCTCCGTACAATAAGCAGACCCAAACCACTGCCGGAAGATTTGGTGGTGAAGTAAGGTCGAAAGAGCTTGCTCATATCTTCGGCCGAAAGCCCTCCGCCGGTATCGGTGAACGCAATCGACACAAAATTATCGTCGCGCCAGGAGCGAATGTGAAGAATTCCTCCGGTCCTCATCGCCTCGAAAGCGTTCTTGATGACATTGTAGAACGCCTGTTTCATTTGATCTCGGTCAACCTCTACTCGCGGCAACCCGGCGGCCAGATCGGTTTCGACCAAGATATCGCGATCCTCGATTTCCCTTCGCAAGAAAGCCACGGACTCCTCTATGATTTCGTTCAGGTCATGTGGCTCAAACGAAGGTCGGCTGGGCCGAATCGCTTGCAAGAATTGATGAATGATCGAATCAAGACGCTGGATTTCAGTGCGCGCGACTTCCAAAAGTTCCTCGATCGAATCCCGAACCGGAGCCGCCACCCGTCTAATCTTCCGCTCGATTAACTGTAAATGTATATTCAGAGAGTTAAGCGGATTGCCAATCTCATGAGCGACACCAGCCGCCAGCATGGTTAACGCGGAAAGCTTTTCGCTTTCAATAGTCCGCTCAGTGGTTCGTCGATCCTCGGTGATATCGCGGAGAATGACAGCGAAGGCGACCAGGTCTTGCACCATTGCAGCCGATTCAGGAACAGCTTTATCTAAATGCAAAGGAGCAACATAGAAGTTGAGAAATCGATGCTGCGGATAGAACAACTCGATGTCGCGGCTTACGGTGCCCTCGCTCGAGCGCAGGGAAGTCCAACTCAAGCCACGCAGGAAATCATCGATCGGTTTGCCCCGAGTTTCCTCGGGTTCCACGCCAAATAGATGGCCGGCAGCAGCATTGAAGAATTGAATTTTGCCTTGCACATCGGTAACAATGACTCCCTCCTGGAGGGCATCAAAGATCCGCTCAAGAAAACCCTTCTCCTGAGCCAATCGGATAAGGTAGTTCTGTACTTCCTCCGGTTGAACCCGCCGAATCCGCTCGATCAGTTTGTCCAAAAAACCTGACTTCATTAGAACAAATTCAGACTCGATAATTTCTCCAGCGCACCTTTATAGACATTGGGTGGAAGGGTAATGGCCTCGGCAGCAATCGATTCCTCGGGGAGCCACGTTTCCGCGGGAAGCGACGGCAAAAACCGGGTCGATGCTACCTCCAATTCACCAGAAAATGCGCTGCTCTTCGCTCGGATATTCTCTACCTGATAATCGCTTTGCCGGACCAGGGCGTCCACTACGAACATCTCTTTTAGGCTCTTCATCAATTGCGGATCGATCCGAAACTCCAAATTCCAGGCCGGCTGATTGGTTCGATCCCTAGTCGATTCGTAACGGAGAATCTGAAATAAAGCGGGCAGAAGGACGATCTGTTGATCTCGAATTGGCAGGCGGAAGTCGGGGATCGTTTGCCCCGATCCGGTCGACCCAGCAGCTCCCAATTGTTCGCCCAAATTTTTTGGATAGACCCACACGCTTTGACCGTTTCGGCACAATATCACTCTTTCGTCTGGATCACTGGTTTCGATGCGCAGCTTATCCGGAAACTGAAAGCTAATTCGCATCCGACGATTCATTAAGAGCGGCGTGATTTTAGACGCCTGGCGAATTGTCACCTCAGCGACCATCGCCTTGTTAACGGACTTAGAATAGAAAAGCGCTCCGTAAGGTTGCAGCACTTTTGCCAGCACATCATATTTGTTTTGGGCCAGGCAAATCCGCGGCCCGCACAGAAAAAACGTCATAGCGATGAAGCTCCCCCATTCAGAAATCCGTGGCATGTAGCTACAGAAGTTCAGAAGTTGAACGAGTACAAGAAGTACCCAGTTACGAATGTGGAATGTGAGACCCGAGTATTCGATTGGGCAACGCCGATTTAGAAATGGTCCAGGTCTAATCTACAATCCGTATTCCGGATTTCATAAAACCGTTTGGCTCTTTTGGTATTTCCCGGTATCCTTGGCCGAAACATTGCTTAAGGAGCTGTGTTGGCGCCAATCTTGTTGCTTGCTGCCCCGTCTGGTGGGCTAATTTACGCTTTCACGAACGCGACTTTCGAAGGAAAACTTGTCCTTCTCGCGCTCTTCGTCGCCTCGATCTTCAGCTGGTCTGTGATGGTGACCAAAATGCGGGTTGTTCGCCTCTCTCGAAAAAAGAACGAACAGTTTCTTCAACGATTCCGTTCCGAGCGGCAGCCTCTGCGAATTTACGAGTCCAAAGTTCGATTTGATGGCTCTCCACTTTATGCAATTTATCGGGCTGGATGTCGCGAACTCACCTTTCATCTGATGGGAGCAAGTGAAGTGGATGATACTTTCTGGGCGCGACTGGAAATCGCAGAACGTATCACGCCGGCCCAAATGCGCGTCGTAACGACGGCAATGGAACGCGCGGTTGGCGAATCTGCGCTCCGGCTGGAAGCACAAATGATCCTGTTGGCCACGGCAGTAAGCGGCGCTCCTTTTTTGGGTTTGCTCGGAACCGTCTGGGGCGTCATGGATACCTTTTCCGGCGTCGCGATTGCCGGTTCGGCAAACTTGGCCGCAATGGCTCCAGGGGTGTCTGGTGCGTTGATCACCACGGTCACCGGTTTGCTCGTCGCCATTCCTGCAATGTTTGGTTACAATTTCCTCGTCACCAGCATTCGCACACTCATTGTGCAAAACGATAATTTCGCCGCAGAACTTGCCTCCGAGTTTGAACATAAATATGTCAACCACGGAGTTCGACCCGCCCTGGTGACGAAATAGAATCCACCGCGATGCGACGTTTTTCAGATCGCCCAACATTGCACACGCTCACCGAGATCAACATCACACCGTTGCTCGATCTCGCATTCGTTCTGCTGATTATTTTTATCATCACGACACCGCTGATGGAAAAGAGCGTCAATCTTGAGGTTCCGACCAGTGGAGAAGCGAATCAATCCGTCGACTCTTCCACGATGCAGACCATCGGCATTGACCGAGAAAACGTGATCACGTTGAACGATGAAATCGTGGATCTCTCGACGTTGGAGAGCCGGCTTATTTCCCTGCACGAAGAAAAGCCGGAAGCGCCGGTCATCGTTCGACCAGACAAATCCCTCACTGTACAGCAACTGGTGAGCGTCATGGATGTACTGCAGAGGGCGAAGATCTCCAAAGTGGGAGTCGCGACTCGCTCCGAGCAATCCGAATGACGGTGAACGATGACCATCGACCGACCGAAACCGGCGGGTTCCGCCTCAACTTTGCTCTCATCGCCGCGCTTCATTTGCTCGTGTTAGGGGCGGTGCTGCTCCTCGCGTTCTTTCCCAGCCGCAAAAAGGACGAGAACGTGGTCTGGATGAACCCAGGATCGTTCGCCTCCGGTAGCCCAATGAGTGATGGAATGGACGGGGGCGCTCAGCCCGATACCGCCGCCGGTCAGAAGGAGAATTTGCCTCCAGAACCGGAGCCAACTCTTTCTCCACCGCCATCAATTGCCCCGACTCCGCCACCGACTCCGCCCGAGATCCCGAAGGATACGCCCACTCCGAAACCGTCGGTTCAGGTCACGCCCACTCCTCCACCAAACTTGGTTACTCCGAAACCCACGCCATCGCCGAAACCAAGTCCCTCCGCTACACCGAAACCGAGCCCGAAACCAAGCCTGAAGCCGACTCCGAAGTCGACTCCCAAGCCAACTCCTAAGGCAAGCGCCAAACCAGCAGCAAAGCCGACTCCGGAAGAAAGCAGTACGCCGAAGTCCAGGTCAGGCGAAAGTCTGGCGCACAAGTCGCCCTCCAAGAAAGAGGAGGAAAAGACGGCTAAAAACGTGCCTTCGCCCGCCGCCCACAAATCCGAGAACGGAGGCGGCTCTTCCGATAAACCGCCCAAGAATAACTCATCGAACGGCGGGAACGGAAATGGTACCGGGTCCGCTCCTGGGAACGGCGATGCGGGTTTCGGGCCATACGCTGAAATCATCAAGAACCGGTTCGATGGGGCCTGGAATCAGCCTCATGGCCAGATTCCAGCCGACAGCGCGCTCGTGGTGACCGTTCATCTGAAAATTGAACCTGATGGTACAGTCACCGAATTTTCGATTGTGGAAGGATCGGGCAACTCGGTGGTGGATGAGACCGTCAAGGAGGCGGGACACAAGATCACACGGCTACCACCGCCCCCCGGTGGGAGCGGGTTTTCTCCAACCATCCGATTTGAACTTCGGAGTGACTAAAATTTTTTGGGCATTTTCCAGTAATCGGGCGCGTCTATTGCTGGGATCGAGGGCTCCCATTACGTTTGCTTCTTTCGGTCGCATTTGATTAGTTAACGCCACTAAACCATGCCCGAGGCCGAGAACTATCAGCACTATCAGGTACTCCGGCGCGAAGATGGCTCGCTCTGGGAGCTGGGTCGGGGAGCAATGGGCATCACTTACAAGGCTTTTGATACCAATCTTCGGTGCACCGTCGCGCTCAAGGTTATTAACAATACTTACCTCGATAGCGAGATCGCCCGTCAGCGGTTCCTGCGCGAAGCCCGGGCGGCCGCAGCCTTGCGACACCAGAACGTCGCTTCGGTATTCCACCTTGGGTCAGACCATGACAGTTACTTCTACGCGATGGAATACATCGACGGCCAAACCGTCGATGCGTACATGGCTGCCAAAGGGAAAATGGAGCCAGTCGAAGCGCTTCGAATTTGCCTGCAGGTGACTCGTGCTCTGGCAGCAGCCGCCCGGCAGCAACTGGTGCATCGTGATTTGAAACCGGCGAACCTGATGCTGGTTGACGAAGACGGGGAAAAAATCGTTAAAGTGATCGATTTCGGGTTAGCCAAGACGGCGAAGCGAGAGGGCGAAGATTCGGGTACGCTCACGATCGCTGGCGGCTTTGTCGGTACACCCCATTTCGCCAGCCCCGAACAGTTAGAGGAACGAGACATCGACATTCGCTCTGATATTTATTCGCTTGGAGCGACGCTCTATTACATGTTGACCGGCCGGCCCCCATACTCCGGCTCGGTGGCTCAGATCATGAGCCAGCATCTTTACAAACCAATCCCGATCGAGCCACTCGCTGATATTCCGTCCGGTGTCACTGGGCTGATCGAAAAGATGATGCAGAAGGATCGAGAAAAGCGTCCGCAAACGCCGGCGGAACTGCGTCGAGAGATTGCCGGTTGCCTGGAGCAACTTCAAGGGGCGAGTAGCACAACGATGCAGATCGAAGCAGAGGCCGCGGTTGCTTCCCCGGTTCCAGCGCCGCCGGAGAAGACACCTAGCGCCGAAGAAACGATACCGGATGAACCTTTGACCCGAGAATCTGTTCTAGGTCGGCGATACCAACTCATCCGTGAGTTGGAAGAAGTTCCCCAAGGTCGCCAATTTTTGGCTTATGATCTGCGCCAGAGCCGCCAAGTAACCCTCTTGATCTTTAGCGTTGCGTTCTTAGCGGACGCAGTGCGGTTCACTTCGATGGAAGAAGAAGTAAACCGACTTCAGGTTGGCAATCACACTGGGTTACGACAGGTCTATTCTCTCGAAAGCACAGCCCATCATTCTTTTCTGGTTCAGGAATGGGTCGTCGGCCCAAGCTTGCTGGAGATCCTGCGGGCAAGACGCGCGTTGACGGCGCCGGAGGTAATCAAGTTGCTTGACCACCTGGCGCCATTAGCCGATCACGCGACGCAAAAGAACCTCCAAACCGTGGATTTCACGTTGAGTGGGGTTCAATTGACCTATCCGGGCCTGATCCAAGCGGCTATTTCGACGCAACTTTTGCAAAAGCCGCTCTTCGGATGGCCGGGATTAGTCGTCAAAGTCGCTGCGCTCGATTTTTCATCATCGGGGCCGGGCGCTGAACAGGCGACTTGGGCTGGCTCGGCAACTTTGATTCAAGGGGCCGGCGCGGGAAATGGCCCACGTGGAAGTCACCTGCGACTCCTAGGCCTCCTGGCATACGAACTCCTGGGCGGACAACGCGCCGTGGTCGAAACCAGCGGCCGGATTAGCCCAGTCGCGAGTCTGACCGAAGGCGGCAACGTTGTCCTTCGCCGAGGTATCACCGATGATTATCCGGGAGCAACAGCGATGTTAGCTGAGTTCCGGGAGATAGTTGGCGGTGCAGAACCGACGGTCGCTCCGGTCGAGCCCCTCCTAAGAGAGTCTCTGCACGATCCGGAGCCAGAATTGCTGCCCGACCCGATCGTTAGTCAAAGCACGACGCCGGAAACCGTTCATGGCGCTGCGGACAGGATCGAAGTTTCCACGCCCGCACCCGCTCCAGCTGATCTGATTGCTGCAAATCAAACGAACGTTCCACCGCCATTGCCCCCGGTCGATTCCCGATCAGGTGAAACTGCCGTTCCCGACGTTCCTGGTCCTGCTACGCCCCGTCCTCACGTGTCGAAGACTGGAATCTTTTTGGTTACAGCGCTCGCGCTAATCCTGATCGGAATTCTCGCGCTGGGCGGCATTTTGGTCTGGCGCTTTGCTTCGCAGAGCGGAACGAATTCGCAACCTACTCCGTTCGGCCAAATTGCGCCCAAACCGACAAGTACGACGTTAAGGACTCCTTCACCCAACCCGACCAGCACGACGCTCACAACTCCTTCGTCGAATCCGACCGCCACTGCCGTCGCAACCCCGACGCCCGCAATTGTCGAAAATACGCCCACTCCGATTGCAACGCCCTCTGCGACTCCGGTGGAAACTCGGGAGGCAGCTTTACAGCGGCAACTCGATTCGACGGCGGAACTCATTAAGAACGGAGATTGGTATTCCGGGATCAAACAATACATTCAACTTTCCAACCAATATTCAGGTTCGAGCGTCCCTCGAGAGAAACTCGAGAATCTGGTCGCAGAGGTGCGATCGAGCAAAAAGATTGGCAGCGCGAATGTTCAAGAGTACCAGTCTGACCTGGAACAGGCGGCAGATCTGGGCAGCGTCCAAGCGATGTTGCTGCTCGGAGAGAGCACCCGTCAGACCGATCAAGAGTACGCGCTCCGTTGGTTTGAGGCCGCGGCAGCCAAAGGCAACGACCACGCCAAGGTTCAGGTCGGACTAGTGTTATCGAATCGGCGTGGAGACGGCGACGCGGCCCGCGCGTTTGAATATTTCAAGTCGGCAGCGGACAACGGAAATAGTGAAGGGAAGTTCACCGCCGGCGAATGTTACTATCTCGGGAAAGGAACCAATGTCGATGTTGCCAAGGCGCTCGAGCTCTTACAGGAAGCTGCAGCGATGCATGAACCTCGAGCGATGGATCTGCTCGGCACACATTTTCGACGGGCGAAAGATTATCAAAAGGCCAAAGCTTATTTCGAGGAGGCGACGCAACTCGGGTTCGTTCGATCTATGGTGAACCTTGGCGTATTGTATCTGCAAGGAGAAGGAGTGACTCAGAACTACCAAACCGCAGCGACTCTGTTCAAGAAAGGGGCCGAACGCTCCGACAGTTACGGCATGTTTTTCTATGCTGAATGCCTGTCTGAAGGCAAAGGTGTGCAAAAGGATGCCAGTGGCGCGACCGAATGGGCGAAAAAGGCGGCCCAAGCCGGCAATCCCATGGCGATTCAATGGTGTAAGGCCAAGAACATCAATTACCAGTAAACGAGTAGCCGGCGCTAGCGGCACGTCAGTCCCTCGGGAGCTTACTTCCAGCGTTCTCGTGGCTAAATCGTTCTTGACCGTTCGGACCGGCCCATTAATCTCGGGACCCTATCTTCTTATATGAACGGAAGTCTGACTAAGACCGTCGCGATGCTGTTGGTGGTGGGTCTCGCTGTGTCTGGGTGTGAAAATATGTCGCCGGAAACGACCGGTGTTGTCGCGGGTGTGCTCGCTGGAACCGCTGCCGGCGGAATCGCCAAGGCGGCAGGTGCCAGCGATTCTACTGCTATAGCCGTGGGCCTGGGCACTGGAGCTGCCGTCGGCGCGATGGCGTATGTCATTGCGAAGCATCAGGCGACCGAGAGACAGCGGCGGATCGCAGAGGAGCGGGCGCGATTGGCTTACGAAAGAATGTCGGCTGAACGTAAGGCGCAGGTGAAGAAACACCGCTATATTGCTGTGGCTACCGTTCGGGAACAGGATTCTAAGGGGGCCAAGAGTGTCATGGTCTATGACACGCAGACCGAACAAGTTGTCGGTAACAATGTCTACGATGTAAAGAGCGCGCCAAAAGACGGTCAGGTATCAAAATTCGATACCTACTCGGCCGAGTACGTTGGAACTGGGGGATAGAGGCCAGAAGATCGAAGCCAAAAGCTAGAAATGCGGTATATGGAATCCGCGAGCTGGACTCGTCGGGGATATTCGCCATTAGGAATCACAGCTTCGGACAGATCAGAAGGCCTTTGATGGGTACAGAACACGCCGTCGAGCGAGTGCGAAAATCCGAGTGAACCAACCACGGGGTGGCATGTGGCTCACAGTCCGGTGCTTCATTCTGTCGTACACTGACACGGCAATCGCCGGACTGTTTCGCCCAGCCCGGACTAGCGGCTACCGCGTTCCGTATTCTAGCTTCTAGCTTCTATATCCTGGATTCCGCATTCGCCTTCTGGCATATCGCGCCAAACTGCGGAGATTGGTGCTATGCGATTTGAGCAGCGATCGTTTGAGGACGGCGGCCATCGTTTTACCGAATTGGTCGATCAAAGAAGCGGTTTCCGCATTCTAGCCGATCACGCCGGAGCCGAACTAATAAGTGTCGCCCGCAGAAATCCGGACGGAGCTTGGCACGGTTATCTCTACCGGGACGGAGACTTTTCGGCTCCGCCGGACGGTTGGAAAAATCACGCAACTGTGATGGGATACTACATCCACCGCCTTTTCGGAGGGCGCTCACTATACCAGGGCGAGGAAATTCGCGGTGGAAACCACAGTTTTCTGCGAACCAAGCAGTTCTCCGATCCAGAAATTGTTCTGAGTGACCAAAGTGCGGCGCTGCAGTTTCGTTTGCCCAGCGATCGCATCGAAAAATCGGAGTATCCCAGGAAAGTGGATTTCTCGCTGGATTATCGTTTGGTGGACGATTGTCTCGGGGTTCAGTTTTCGTTCAAGAACTTGGAGGTGGATCGGCCGGCGCATCTCAGTTTTGGCCTGCATCCGGGGTTCGCGGTAAGCTCAGTCGAGAACGCTCGTGTCCTGCTTCCAAAAGGAAGGTACCGGCGCCATATCGCTCCAGACAATTTCCTCAGCGGCGAAACTGCGGACTTCGCCTCCGAAGGTGGACCCATGTCGTTCAAGCCTTTCGAGCTTCCTGGCTCCTTTCTGATTGAGCCATTGCATTGGGAGGAGTCAGTCGTCCGCCTGCATGACTATGGTTCTAATCACGAGATTGAAATCGACCTGGCGGAAGCGCCCTTTTTTACGATCTGGAGCGATCTTCATCCATTTATCTGTGTTGAGCCATGCTGGGGTCTGCCTGATCATCAGAAACAGGAGCCATTCGAAAAAAAAATCGGTATTCAGGTGGTTCCGCCCCAGGGCAGCCTGAGCCGAGGTTGCAGCTTTCGGTTTCGCTAAGCAGCCCGGTCGGGCATGAAATTGAGCCGCATAGTAAGTAGTGAATTTGATTGAAACACAACCCGGCCGGATAGACGGGCTACTTTTGCGTGCGACATTTGCGGACTAGATCGGTTTATTAATTCGCCGCATGAATCTCGTCCAGAATCTCCGTCATCGAGCAGAGTTACAGCCCGGAGTGCCGGCGATCGTAGATAGAACGGTGCGCGGTGACCGGGTCGTTAGCTTCGTGGCCTTCAATCGTTCGGTCGATTTTCTTGCGCTCAGGCTGCGGGAAGAAGGAGTCAAGTCGGGGCACCAGGTTCTATTGGCGCTGGAACCAAGCCAGGAATTCTACCTCTTTGCTCTGGCGCTGCTCCAAATTGGCGCCATTCCAGTTATTTGCCGGAAAGCCCTTGGTAGTTCGTTTCTCACGGAATGGGTCAAAAACGTGCGGCCGCAAGCCTGTGTCATCCCCCAATCCCGCTGGCTGACCCAGCATTTCCACCGGCAATTGCGTTTGATTCCGATGAGACTCTTTGTTCATGCATTTCGGTTCGAGAGTCGCTGGCTTCGACTTGGAAGATTTGGCCAGCCGATCGAATTAAATCGAGATCAGATCGCCTGGATCGAACTACGGAGCGAATCGCCCGATACATTTCGCGCCTGGGCCTGGAATCAAGAGACACTTGCTCGAACGACTCAGCGTTTGGTTTCGATTCTGCGGATGAAAGCGGGAGAGATCGATCTTTGTGGAAACCCGTTGCATCTACTGGCAAACCTGGCTGCCGGGCTCACCAGCGTGATTCCGCTGAAGCGAGGGCTGTTCACTCCGACTGGCCGACGCCATCAGATAGATAAATTCAAGCCAAACAGGGTGGCCGCGAAAGCAGAGTTTCTGAATCGATACCTTCGCTCCAGTACTTCACCGCTGCAGAAAGTATTTGTATTGGACGCTCCGCTGACTTCCGAAGATGTCGAGTTTTTTTCGGCTTGCCGCCAACATGGCAACATCGAGCTCCTATTTGGGCGAGAAGCCCCACTGGCGAGTTGCACGTTAAAGGAGTTTCAATCTCGCGCAGATGACCATTGGGTTGGCAACTTTTTTGACGATGTCCGGTACAAACTCGAACTCCCGACAACCAAACCAAACGATGGCATTTCGGCCGATTCAGTTTCTAAGGACTCCGAGCTGGGCGAACTTCTTGTCGCGGGAGACTTTCTTCCCACACCATTGACCACCCATGGAGAACCAGACTCAACTATTCTACCTCAGAATGAAAAGGATGAAACCTGGCAAAGAACCGGCGTGAAAGGAGCGCTCGACGACTCAGAGCGATTTCGTGTTCTCGATCCAGTAAAGAGTTAGCAATTGGAAGTTGCTCGTTACAAGGTAAAGGACGGAGAGCGCTCAATTCTGGAACTGGTAACTTCCAACCTTTAACTCTGAGCAGATGGTGCCCCGAACCAAAGCCCTCCTTTTCGTCGCACTACTGCTTGGTGGCGTCGCCTTTATCGGGGTGCGCTTTTGGGGCTTGCATCAGCGGTACGTTCCACCTGAAGCAATCGAGATGTCTCGGCGATTCATCTCGCTCATCGAGTCCGGCAACCTGCGCGAGGCATACACACTCACTACGCAGGATGACCTATCCGGTCCTACCCTCGAGGCATTCGAGACCAAAACTAAGAGCCGAATCGATCAAATCGTATTTACGGCTCGTCCTCCGATCCAATGGGTGGGCGAACGAGGTGGTTTTCAGACCTACGGGAACCGCTTACGGCGCTGGTTAGCGGGCCGAAAACTTGATCCCGATCTGCTCCGTCTGGAATTCACCGTCGGCGCGCCCTTTGAAGTGCGCCTCGTCTCCTTCGGAGACGGAAAGTGGAAAATTAGCTATTTCCAAAACCACGCGGCCTGAACGGTCAACAGTCAGCAGTAAGGAGTAAACCGTAACCGCTAGCGGTTGGCAGACCTGACTGTTTACCGCTCAATTCTTCATTCTCGCCGGGGCCTTGTTGCGCCAGGCCATTAGCAGGGCGCTGGTTAAACTCATCTCGTCCGCGGCTTCCAGCTTGACGTTGGTCGATCCACGTCGTCCCCAGGCGCCGGGTACCGGGCTAAACACCACAAAGTGGCAAAGATCTTGTTACGTACCCGAAAATCAGGATGCGCCATGTGAGCCGCCTCCGTTGCTTCCGGAAGCGCCAGCGCGAGACGGCAAAAATCATCAACGGTCATCATTAGAATACTGTCGATAGATTACGCAATAAAGAGGCCGTCCACCCTCCAGCTCGTGGAGGTGATCAAAATCACACGTCTCAACGAACTGTCAGTTCTGAAGTCGGTTAATTCCTTCTTCTATGTGAAACAATTCTGGATTTTAGATTCCTATTTTCCCTGCCAGATCTTTTTCAGTAGCCCACTGGCACCATAGACCGGGTCGTTGCCGGGAAGAGGCAGAGCCGCAATATTTTGATCCGCCTTTGGCCGCTCGCCGGGACGGCCGGTCAGCAAATCCCATTGGCGTCCATCCGGATAAGCGCCCACAACTCCAAAATCGTTGCTACCCCCAAGATTTTTGTGTCCAACTCCGGCCGGAATCACAATCACGTCTCCGGCTTGTACGGTGAAATCGCGGCCTTGTTCTCCGCCGAGCCGCACTGTCGCTGAACCCCGATAGATACCCAGTACTTCGTGGCTCGTACTGTGATAATGGTGAAAAGGATAAATGCCGTTGCGCCAGGAGTTGGTCCAATTGTTTGCCGCAAATTGCTCTTCGACCTGAGCAGCTGGATCAGTGCGACCGAGGTTAATGACGCCGCGGTACAGAAGGAGCGGGTAACGGTTATTGGGAATGATACCGTCGTCCTTAAAGGTAGCGGTATCTGGCTGTTTCATGTCCTTTCCTTGCGATAAGCCTCGCCTAGGCAGCGTGGTCCAACCAAGAACCAGAAGCGCTCCGGCTTTAAACGTGCTCGCCAAAAATTGGCGCCGATATGTTCGATGTTCGTCATCCATGACAAACCTAGTATAGCGTATCCAGAACACCCGAGCCAGGACCTCCCAGATCGACTTCGGTTGGCCCGCAAAGCACCGTCACTTCGACTGGGATAAGAAACCAAACCTCTCGCCGGTAACCTGTAATGGTTAACCCTTCCTCATTAACCAATCGACTGATTCCTTGACGGCTTCGAGCGACGTATACCGGGGACAATATTCGAGAAGCCTCCGCGCCTTAGCGATGCTGCAATTCGGGCTGTGCGCAATATGATCCCAGGTCGCTGACGCGTTCTCTTCGATAGTTGTTTGTTTCCACTCCTCCCAAGGCAGAAAACGGAGAACAGCCTTCCGCCCAAACCAAGCGGCCACCGACTCAGCATAACCCCGCAACGTGAGCGCTGCGGCGGAAACCACGTGAAAGCTTTCGCCGATCGACGCACTTCGGTTGATCATCGCCTGATAAAATGCGTGAGCGACATCATCGGCATGCACGTGATGAACGGTTTCTAGCCCGAGATTTGGTAACGTTAACTCTTCTCCCTTGGCTAGGCGATCGAAAACGGTGGGATCGAAGTGGCCGGCCGGATTAAGCGGGTTCCAGCCAACACCCACGATATGCCCAGGATGAAGGATAGTAGCCGGGAATCCGTGTCGACGCGCTTCGCCCAGTAAATATTCTTCGATTGCCGCCTTCTGAATCCCGTACTCTCCAAACGGCCGGCGAGGCTCTTCTTCGGTCGTTGGCACAACGACGCTGGGTCCGTGAACCCAGATTGTTCCGCAATGGAGAAAATGCTGGACGTTTCCACGAAGTGCTTCGACCAATTGCTGTGCACTCGCTGGTGTAAAGCAGATCAGATCAATCACCACGTCCGGTTTCAATTCGGCGATCTGCCGACCGAACCCCCCAGAGGTTTCTTCCTTGTCTCGATCGATCTTTATTCGCTGAGCAGATCGCCACGCTGCATCCGCAAGGTAAGGCTCTCGCTCGCCGCGGCTGATTGAGATCACCTCATGTCCAGCCACCACCAATCGGGGTACAAGATAGGTTCCAATATGCCCACTTCCACCAATGACAACGACACGCATAACCAAGTATGGCACGAGGCGAAGGAAACGGGAAGCTGGAGGCTCGTTCGGCTATAGGTCTCTGCTTCGGTTCGCGCTCCGCGCCAAGAGCTAAAAAAATATTCAAATAATTACTCTTCGGAAACCAATTTTCGGTGCCACCTGATCAAGTGATTATTCGAATCCGCGCCAAATCAGGTTCGTCTATCTCTTGAAGAAGGAAAACTAAATGAAGAAATTTTTGTTGTCTGTCTTAGTGGGATCCGGCTTGCTCGCTCTCATACCAACGCAGGCCCGGGCGGATGCTGATGATTACTATTACTGGCGATCGCGACATCACGAGTGGCGAGAGCATCAGCGACGAATCCACGAGTGGAGAGAACATGAATGGCGTGAGCACTGGTGGCGAGAACACCAAAACTATTACGATCGTGACTAGCTAACGGCTCGGTACAGGGCCTGCCATCTACAATGGCAGGCCTTTCCAATTCATTGGAAAGAGGAAGCAGTAACTCGACGAAGGTAGCTCGGACCAGCCGTGACAGCACTATGAGTTTCTAGATTCTCCAAGCTCATCCATCATCTGCTTGGCCAGTTGTGGGCCAACGCCGCTCTCTTCGTGTTTGAAATAAACGAAAGCGTGACTCCAACGATCCTTCTGTGCCTCAATGAATTTCGCCCAACGAGCTATATCCGCCTTTTCGTAATCTTCACGCCGAAGGCGAAGGTAACCAAAGTCAGTCGTCGCGAGACTCGGGGTAACAAGATCGCTACTCTCCGCGATGCAAAGTGCAGCGCTATGCTTTTGTAGCTGACCAAAGATTTCGTCATCGAACCAAGATGAATGACGAAACTCGAAAGCCGCACGGATGCCAGTCGGCAAGCTGCCGAGGAACTCATTCAAGAGCGTGGCATCCTTTTTAAAGCTTGGCGGCAGCTGGAATAAAACAGGTCCAAGCTTTGAACCCAACCCAGAAACAACGCGTTGGAAAATATCCAAGAGCTCCGCGCAATCCCGGAGCTTGGCAATATGGGTGACCTTTTGCGGCGCCTTAAGACCGAACCGAAAATGCTCCGGGGTCGATGTGTCCCAACCTTCGATCGTCTTGCTGTTCGGAATCCGATAGAAGGTGTAATTGATCTCGCTGGTAGAGAATCGCTCCGCGTAGAACGGCAACATTTTCGCGGTCGGAAATTTCTCCGGATAAAAAGTCCCTCGCCATTCGGGATATTGGAATCCGGAAGTACCGATCCAAGGGGTCATACCCGAAGAATACAGGAGTCAGGAGTCAGAATCCAGAATTCCGTAGGGCCAAGCACAGCGGCGCATAGAGCAGCGTCCCAAATGACGTGAATTCGCCTGACAATTTCTGATCCGACCCCGCCGAATTCTGTCTCCTGGATTCTGACTCCCTTATTCAGTATTCTGTGTTCCGTACTCAGTTTTCGGTATCCTGTTTCCTATGCGACTCACGCTGCTAGCCCTTGTGTTCCTTTTATCAGCTTGCTCTACCGACATCACAAAAGGGCGCTTGGTTGGAGACACTGGCATCGATCAAGGTCAAGCAGACAAGACAAACTACCCGCCAAATAGATTAGCGGAGCAGACCTTCATATTCTCCAATCCCATTGGCTATGAATCGAAGCATTTCGCGACCGATGAAGAAAGGAAGATCGCTATGAAAGTCGCGCGTAAATTGGGGTCCGGAGATGATAATCACCGCTTTATTGCGATTCCGGTCGCATCCGCGAGAGGCACTAGCACCACCGCCGAAGTGATGGTGTACGATAGTCGAAAGCAGTCTCTCGTGGGTGATTCTGTATATCGGCTGGCGAACACCCCAGCTTCCGGTCAACCGCTGAAACTCGACAATGTCACCGCCGTTTTCGTAACCCCGAACGAATACCCACTAAACTAATCAGTGATCAGTAGTCAGTAGTCGGGAATCTGGAATCATTGAGAGGTCAGTGTTGCTAGCGCAGACAAAACAAAACCGATACCGCACATGGCTCATACCCGGCGCGATATCCGAAAACTGACATCGGAACGCCTTTAGCGCACCGAGGCCGGCGCCGCTGCGCGCCCTGGGGGTGCTTTCGGCAAATCGTAGAACTGGCCGCGATCCGGGCAGCCGCCTGGCACCCGCCAGACGGAGTCGGGTTGCCCTAGCAATCATGGCGACGGCATGCCTCTCTACTACTGGCAAATCCTTTCACCGATCACCGATCACCGATCACCGATCACCGATCACCGATTACCGATCACCCATTACCGATTACCGATTTCTACGTCTTCCCGCATCCTAGGTTGTATGCTGCAGCACTGGTGGCTTATTCTCCTTATGTCGCTCGTCTTCGACGGTCATCCGGACACTTCCCCGCGAACCCGAACCCGAACCAAATCACCTTACCCGACCAGCTCAAAGAGCGTCTCCTGGATCACCAACATCCCCTACATCACCAGAGGTGAATCGGAACAGCAACTCGACCTTTACCTTCCGACGAACCGAAAAGGGGAACCGCTAGTGATTTACGTTCACGGGGGCGGCTGGGAACACGGAGATAAGGCGGGCGATAGCATTAACCCGAACAATCTGCAATGGCTGTGGCAAGGCTACACCATGGCATCGATTAACTACCGACTGGTACAAACTGCACTATGGCCAGCGCAAATCGAAGACTGCAAGGCCGCCATTCGCTGGCTAAAGGCTCACGCCCGAAACTACGGATACGACGCAGACCGCATTGCCGTCGTGGGCGAATCGGCCGGCGGTCATCTTGCGGCGATGCTGGGAACGACCAGTGGCACCCGAACCTTTGATGTCGGCGAAAATCTTGATTACACCAGCGATGTGACCTGTGTCGTCACTTTGTTCGGCGTCAGCGACGTGACCCGTGAACCCTCCGTGGCTGCTACCCTTCTTGGACCCGTGGGCAAAAACAGCGCCGAACTGGTACGCGGCGCTAGTCCAATTACCTACGTGCACCGGGATGAACCGCCGATGCTCATCATTCACGGGACTGACGATAAATTGGTTCCTTATGAACAGGCTGAGCTTTTAGCGGACGCAATGGACAAGGTTCGTGCGCGCTATCATTTTCACACTGTCGTCGGTGGCGGTCACAATCCTTATTTCGGTTTGAACCTGAATCCGAAGACCGGGACCTACGACGCTGGCGGAGGCGGCATCGGCCTCTTTGAAGACCCAGCGGTCGAACCAATGATCATCGAGTTTCTGCGCACGTACCTGCACTAAGGTTTTGCAGTTCGCGGTTCGTCATTATCGGCGGTTCCTGAAAACCTAAATCCTTGCCAAAATATCTCCGGGTTAGCAGTGACCGTTAGTCGCCAAGCACCAACCGCGAGAGCTTCCGGTGTTGTCGGTAGCCGCAGACTATGTCGGACATGCCAGTCGTCCCTACCAAAGACGGCGTGTCCGTTTCCCAATATTAAACTCTTGGCTGTCAAAACCGACTGTTTGTGATAGTTATATTTGGGTAGTAACTATGAACAAACCAAATGCCGACTCTCAGCGATCCAAAGATTCAAAGGATCGTCTGCGCTTCGAAGCATTCTCTTTTGGATCGATCTGCATTGATGGAACCACTTACGAACACGATGTGGTGATTGATCGAGGAGAGATCCGCAAAAGGAAGAAGAAGCCTTCCAAAAAGTACAGGGAAAAATTCGGGCATACCCCGCTTTCCATTGAGGAGGACATACCTTGGAAGTGCCGGCGACTGGTGATCGGCACTGGCGCGGGAGCTTTGCCAGTAATGGAAGAGGTGAAACAGGAAGCGCATCGCCGCGAGGTCGAACTAACAATTGTGCCGACCGTCGAAGCGATTAAAACCCTGCAGGAAAACCCAGCACACACCAACGCCATTCTGCACGTGACATGCTAAGCTGGAATGGAGATCGCCGAATACCAGACATTGAATACCGCGCTGAGGGCTGGTTCGTTCACGAGGCTATTGGTTATTGGCTTCCCACGATCGGCCGGAGAACGCTGGCCAGCTTGCGTGTTCCCTCCCGAATTTGCTGTTGGTCGGTACCTCCATAGCCAAGAATGAGCCCGCCTCTTCGCGGCTTCTCCTGATAGCAAATCGACAATGGCATGACCGTTCGACGATGAGCCGGCGAGAATTCGGTATACGCCTGGGCACGGCGGTCCTGGGCACAACTTTCCCGACTTCAATTTTTTTCGAGAACAGAGAAGCGAACAACACGACAATTTCTTCCCAAACCAAAGTGAAGTTACCAAACGAAGTAGCAGGCATTCCGTTGATCGATTCCAAGGTCGCCCAGGAGGCCACGGATTTGGCCCGGGAAACTTCCCCTCCGTTTCTGTTTAACCATTCGATGCGAACTTATCTGTTTGGTGCGTTGCTGGGAAAAGACTTCGCTTTCGACCACGAGTTGCTGTTTCTCGCTTGTATCCTTCATGATCTTGGCCTGACGGATCGGTATGCGGGCGAAAAACCGTTCGAGATTGAAGGCGCCGAAGCGGCACGGAAGTTTCTCAGAGAGCACGGAGTTTCCGAAGAGCGTACCGAAATTGTTTGGGACGGTATCGCGATGCATCCGTCCGCCCTCGCCCATTACAAACGGCCTGAGATAGCCCTCGTAGCCAACGGTGCCGCCGCCGATGTAGTTGGATCGGACATACTGAAGGTGGCGCCCGCTGACAAAGAACAAGTGCTTCGCGCGTTTCCCCGGCTCGGTTTTAAGACGAGTTTCACCCAGACTTGCGCGGAAATAGTGCAGCGCTATCCGGGCGGCGCATACCGTAGTTTCATGCGTGATGTTGGAGAGCGGCACGTACGTGGATTTCATGTTCCGAACATCTGTGACGCTATTACCGAAGCGCCGTTTGCAGAATAGAAGGTTGGAACTTGAGTTTCTTCGACCGGTAGTTCAGCAGTCGATATGTGCTATTTTTCACGCGCTGCCCGCCCTCCCAAGCGTCGATAACCGGGATGAATGCCAGGTCTCAGTTGCTGCTCTTCAGCGATCCGCGACAGCAAGTCGGCAAGTGTTTCTCGCTCACTTCCATTTAGAGCCGCACACAACGCGTCCTGATGCTGCCGTATGACTTGGCCAACCGCTTGCAACTTCTTTGTTCCGCGCGCCGTAAGATGCAGCGCATAGAGGCGCCGATCCGTGGCGCTGGCGCGTCGCTCAATTAGGCCGGTTCTCTCCATCTCATCCAGCACCAACACCAGTCTGCTCGGAAACATTCCGAGAAGGTCCGCCAACGCCTGCTGGCTGAGGCCGCTTTGCCGCTCGATAATGCGCAGTATTCCAACTTGCGCCGGCGCAAGTTTCAGTGGCTCCAACCGTTCCGCGAACCTGGCGGCCGCATGGGCGCCTACCTGAGTGAGCAGAAAATCTATCCCCCCTCGATCGGTCTGGGAACATTGAAAATCAGACATTGGTAAGCAAGCTATAGAGTTATTGACATTAATGATTATTTATATGAATTGATATCTTGAT
This sequence comes from Chthoniobacterales bacterium, assembly GCA_035601575.1. GTDB lineage: Bacteria > Verrucomicrobiota > Verrucomicrobiia > Chthoniobacterales > JAFAMB01 > DASTDH01. The sequence goes on from DATNNZ010000288.1 coordinate 37,729, forward strand.
TAAAAATATGACCGGTTCTCGTCCCCATCTCAATTAGAAAGGTCGATCATGTCTGCATCGTTCCACTTGAGCAAAACGCCCAGACTCGAGAAACTCACTGGCTTACGCATGAGCCCTATTCATGAACGCACGCTGATTCGCGCCTTTCACCTGGTGCTCAGCCTACCGATTATCGGATTTATCTACGGCCCAGTCGCTCATATCCCGCCGGCTGCCTTTTTCACCCGCTTCGTCGCCGTTCCACTCGTTATTGTCAGTGGCATCTGGATGTGGCAAAAGCCGCGCCTAATGCGCTGGCTCCGCCAACGCAAAGCCAGTTAGAGGTTACAGCTTGCAACCGACATGCCTTCACCGTAATCCGCGCCAGAAGACCTGAAATCCTCGCTGAATAAGCTCTTCGCGCCGTTTCGGCTCCTTCGCAATAAAATCCATCATTGCTTCTTGCATGGCCACCATGCCAGCAGAAGCGAATCCCGCCGGTAATCCCCGCAGTGCGCTGCGGCTTTCTAGTTCACCTAATGTGACCTCAATCCTACCGCGCTCCGCCGCCGCTCTCATACGTGTTTCCGGCGTGATCAGGTCGGACACGTTTAACTGCGCCGAAACCTTACGTTTGTCCGGGAACTCGATAGCCCAATCCAGAAGGCTCGACCATACATGCCGCGCCCGCCGTTCCAGATTCGCTTTACGCGGAAAGTTAGTATCCACCCTTCTGTAGACCTCGATCTTCAGCTCAAGGTAAAGCTCATTCAGTAGCTTTTCTTTATTCGCAAAGTAGGTAAACAGCGTGCCCGCGGCCAGCCCTGCCCTTCTGGCGATCTTCGCCGTAGGCGCACCGAGTCCGGCTTCGGCAATCTCCCGCACCGCCGCCTGGAGGATTGCGTTGCGTTTCTCGGGGCTTTTGCTTCGTGCCATGCTTCAGGAACAGAGTAGAACGTTTGGCTTTGGGAACCACGCCAAATATTGGAAACCTTGCCGCCCATCCACATTGATACATTAGCGAATGTCTTCGCTCAGAGGAAGCGCTCACTTGTCCTGGACGCGATATTGAAAGGCGAACTGGAGCGGGCACTGCACGAGTTATCGCGAACTGGGCCAGAAGCGAGTGAGCAACTACTCACGCGCTTACGGAGTGGAGAGGTAATCGGTCACTCGGACAAGGATTGCGGCACTTTAAACAAGAAAGGGTTTGTTCCTTTTGGCGAGAAGGAGTTTCCGGCCGATAGAGGTGCTGAGATGTTCGAGACACTGAGCAGGTTAAAAGGAGAGGAAGCTCTGCAATTCGGCGGGCAGCGGTGCATGAATTTTGATTTTCTGCACTGAACGGCCGAAACTTGAGTGATGTGTCTGCCGCCACAATGCTAACTGCGTATTGTGATCACTTCATAGGATTCCAATGACCGTGCCGTTCATCTTTTGCGGGTCAATTACAGCGATCAGCGCAATCATAAGCCTCGCATTTTCAATAGCGGCGGCCCTAGGTGCGACCGGTACTGCCCGTACCATGGCACTTTATGCCTGTGCGCGAAGCATGGCTTTGGTGATCGCGAGCGCGGTGCCATTTCTAACGGGGTCAACTGAATGGCTCCAAGCCATAGCATGGAGCATGATCATCGTTCAGGCGTGTGATGCCGTCATAGGCACGACGATCAAAGATCGGCTGAAAACCATTGGCCCAGCAGGAACCGCCTTATTGAACCTGGTGGCGGTGATTTGGCTAACCCAAGCTGTTCCATAATGGAGATTCAGGGTCGTGTTCTCAATGGCATCTTCCGGGGACGGCTAATGAATGCCGTCGCGGCCGACTCTTGTGATGGGATCCAGATAATCGATCACCAATTACTGGTCCGTCACCGCCGCTTGGCCTTCAACTTTAGGGAGCGCGAAAGAGGCGTAATCTCGCTGCAGTTCAAGACATAGTGCTTCGACTACCAGTTCGTGATCGGCCCGCTGCGGTAATCCAGACACACTCACGGCTCCAATCACCGCAGTCCCTTTGACATGGATGGGAAATGAGCCGCCATGCGCCGCAAAATCGGTTATCGGAAGCGCATACCTTTCCGACAAAGTCGTTTTAGCCTGTTTGAGCGTGAGTCCGACTGCGTAGGAACTGCGATAAAAACGCGCCACGGTGTTACTCTTGCGACGAACCCATTCCGCATTGTCAGGAACGCTTCCCGGGAGGGCGCTGTAGAAAAGTGGCTGCCCGAAATAACGCACATCGATTGCGACGGGTAATCGGCGATCGGTCGCCAACTGGCGCAATCGCAGTCCGAGCTGCCAAGCAATCTCCAAATCAAATCTTTGGAATATTAATTCGCTCTCCTGATGGTCAATTCTTTCCAGATCGCGGCTCAAATCCATGGTCTTTCTCTTTGCTCGGTTACGGGGCGATGTTAAGGAGCATACCCATAGGTTTAATCTTTGCAGCGCGAAAAGAACGATCCCAGGATATTCGTTCCCGCGGTCCCAAGGCAGCGAGCGCTAAGAGCAAGCCCGGCGAACCACGCGGTCACGAAAAACGAAGCAGCGCCTTACGAAGCTTACATACCATCGTGTACGCCGGATCGAAGACATTCCCGAGGTCGTACTCGACACATTGCCCGAGCAACAAGCTAGCGCTGGTCGTGTCCAGTGAATAATCTTCCTGCAGCCAGCGCAACATCTCGGTCGTGGCGTGCTGCACCGCCTGGTCGAGCGGCCGGGCGTTTCCGACAGTAAAGATGTATTCGGCATTCTCACCACGTGGCCAGCGAATACGCTTCCCTTTGATCACCCGAACGGTGAACTGGACCTCCATCGAGATCTCGATGCCCGTACCAACGATCTCGCCGTCGCCCTGGGTCGCGTGGCCGTCTCCGACATGGAGCAGTGCGCCGGCCACAAACACCGGGAAGTAGACCGTGACGCCGGCCACGAACCCTCGATAGTCCATGTTGCCGCCGTGTTCCGCCGAAGTGGCAGTCGAGATCGCTTGTCCGTTGGGTGGTGCAACTCCAAAGCAACCAAGCATCGGTGCGAGCGGAATTGTCAAACTCCCGAGCTTTGTGTCCGGTTTGATCAGCGTAGCGGTACCATGCTCGTGATCGATCCGCCATTCGGCCCACTCGCGTTCAGGCAATTCGCGGACGTACGAAGGGTCAACCACATTGGCCGCGACGACCGAGCCAGTATAGCCAATTGACCGGTTCGGCCGGATCCGATCGAGCTGAACAATTAACGTGTCTCCAGGCTCCGCTCCCTCAATGTAGAAAGGTCCAGTCTGCGGGTTACCGCGTGGTGTTACCGGTGTATTATTGGCGTCCTTACCCATGGCATCCACGCTGGTGGTAATCACCGTGTCGCCGTCACCGATTCGCAGGACCGATTCATGCGAGCCAATGGCGGTATGGTAATGGGTCGGTTGGAAATGATGGGTAGCCATGGAGCGCGGAGTAACGGGCTAAGGGAGTGGTGGAGTATTGTTGTGGCGGAGTAATGGAGTATTGAACCGTCCGATCGAGCGGTGAGGCTATCGAATAGTTGATTTTGAACCCTTAGGAAATCGCCGCATTGTCGGCAAGCGCGCCAAGTCCAACACTGCATTGCTCCATCGCCGGTCGGTTACTGGCTGTTCGCTGTAGCGCCGTCCTCAGCCTGGAACCAGCGGTCTTCTGGCTCCATATCTTACTCGGGCCTATTGGCCTGGTGCGCGGAAACTAAACATCCAACTGACGCCGAATTGATCCGTGAGCATACCGAACCGACCGCCCCAGAATGCGTCGTGCAACGGCATCGTGACCTCGCCGTTTTCGCTCAGTGCGGCGAAGAGTCTCTCCATTTCCGGTTGGGTCTCAAAGTCGATACAGATGGAGAAATTATTGCCCCGCTGGAAGGGCATGCCCGGCAGTACATCCGATGCCATTAGAACGACGGGTCCGCTTGTCAATTCCGCATGCAAGATCCGGTCTGGGGCAGTTTTCACGACCGCGGGCAGGTCGGGCGGCCCCGCAGAAAAGGGTGTGAAGTTCGGATCCGCCTGAAAACACTTTCCGTAAAATGTCATGGCTTCGCGACAGCTTCCGTCAAAGTTTAGATAAGTAATTGCGCCTTTCACGATTTTGCTCCAGCAGAAGATTACACCGGTCCGAAACCAAGAAGGTATTGAGGGGGGCTTACACTGCTCCAATACGCCACTGGCTATCGCACCCAAGAAGCTCCGTCAAGAGCGAAGCATCAGACTACTTTGCTACTTTGCCATCTGCTATTTGCTATTTCTCCTCAATGACTCCCCGCGACATCGTCTACCGCCGATTGGCTAATCAGCAGATAGCGCGTCCCAAGTACAGAACTCCGCATGAAATGGTGGCCTGGCTCGGAGCGATGCAGGCTCAAGACTATCTCGGCGCGCTCTGGGCGATCGGCCTCCGCCTGCCGAATGCCGCGGAAGCTGATGTCGAACAAGCGATCGCCAACCGAACCATCGTCCGGACCTGGCCACTGCGCGGCACGTTACATTTTGTGGCCGCAGTAGACATTCGCTGGATGTTGGAGCTTTTGGCACCGCGGGTTATTGCGAGCGGACGTCGAAGGCAACAGCAACTCGAACTCGATGACAAAATCATCGGGCGGATTAGGACGGTTTTCGTTCGGACGCAATGGCCGGTCTCGATATGGTTACCTCCACCCTGATAAAAGAAACGGATAGCAAAAACGCTTTTGGGATGTCTCCGATAACGTTCGCTTCGTTGGACGTTCCAGCCAAGGCGTATCTTTTGCCTGGTTTCGACGAGTATATGCTCGGATACAAAGATCGTACCGCCGCGCTTGATCGGCGGCACGCTCAAAAAATCGCCCCGGAGAACAATGGAAGATTCATGTCGACGATGATCTTCGATGGCCGAGTAGTGGGCACTTGGAAACGCGTACTTAACCAGAAGGCGATTGTCCTCACAATGGAGCCGTTTACTGCCCTGAAAAAAGCCGAACGGCAGGCGTTCGCAGTCGCGGCCAAGCGGTATGGTAAGTTTATTGGCCAGCCGGTTATAGTGAGCAGTTAGCGGTTAGCAGTTGGCAGTGCACGTCTTTGCGATCTGCATCGGTGCCGAAGGCACACACGAACTGGCTTGCCTCGATTTTTTCGGATCGATAGAAACCAACACCAGTTATGGATATCGGGGCAGCGTCGAGCGATCGCAAGGCAGACCGCTGAGCCGGTGATCGCACCGCTGGTCAAAGAAAAGAAGATCGAAGTGGTAGGCGCTCGCTATTACCTAAGCACGGGCCGAGTCGAATTTTTGAGCTAGCTCGGCATTCCGATTGAGCTGTAACCCGGTATCATTTGGATTAGTGAAATATCGTCCCGCTCGGCACTCCTTCGTATACGATCTGAAGCCCTTTCAGTAAGACGCTTCCTTTTAGGCCGTTAGGTCGTCGCCTTAGGTTCTGACGGCGGCATGAACAGCGTCTCGGGTCGGAATTGTTCTGCTTGAAATCGCGCATTATTTCATCGATCCCACCGTCAGGCATGATCGGCATTTTTGATTCCGGATACGGGGGACTAAATATCTTAAAATCATTGCTTCGGGGGCTTCCCGAATACGACTATTTATACTTGGGCGACAATGCCCGCGCACCATACGGGAGCGGAGCTTCGATGTGATTTACGAGTTTACGCTTCAAGGAGTGAAGCAGTTGTTCGACTTCGGATGCCCTCTAGTGCTCCTCGCGTGTAACACGGCATCGACTAAGATCTTCGGAGGACAGCTTAAGGGCCGCATGGCTACGCTTCAGCTCGTTGTCCGAGATTTTGTCCTTGTGCCTTTTCGTCGGCAGCACTCAGTGACTTCAGCGCCTGAAGCGGAGAAAAACGGCTCAATCCGGAAGCGATCAGTAATCCGAAGGCACAGACGACCAGTGTGGCCCTAATTCCGATACTTTCGCCCAGCCAGCCTCCGAAAAACGCTCCAAACGGCATGATACCGGTGACAATGAATCGAAATGCGCCGTTCATCCTTCCCAACATTGGGCTCGGGGTTAGCGTTTGGCGAATTGTCCAAGCGAAAACCGTGACCGCTGATCCTCCGGCACTGAGCACAAAGTAGGCAATTGCCAGTCCGATCACCCCAGCGAGATTCCCGGTATTTACTAGCGGAAAACAGAATGCCGCCAGAGCGGCCAAAATTGTCGACCAGATGACGAAAGGACCAGGCCCAAACCATCGGCCAAGCCGTTCCGCTCCGAAGGCACCCATCACTGCGCCAATACCGCCGAAGCTTACGGTCATACCAAACACTCCCGGCCTAATGCTCAGGTCACGCGTAGCATAGAGCACCAGTATGGCCATCAGCGCGTTCTGAAAAAAGTTATTGGCCGTAATCAGGCAGACCAGCGATCGAATATGTTGCTCTTCGCCAACATAACGGAAACCGTCGGCGATCTGTTGAAGAATATTCCCTCGCCGATGCCGGGCACGAATTTCTTGATGTTTGATTTTGAAGAGGCAGATCGCACTCAGAAAATAGGTAGAAGCATCTGCCAGAACGGCCATCGGTGCGCCCAGCAACTCTACCATCAACCCGCCTAGTCCGGGTCCTGTCGATTGGCCGAGAGCATACGACATCATGATCTTGCTGTTCGCATTCACAAGTTTATCTCGTTCGACGATTTCGGGAACATAGGTCTGGTAAGCCATTTCAAATACGACCTTCAACGACCCCATCACAAACATTACCAGGTAGAGCACCCCCAGATGCAGCCACCCGAAAAGTACAGCTAACGGTACTATGGTGATGAAAGCGCCACGGACTAGACAAGTAGCGATCATGAGCCAGCGCCGGATGCCAAGATCTGCCCAAACTCCAGCCGGCAACGTGAAGACCAGAAACGGCGCAAATTCCGCGGCCCGCAGCAGTCCCATTTGGAATGAACTTGCGTGCAAAGTAATCGCCGCTAACAACGGAACTGCGAACGCCGTTACTTGAGCGCCAAGAGTCGAAACTGTTTGGCCGGTCCAGAACAGCGCAAACGCTTGATTGATGAGGAAACTTCGACGCTGCTTAGGCCTAAACGCGGTGAGGTCCCCGGCAGCGTCCTCGAGGTTCTTCACTGCAGGTTCGCGCGCCCTTCTCTTTTTTTACTCAGCTCAAAATTCGACGGACCACCGCTAGCGAACTCAATGCGCCAATGCTTCATGCAAAACTCGGCGCTGTTGCCCGCTCACAGAGGGGAACTCGCGGTCGAACAGCCGAGCCTTTCGTGACTTGATCCTTTAAATCGCCTATCGAAGAAATTCCACCAAATTTTCATAATTCGGCGCCGATTCGCGTTCGTCTTGCACATCGCACGAGAAACGGAGCACTTATATGCGGAATCTGTCGTTGATCTCAACCAAGGCTCGCTTATCTCGAAGCCAGGCGAAATCGAGGCGGCGGTTACGGTTACGAAGATATGTAAGCCTAGAGTGGAGCCGTCGATCGCACACGGAATTATTGTGTTAGTGGCAGCACCAAGTAGCTGCGACCAACCCCGCGATCGGGACCAAAAGATATACGGAATTCGTTCAAGATAACATGCGCCACCGTCGGTGCTGAAACCGGCATTGACGATCTGGCCTCTCAACAGCGTTACCTATTCACGTCAAAGAACTTATATCCGTAAACTGTCCGCGTCGCTTCTCGGCTATTGCCTTTCGGATATCGGCTATTTGATGTGGGCTTTAGTCTCCTGACATAGGGCTGTCACAGGTCCGGCCTAATCTGCTCACAGCACTCGATCGGATGCTTCCATCCGGTCGGCTGTTTTGAAACAAGCAACGAGAAAGCAATGACCATGACCACTACTTGCAGAACCCTATCACCGAATGTGCGACCGGCACATCTGCACGAAGCTCCGATTACTCCGTCATCTAGCGTCATCGACTTCGTTCCGGCCCGCGATCGCTGGTCGGAGGAAACCGATGACGTCTTCAGACAACTTAGAATCGAGCAGGAAGTACGTAAGGCTGCGGCTCGACGCAGACGTTCAATTGACCTGTACGATCCGCTCGAAGACTGGCTCTATTCGCTGGTTCCAGCGGCTGCCATTGTCGCTCTGCTCGTCGGAGTTCTCGGCCTGCTGGATTCCCATGCGCCAGGAACGGAAACGAACGTTAGCAAGAAGTCGACGACGATCGAGCAAAGTCTGCCGAGCCAAAGCAAGGATGGCAAATTCTGATGCTGCCGCCGGCGACACCGATCGAAGAAAAGTTAGCCGATCTGGCGCTCAGCCCGTTCAGATGGGCTGAAAAAGGCCGATGCCACACTTCAGCGGCCGGCCGCCGTTGCCCTAGTTTGAGGCTTCCTGGCCGGGAGTTTGGGCAAAACGCCTTTCTGCCCGACTGCAAAGCAGGCCTTGCGGAGTCGAATGTAGCAGCATCGTTGGGGGATCGCATGGAAGGACCGCGCAAGGAGGGATCCGGCCGCGCCCCCCAACGCTGCTATTCCAGCCGCCAAATTATTGCACTATATTAGGTGCGGTGAATCGCATCGATCGACTTGTTGCTATCCTGATCTATATGCAGGGGCGCAGGGTAACCCGCGCGGAGGATATTGCTGAGGAATTCGCGACTAGTATCCGCACCGTCTATCGGGACATTGCTGCTCTCGCCGAAGCCGGCGTTCCGATCGTCGGCGAAGCCGGTGTCGGATACAGCATAATGAAGGGATACCATCTTCCGCCCGTGCATTTTACAACCGAAGAAGCTACCGCACTGATCACCGCCAGCATGTTGGTGGATCGTTTCGCCGACAGTTCACTCACCTGGTCGATGACTTCAGCCCTGGCAAAAATCCGAGCGGTGCTGCCACCAGACCGTCAGGACCACATCGCAAGGTTGGAAAGCAGGATGTCTCTTCCATCCCTGCCTACCACGCCGCAGCGAATTCAATCTGCAAGTCTCTTCATTATCCAAAAAGCATTAGCAGATCGTACGGTACTGCGGATCTCTTATCGTGGCTCGGGCGCAATCGAACCGTTACGACGAGAGATCGAACCGTTGGGATTGACCTATTATGGGGACCGCTGGCACGTCATCGCCTGGTGTCGGGTTCGGCAGGACTACCGTGACTTTCGGACCGATCGCATCCAGGCCATTACGCCGCTGACCGAACAATTCGGTCCGCATGATCGTTTTTCACTGACTGATTTCCTTGGACGATGGGATGATCAACCAGAACGGGTCAACGGTTCGATCCAAGTCGATCCGGTCGCTGCAGAGCGAATCCGGAAAGAAGCCCCATTCAAGATCCTCCGCGAAGAGCGGAACGAACAAGGCGTCACCTTTACGATAGAAGCCGGCAGATGGAATTGGTACGCGGGTTGGTTCCTATCTTTCGGAGATCACCTCCGGGTGATAGAACCAGACGATTTGCGCACGTTACTCTGCGAAATGGCCCAAACCACCGCAAATCACCATCGGTCTAGCAGCGAACGACAATGAACAACAACGAACGACGACGAACACCAACGCCGCTGGCGTTCGTTGACGTTCGCTGATAGGTTAGCGACAGACTTGAGCAGAATATGAGGCTGGCTGGCCTAGTGGTGGCGGTGTGGTGGTTTAGCGTTTTTGCGGCCGCGGCCGGCACCGAGAAGATCTGTTTCATCACCGTGGAGGGGCCAATCAGTCCAACAACGGCCGGTTATGTTTCTCGGGCCGTCGACGAAACGGCGTCACAGGGTGGCCAATGTTTAATTATCCAGCTCAATACTCCGGGCGGTTTACTCGATTCGATGCAGCGGATCGTTCAAAAACTGTTAGCCGCTCCGGTCCCGGTAGTTGTTTACGTCGCACCTACCGGTGCCACGGCCGCAAGCGCCGGCTGTTTTATTACCTTGGCAGCAGATGTTGCCGCGATGGCTCCGGCGACAACGATCGGTGCGGCACACCCCGTAGCGCTCGGCGGGATCGGCGGAAATGAGGATACCAAGTCCGATTCTACCATGACTAAGAAACTGGAAAATTTCGCTGCCAGTTATATTCAGGCGATCGCCACCAAACGAAGTCGAAACGTTGAATGGGCTGAATCAGCGGTCCGCGATAGCTCGTCAATTACGGCGGAGAAGGCACGCGACCTGAAAGTGATCGAGATCATCGCAGTCGACCGTGACGACCTGCTCCGTCGGTTGGATGGCCGGGTTGTCAACAACAAGTCGTTGAAGACGGCCGACGCCCAGATCGTCGAGATCAAAATGTCCGCCGCCGAACAGATCTTTCAAGCCGCCTGGCGGCCCGAGGTCATGTATATCTTGTTGCTGGTCGCAATTTATGGAATCATCGGCGAACTCAATACGCCGGGAGCGATCCTGCCGGGAGTGGTCGGAGCAATCGCGCTGCTTCTGGCGCTTTATATGGCCGCGATCCTGCCGGTTAACATTACGGGACTTCTGCTCATAGGATTAGCAATCGCCCTGTTCATTATCGATATATTCGCGCCGACTCACGGTGTTCTGACTACCGGTGGTATAGTCGCATTTTTGATCGGTTCGCTCATGCTCTTTAATCGTCAGGATCCAGTATTTCGTCTGTCACTCCAGTACATCATTCCCGGCGTTATTCTAACTGCACTGTTCTTTGTAATGATCATCGGCAGCGGGCTTCGTGCCCAGCGTCTGCCGGTTAAGGTCGGCACAGAAACCATGATTGGGAAAACAGTTAATGCGCTTACACCAATCGATCTGACAGGTGGCAAGATTTTTTTGGAAGGAGAATACTGGAATGCGACCAGCGACATCCCAGTGGAAAAGGGACAGCTCGTTCAAATAAGCGCGGTCAAAGGATTGACGGTGAAGGTGCAGCCCAAAACTTAACCACAGCGTTTCATGTTGGAAGATTTCGCAAAATTGATTGCCTGGATTGCTCCCGTGTTTGTCCTCGCGGCGATCTTCCTACCCCAGACCATCCGGATTCTGCGCGAGTACGAGCGCGGAGTAATCTTCCGGCTCGGAAAACTCCTGGGCACAAAAGGGCCAGGGCTAATTTTCTTGATTCCGGTTGTCGATAGAATGGTGAAAATGGATCTGCGCGTCGTGACGATTGACGTCGCACGTCAAGAAGTAATGACACGAGATAACGTGCCGGTAACGGTCGATGCCGTGGTTTATTTTCGGGTGGTTGAACCGGAGGCAGCAGTGGTTCGGGTAGAGAACTACCTCAAGGCTACTTCTCTGATTTCTCAAACCACACTACGCAGCGTGCTTGGACAAGCAGAGCTCGACGAGTTGCTTTCCCAGCGCGAGAAGATCAACCTGACGTTGCAGGAGATCATCGATCGGGCCACCGATCCGTGGGGTATCAAAGTGACGGCGGTAGAAGTGAAAGATGTCGTGCTACCAGACGGCATGAAACGCGCAATGGCACGCCAGGCCGAAACCGAGCGCGAGCGCCGAGCCAAGATCATTAACGCGGAAGGCGAGTTTCAAGCCGCTGAAAAGCTGGTGCAAGCTGCGGCCATGATTTCGGCTCAACCGATTGCGTTACAACTTCGATTTCTGCAGACAATGCGGGAAATCTCCAGCGAGCATAACACCACGACGTTCCTGCCGGTGCCGATTGATCTCTTTAGACCCTTTATTAAACCAGAAAAAGAGAAGAACGAGTGACGTTTGTGATAGTTCCCATCGCCGAGAATCGCCAGCGACTTCATCTCAGCCCTCATGCCCGACCACAGGGAATTCGCCCGTATTCCCTATCCCGCGTTCTATCTTCTGTCCCTGGTTCCGTTAGATCGCTGCTTCTTCTTCCGCCAGGTAGCGAATCCGTTTGTTGATGTCGGTGTTAATTGAGTGATAAGGCTGGGCTAGATTGCCCTGTGCGAAGATAGTTCTGCGAATGTGTTCCACATCATCTTCGCCGATTGCATCCGTGAAGATCGGCAGCAAATAGTCAACGCCAGCCCGCGAAGGTTTCATCAACTTGGGATCATAGAGCAACGGATGCATCCGGCGGGCGTGAATGTATCCCCACCGGTCACGGAACCGGTTGGCATCATATCCTTCGACGTGAAATCCGCGGCTGGAGTTGTGCTGCAGTATGGCAACCGCATTATTCTGTCCTTCCAGCAGGAGTTCAACCGCTTTGGCCCCAAGTTGAGCGGCGTAGAAACGGTCGAAAAGGATCGGTCTTCCTCCTCGCTGAGTGTGACCAACTTTACGAGTGAAGACCGCTTCCCGGGCCGAGTTACCTCGACGATAGATCTGGAAATAGCGATCGCCGATCATCTGGATGAATTTATGTCGAAGCGCTTCCGCCGCGCCGCTCAACGCGACGTTCCCAGCCGGATCGGTCGTCCTGGTCTCGGCGCCGAGTTCACGCCCTTGCTCATCCACAATTCCTTCGCCACAGACGATGACGACATTTTTCTGCAGGTCATAAAGATGCTTCACTCGCTCTACCAAACGTTCCAGATCGAGCGGGTGCTCAGGCACAAGAATGATGTCTGGGCGACCGTAGGCTGAACCGAGTGCAAGATAACCAGAGTGCCGACCCATCACTTCGATAATCGCGATTCGTCGGTGGCTCTCCGCCGTAGTGCGAATGCGTTCGACGCCCCCGGCCGACACAAATACTGCAGTCGCGTATCCGGGGGTGACATAGTTGACAACATATTCCAAGTCGAAAACGGCCTGAGAACTTCTGTGCTCGTAACGGAATCCACTTCTCGCGTCACTGTCTTTGATACGCACCCACTCATCGGGTTCGCTCGGATAATTGAGCCCGAGATCGTTGTCGATGGTTTTGGGCGCCAGAACAGTCGGCAGCCGCTCAGCCAATGGTTGCAGCCCGTTCAGCGTGCCATCGCCGCCCACACAGATGAGCCCTTCAATACCAAGCCCTTTCAGACGCGACGCTACTAAATCTAGTTCCGCCTTTTTCTCTGGGTCAACGTAATCGCGGGACGCGCCGATCAATGTACCGCCCTTGGTCGGATCGAGTTCTGGAATCTCCTGGTAGAGTGGATTGAGATGCACGTGTGGAACCCGCGGATTGAAAAGACAATTGAACCCCTTGATCAAACCGAAGATTTCGACCTTCAGCTGATTGGCCCGAACGACGGCACCATAGACGGTAGCGTTCATTGTCGGGGTATCGCCGCCAGCGGTTAGGATACCAATGCGTTTCATGATGCGTTACGGCCGAACAGTAGCACACCGGCAAGCCCGAGAAACAAGTCCTTGCTTGCACCTACCTCACTGTCTGTCCGCATACGGCCAGACGACCTGCTCCTTGAACCATATGCGATTGAAAGGAAGCGGCTATTGTGCGGCGTCGGAGCCGCAACACACTTTCGGTCCTTTACGGGGCCACGAGGAAGCCTAAGAACGAGCCGGCGTTCCTACGCCGACCAGCCTCCATCAATAATATGAATTTGTCCCGTAGTGAATCCAGATTCATCCGAGGCCAGGTAGACCGCCAGCGCCGCGATCTCGGAAGGTAGGCCTAGACGGCCCATTGGCTGACGAGCGACAAAAGCTTCTCGCACTTCCGCCTCAGTCTTACCTTCAAGTTGCGCTTGCGCTGCGATTCTCCCATTCAAGGAGGGAGATTCGACCGTCCCCGGACAGATCGCGTTGCACCGGACTTTTTGTCGGATGAAATCGACCGCAACGGCCTTGGTGAGGCCGACGACGGCTGCCTTGGTGACGCTATACAGGAATCGGTTCGGGACACCTTTCAAACCGGCTACAGAGGAGGTGTTAATGATCGATCCACCGCCCTTTTCGATCATACCTGGTAGGAACGCTTTTATCATCCGAAACATCGAGCGTACGTTGAGGGTCATACCAAAGTCCCAAGCATCTTCGGTACAATCGTTGATGGAGCCGGCGTGAACAAACCCGGCGCAATTGAAAAGTATGTCGATCGGTCCTGTGTGTGCAGAGCATTCCGCGATCATATGGGGTTGTGTCACATCCAATTTCAGTGTTTGCACATTCTGCAAATCGGACAGTACGGCCTCATTGATATCAGTTGCGATCACGTGCGCGCCCTCCCGCGCAAAGGCTTCCGCAGTGGCACGCCCGATACCTTGAGCCGCAGCGGTGATGAGAGCAGTTTTTCCGGCTAAACGTCCGTTCATAGAGAGGGAAGATTCCTTAGCCGCAGATTCACTAGATGAAAACAGATTAAATCCGATTTCTTCAAGACACTCGACCACCGCGCGGTATGGGACGCCCGTTCTCCTCTGTATCGACCCACGACTGACCATCCGCGGAATCTGGTTGCGTTACGGGCTTGGAAAGCTAGCCTCTTGCTCGTGGCTGAACTCAGTAGAGCAGCCGCGGCTACTATAATCTTTCGTAAACTTCGTTCGGAAATGAATTTCCAATCGAGCAAAAAATCAGTAAAGAAAGGCTGCAAAAGAGCCGCAGTAGTAACGCAAGGACCAGCGCAAAGAGAGACGTAGTACCGATGCGTAGAGATTTTATTCTTTCGAAAGTCGGGTCAAAGGAGAAGCATTTCACTTTCTCTGTCGCTCTGACCGCTATTTTTCTTGTCCTGTCGAATACGCATGGTTTCGCTCAGCGTGACTTCAATCGCCAGCCGAAGGGTAACAAACCACGAGTCAATTTCTCGTTGATCCAGTATCGGGGCGGTCCTTCCGTAATAGGAATTCAGCCTCGGTCTCATCTGTCGCGATTCGTCAGAAATCTGATCGTTGCTTTGCTAACCGCCTCCGGCGCTTCGCGCTGCGGAAAGTGTCCGACTCCATCGAGAACAATGCGCTGATAATCGCTTGCGAAAGAGTTTTCTTTTCCGTCCGAGGTTGACGGATCGTTGCATGGATCGCCACCGCCGTGGATCACCAGGGTTGGAACAGAGATGATTCGATTGGCCGCCAGTTTCGCTTCGATCGTATCGTACGCCGGATCGTTTGCAGCATAGCCCCAACGCACTCGGTACGAGTGCAGGGTTACCTCGGGCCAATCGGGATTCTCGAAGGAGGCTGCGGTTCTGGCGAATTCCTCCTCCGGTATGCGCCAACTGGGGTTCCAAATTGTCCAGATGTATCGCGTAAAATTGAGGCGATCATTCCGCACCGTTTCGGCCCCACGACCGAGAGCCAAATACCAATGGTACCAATAGTTCTGCGTCTGCCGGAACGAGAGGTTCTGGTTGGGATCGTTCGTTCCCCAGCCTACGGAGATCGCGACACAATGATTGACTCGTTGCGGAGCAATACAACTCGCAATGTAAGCTGCGCGCGCTCCCCAGTCATGGCCGACCACCGCAAAGTGTTCGAGCTCAAGCACGTCAACCAAGTCAAGTAGATCTTGTCCCAGAGCCGATAGCTGTCCGGAGCGTGCGGTTTTAGGGGACCGGAACCGGGTTTTACCAAAGCCTCTAAGATAAGGGACAACTGTCTTGAATCGGGCTCCGTGAAAAGCAGGCAAGACTCGGTCCCAGGTTCGCACGTCATCAGGCCAGCCATGAAGTAGGATCACTGGATGTCCGTCTTCCGGTCCCGACAATTCACAGCCAATTGCGAGTGTTGGGGTTTCTATCGCGGCCAGTTGCACGACAACTACCTAGCATAACGGTTCAAGGCGCGCTTTGGCTAATACTTTGTCTGCACCCTGGCGGTGAATGTGCAGAACACCATGCCGTCCGTGACCCTCGGTTCGCTTTTTCTGGCTATCGGTTTCTTCTTGCAAAACCAGTTGAAAATTAGGCATTTGGACAACTGTAATCCGCTATCCGTCGACCGGGTGGAAACTCATATCCCAAAGTCACCATGGGCATTCAATTCTTGGCGATCACCGGGCTCTCGAAAGAGACCGCCCAGGCAAAGACGGCAAAGGCCAATATCGAAACTTATGGCTTGGCGATGCTTTGCTGGTTGCTATCAGCCGGTGTCTATATTGCGGCAAAAGCGGTGGCGACCGAAATGCCTCCGTGGACTCTCTGCTTCTGGCGTGTGCTTCTCGCCGGACTCGTTCTTCTTCCGGCCGTTCGACCACACTGGCCTGCGGTCGTTGCCACCGTGCGCAAGAGATGGTTGGCCCTAATTGTGATCGGTGGTCTCGGACTAGCGGTTACCCAAGGTCTAATGTACACAGGGCTTAATTACACCACCGCGATCAACGCCGGATTGATCCTCGCGTTAATGCCGATAATTACGATGATCCTCGCCCGATTTTTCTTAAATGAGGCGTTGGGAACTCAACAGATCGTGGGCTCCGTACTCGCATGTGCCGGAATGGCGATCATCATCGTGCGAGGAGATTTGTTCGCACTGGTTCGCCTCGACTTAAACGCTGGCGATCTTTTTATCGTTGCCGCCGCAGTCTGTTTCTCGTTCTACACCGTATTGCTCCGAAAGGCGAAATTCGATCTTGCCCGCCTGCCATTGCTAGTACTCCTTCTGATCGGCGGGATGATTTCGGCACTTCCATTTTATATTTGGGAGATAATGCACGATGAGCGGACAGCCCTGAATGCCAAAGGAACATTGGCACTCGCTTATGCAGCTGGACCTGGCGGCGCGCTGATGTACTACCTATTCAATCGGAGCGTGGAAGCCTTGGGCGCATCAAAAGCTGGCGTTTTTCTCTATTTGCAAACCGTCTTTGTCGCGATTCTGGCCTACTTCTTTCTTGGAGAAAGATTGCTGCCTTATCATCTTGTCGGGGCGGGATTTATCTTAGCCGGTGTTTTGCTGGTGACGCTGTTTAAGCCGCATAAACGGTAGCGCTATACCGGAGCTGCCGGATGGCTCTGCACCCCCTTCTTCCCTTGGTTGCGTTTATCGGGCACGCCGGTTAATCTAATATTCAGAACCGGTTCGGGGCCGGGCCGATGCCCGGTTCCGTACCATTTGAAGCCACGTTTTCGGAGTTCAATTATGCCGAAATATCTCACGGTCGCTTCCTACACAGCGGAAGGAGCGAAAGGTCTTTTAAAAGAGGGCGGTACGGCGCGGCGCGCTGCTGTCGAAGAATTAATGAAGAGCTTGGGCGGACGCCTGGAGGCTTTTTATTTCGCGTTCGGCGACAACGATGCCTACGTCATCACGGAGGGACCGGATAATGTAACTACCGCTGCCCTTTCGCTTACCGTCAGCGCAAGTGGTGCAGTGCGCACCAAGACGATCGTCCTCCTCACCCCTGAAGAGATAGATCAGGCAGCGAAAAAGACCGTTAAATTTCGGCCTCCAGGGAGCTGAAAGACTCAGCTTTTTCTAGAAGTCTTGGCGTAAAACGACTGGAACTGCGGGGTGACTCTGGTGCTCTTGCAACCTGGACACTGGACGCGTTTTTTGTCGTGCTCGCCGATCGTCATGGTGATGGTGAAAGTCTTGTCGCACTTCTTGCAGAGATATTCGTAGAGGGGCATAGGGGGTCCTTTCTATACGACACCGTTAGAATACAAGAGACCAGAGAAAGGATCCAATAGCAGATAACGTCATTCTCGCCCAAGGCTCGAATGAAATGGCAAATGACAGATGACAAATGACAAATCGTGGTGACTGATTCCGGCGTTCTCTTCTAGCTTCTCGATTCCGGGTTCCGGGTTAATATTGCCAGCGCTTGCTCTACTGCCGGCGGGAAGATCTCTGCCAGATCGCCGTCGAGTCGCAATGACAGGGACGAATCTTTATCATGATCGGTCGGCCCCCGGTTGATGATGACATAAGGCGCTCCTCGTCGGGCTGCCATAAGCGGAAATGAAGCGGCCGGATAAACGGAAAGCGTCGAACCAAGGGCCACAACCAGATCAGCAGCCTCCGCCGCAGCCGCCGCGCGCTCTATTGTTTCAGGGTTAAGATTCTGGCCAAAACTGATGGTCGCGGGCTTGAGGAATCCGCCGCAGTGGCAAAGCGGCGGTCTACGATGCACGCGAAAATAGTCGTAATGCGGTTCCGGGTCGCCTCGCCATAGACAGGTCTGGCACTCCACTAAAGCATTGGTGCCATGAAGTTCGATCAAATGCTCAGCGGACGATCCGGCCAGAGAATGTAACCCGTCGATATTCTGGGTGACCAGCGCCAGAACCTTTTCGGCCCGTTCCAGTTTCACGATCGAATCATGTACGACATTGGGTCGCGCAGAACGAAAAACCGACCAAGCTTCTAGTTTGTAATCCCAATGTTCGATTCGAGCCGCTTCCGAGCTCATGAAGTCCTGATAATAAACCGGCGCACGTTTCGTCCAGACGCCGCCGGGCCCGCGGAAATCCGGAATACCGCTAGGCGTTGAAATCCCTGCACCGGTGAAGATTAGAATCCGGTGCGCCTGCCGGAGATATTCGCGAAGAGCGTCGGTCTTCACTGCCTTGATCCGCTCCGAGCTTTATGGGCGGCTAGCTGGGCGCGAGCTTTGCTGTCGTTGGGAATACCTTTCTCTTGGCAGAACTGATTGATCTCATCGACGTCGAGTGAAACCAGGATGAAGGGATGTCCTCTCGTCTCGAATTCGGTAATCACTTTTTGCAGTCCGGCATTCCATTCCTCCCAGGTGTCTTCTAGATGATCCCGATCAGCTGCGCTGGCGAGTAACGCATCCCATTGTGCAGGATCGTAGGTTGCGATGGCAGGAGCGGCATTCTCCGGCAAGTCGAGAGGACGCAACCGCCCCGCCCAGAACGGGCAATCGGGACAGGGCTCACCAACTGGATAGTCAACGCCCTCTTCGTGAGGGCAGCCGTTGATTTCCTCGATCGTAGACAACGTTTGAGCTCCCTCGCGTCTGATAATTTCGATCCACGCGTTCTGGAGACTGACGTCGTAACGCAGATCTTTGTCTGCCGTGTCGCGAACCCATTTGTGCAACACGGGCTCCCCGCCTTCGAATTCAAAGATACCCAGAACGACCTTCGAAGCTTTTCGATCGTCGGGTCTGTAAAAGGCCAAGGTGGCCATCGGATAACCTTGGAAACCGCGTGCTGCGAGTTTTCGGAGCCAGGTGATGGGTTTCATAAAGATAACAGTCTATTGTATATGAAAAAAACCGGCTTTGTCAGACTCTCCTTCTTGGCGTCTTTGCGTCTTGGCGTGAGGTTTCCGTTTCCCGTTTGCTCCAAGCGGCTTCCGGCTTCATTCTTCCATTATGCGCCGAGTGACAAAATCAGATCAGGGTCCCTTAGAGATCAAACCGCAGGAGAAACCGGTTTGGATCTGTATGTGCGGGTTGTCAGCCAATCAACCGTTTTGTGATGGCTCCCACAAGCGAACCAGGGACGAAGAAGAAGGCAAGACGTATGTGTACGACGCGGAAGGCCATCGGACAGAAGTAACGAATTAGACGACGAATTCTATGGCGTCAGCTATTAGGAAAGCCCGCGGCTACAGTAGTACTCGTTAAGCAGTGGCCCCGAAAGTCTTTATCAGCCATTCCAGTAAGGACAAACCGACCGCAGATGCGATCTGTAATCACCTGGAGTCGGCGGGCATTCGCTGTTGGATTGCTCCGCGCGACATTGCATTTGGTGCCGATTGGACCGAAGGGATTATGCGCGGTATCGACTCTTGTCGCGTATTCGTCCTGGTATTTTCCGAAAACGCAAACGATTCCGAGCATGTTCGGCGGGAGGTCGCCAAAGCCTTTTCTCTAGGATTGGCGGTAATACCCTTCCGAACCGACCCGGTCTCACCAAGCCGTAGCCTGGGTTACTACCTGGAGACGGTTCATTGGCTAGACGCTATCACCCCCCCTTTGCAGAATCATCTCGGAGCTTTAACTGAACAGGTAAAGCAACTCCTGAACGACGATCAAGAACCGGCCTCTGGTGGCAGGGAGATCGCGCCAGCAGAAGACCCGCCCCCAACCCCACCGAAATTGCCCACACAACCCGATAAGAGCGTCGGAGGAATCGCCGGCCCCTCGAAGAGGCTCGGATGGCTCCTCAAATTCAATTTGGCCTTTGTGCCGATCTTAGTCGCAGGTATCTGCCTGGCTGCTGTTATCATACGCAATCAGTTGCGGGACAATGCGCAACAGGAAGTACTCGCAACTGCGAAACTCATGTTGGAAACAACTCGGGCCTCGCGAACGTACACCGCCCAACAGATCAATCCTTTGTTAGAGCGCCAGCAAAACGAAATCGAAAAGAGCACGCAGATCGTTCGGAGGGCACTGGAAACAGCAGGAAAGGTGGCGGAACCCGGCAAAAGGCAAGCCTTGTTGAACGTATTGAGTCAGGTTGGGATAAACAGTGAATCCGCGAAATCGGCCGAGCGTGAATTTCACCCACAGTCGATACCTTTCTTTGCCGCGACCGAAGCGTTCAACTACTTCCGACAAGCCCATCCCGATTACGCTTACAAAGAAGCTGCTCTCAACCCAACTAATCCTCGCGATCGAACGGTAGATTGGGAGGCGGACGTCGTGAGTGTGTTTCGCAAGAATCCCGCCAAAACCGAATTTATCGGAAATCGAGAAACGCCGAGCGGACCATCGCTGTTTGTGAGCGCGCCGATAAAAACGGAGAAAAGCTGTTTGGAATGCCATAGCACTCCCGACAAAGCACCGGCAGAAATGATTAAACTCTACGGCACAGCCAACGGTTTCGGCTGGGAAGAGGGCGAGACTGTTGGTGCGCAGATTGTTAGTGTGCCGGCAAATGTAAGTGAAACGATTGCGGATAGCGCATTCCGATCGATTTTGATCTGGTTGATTGGCGTTGCGGCCCTCATTTTCGCCCTCGTGAACGCTGCGGTTTTAATGTTGGGTCTTCGCCCAAAAGCTTAAAGCCACCAAAAATGAAGCCGCACAGAGCGATCTCGAAGATCTCTCCGGGACGAAAGTCTCTGGTGTCGAAGCGTATAAACCAAGTAATGGGGCAAACCCAAACTCTTCATGCGATATCTCGAATCTCCTTAAGGAATTGCTCAATATCGGCTTCGACTTCGATGATCCCGACCGCATGTTCCATAAATCCTTCCTCGAGGAGATATTGCCGAGAGGCCTGTTTCTTGGCTTCGGTCAAATTTCTCTCTTTCCAGGTCAATCCCACCGCTGTGCTGCTATCTTCGCGGGGAATAATATGAACGACCCCGCCAATCGGGGTTTTGATTGCTAAGACCCTCTTCATGTTGGCTTTTGGCCCTTTTCATACTGTTATCGACCAACCCAAGAGATTTTTAAGCAAAGAGGGCATATCGAGCAATTTGAGTTGGTGAAAAAAAAGACTAAAGCCCAAGCCTGAAGTCGGGACACCATTCCGAGCGAGATTGTGCAGCCGGAATGGTTGCGCTTCGGCGTCTGTGGGGACAAGAGTTTGTGGGGTCAGGCTTTGCTAAGTTACCGGAATACCAAAGTTGATGTCTTGGGGCGTGCCTCACATAGCGACCCCGGACCTGCGCCTTATTTCTTGGTCATGCCTCCGGAAGATTTCTGTAGCTGCCTGACATGGTTGAGATGTTGTTCGACCACCGGCAACGTTTGGCTGACGTACGTCTTCAACTGAGGATCTTTTACCTTGGTCGACTCGGCTCGATATTCAGCCGCGTCCTTTTGATGATCCTGCACCATCGTCTGTACGTATAATTTATCGAATTGGGGACCAGACAGTTTCGCCAGCCGATCATAAATCGCCTTTGGTTCACCAGTCAGTTGAGTGGGCCACTGGACGTGCGTCGCATCAGCAATCGGTTTTAGGTTATCATTGGCCTTTGAATGATCG
Organism: Chthoniobacterales bacterium; assembly: GCA_035601575.1. Lineage (GTDB taxonomy): Bacteria > Verrucomicrobiota > Verrucomicrobiia > Chthoniobacterales > JAFAMB01 > DASTDH01. Next base: position 59,369 of record DATNNZ010000288.1, read on the forward strand.
GTGATCATCTGTTGGCCAAATGCTTTGACCTGAGGATCGTTCGATTTTTGCGACGCTAACCTGCCGAGCTCCACCTCTGCGAAATTGCCTTTCGCGGCTTTCTCAACAAAAGTCTTTTCGGAAGCAGACAATCCTTGGGCATGCGCAGGACCGCACAAAGCTAAGACTGCCAAAAACGCTGACAGCGAACGGTTTTTCCTAAAACGAATAGGTGTCATTTCCTTGTGATCGCCCTCTCGAAAGCTCTTGGATGTACCAAAATGACTAATCTCAATACCACATGGCGGGGGTTTCTACCCGCCAACGGTTATAATCTGACGAGCGTAACGGCCCTTCACGACAAAATAGATCGGATAGATAAGTGAGAACAATAACCCAAAAATACGGAGCGTTTTAATCGCTAGAAAGGGCGAGAAATCGGCGCTGGGAATTGCGCCGGACCGCGCACTCATAAAAGCTAGAGTTAATGCGACTGCGTGAACTCCGGCAACGAACGTAATCGTATAAAGCAATAACATCAGGCGAGTCGGTCTCGTGAAAATGCAGAAGACGATTGCAGCGACGGCTGCAGCCAATTCGATCGGACCTAAGTTCGCGATCCAAAGCGGAAACTCGTGGCCCGACAGTTGCCACAACGCAACGAAGAGATCCACTCCGGTAATAAACACCACCACCAACAAGACCAGGCTGCGGACCCGAAAATAGTTGGGTGCATTGCGCAAACGCACGAAAATCAGAACTGCGGCGGTCAACTGGACCAGACTAACGATACAGAATCCAAGATCCGACCGCCCCGGAAAGATATTTGCACAAATCCAGAGTTCACACGCGAACGCCAGAAGTAGCCGCTGGTTAACCCCGAGTTTCCGGGTGAAGGAAACGGGTTGCTGATTCTCACTTGCCACTTGGGGCCGGCTCCGGTGTTGGCATCATATAGGTTGGCGGGCTGATTCTATTCGTAATCGCCAGAGTACGTTGAACCTGAAAAGATGTAACAAAGAGTATCAGTTTAAGGTCAAAAGTTGCAAGTTACAGCTTGGACCAACGCCGGGAACGCCGCCACCGCCGAACTCATTTGTAACCATCAAATTCTTGCTTGTTCGACGCCCTTTTTTTAGGTTGTGAATGCTATGGGTTTACTCGCTAACTTATTAGGGAAAATCCTCGGAAAAGGAACTCCGAGCCCTCAGTCGACGGCCGCTCCTGGTGCACAGCCTCCTCCCACCGGTGCTTCAACTCCTCCGGTCGCTGATGCCAACCCTCCCGCCGGCGCCTCGGCCCCTGCGCTCGTAGTGGACGTAACCGCGATTCTCGATGGATTAGCGTCAAAGAATCCCGAAAAACTGGATTGGCGTAAGTCGATTGTTGATTTGATGAAGCTGGTGGACATGGATAGCAGTTTCTCGGCCCGTGTCGAGCTAGCCAAAGAGCTACATTACACTGGAAGCACCAGCGATTCTGCCGCGATGAACGTCTGGCTACACCAAGAGGTAATTAAGAAAATCTCGGAAAACGGCGGTAAAGTTCCACCAGAGTTGCTGAAGTCATAAGTAGGATACCGGAAACAGACTACAGGATTTCGAAATTTAGGAGCTGGGATCTTGGCAAACCAACCTGAGTTCCTAAAGGTGGTGCTTTATTTGCTCGGGAGTGGGCGCTTTTTAGTTAGCCCGTTAACCCGGCCGTCCAACGTGCATGTGTGTTAATGTGAGAGGAGCGTGCGTCCAGAGGAGTCGGTTCGGCTTGTCCGTCGCCGCACGAAGCGCAAAGGAGATAGGACAAACCAGTGGGATGGCCCATTTTTAGACCGCCAATAGTTGCCCCAGATTGATGACCGCTGGTCCGGCCTCCCAGATTCTAGATCCCGGCTTCTAGACTCTGTTTTAGGCGCTATCCCAACCGATAGACAATGCGCGCCTTGTCGAGATCGTACGGCGACATCTCCACTTTGACCCGGTCGCCTACGGTGAGGCGGATGAATCGTTTACGCATCTTGCCTGAAATGTGCGCAAGAACGAGGTGGCGGTTTTCTAGCTCCACGCGGAACATCGTTCCGGGTAAGACACTAACAATTTTTCCTTCAGTAACAATTTGAGTTTCAGTCGGCATAATATTTTTTGACCGCCTCATGTGGGTCCGACCCACACGCGCATGATCACGAAACGCTTACCGGGTCATGCTCCTCTGTTTAGCCGGCAAGGGCGGCGAGGTCATTGACCTCGCCTGACCAACAAGAGGCTCTGCGCCTCAACTACCTTTCACATCGGGGGGCCATAGAGTCGGCTAGATCGCCGAGATTGCAACGAGTTACTGAAAAAAAGGAATACGGGCGACAACCGCAAGGAAACGGTGAACCGTAAATGGCCAACCTGAGAACACCGTTCGCGCCATGACTCAAAAACTATTTTCCGAACTTGGTTTGTCCGAAGTTTTACTCAAAGCGATCGATCAGCTTGGGTACGAAAAGGCGGCGCCCATCCAGGCCGAAACGATTCCACTCATTCTCGCCGGCCACGATATCATCGGCCAATCCCAAACTGGCTCGGGTAAAACGGCTGCGTTCGCCATTCCAGCGGTAGAGATGATCGATCCGCAAACTCACGGCGTCCAGGTTCTGATCCTTTGCCCAACTCGCGAACTCGCCATGCAAGTCGCCGAAGAGATCTACAAGCTCTCCGCCTTCAAGCGCAGCGTTCATTCGGTCCCGATCTATGGGGGCCAGTCATATGATCGCCAAATCCGCGGACTCAAGCAGGGCGCCCAAATCGTGATCGGGACTCCCGGCAGAATTCTCGATCATCTGTCACGCGGCACGTTGGTGCTGACCAATGTCCGGATGGTGGTGCTCGACGAGTCCGACGAGATGCTCGACATGGGGTTCCGCGATGATATCGAGGAAGTATTGCGATCGGTCCCGAAAAATCGGCAATTCATCTGTTTCTCGGCGACAATGTCCAAGCCCATCTTGGAGCTGATTCGCAAGCAAAGCTCAAACCCGCGAACCGTTAAGATCGAACACAAAGTTCTGACGGTCCCAACCGTCGAACAAGCTTACTACGAGATTCGCGGTCGATCGAAGACCGAAGCACTGACGCGCCTGATCGATATTTATGATCTCAAACTCGGGATCATCTTCTGCAATACTAAACGGATAGTGGACGAACTCACCGAAGAGATGGTCGCTCGCGGATATTCCGCAGATCGCATTCACGGCGATATGAGCCAAGCGCAGCGCGAAAAAGTGATGGGCCGATTCCGATCCTCGGCTATTGAATTTCTAGTAGCAACTGACGTTGCCGCTCGCGGTATCGACGTCGAAAATATTGAGGTGGTCTTCAACTACGACATCCCTTGGGACGAAGAAGATTATGTCCATCGGATCGGGCGCACCGGTAGAGCCGGGCGTTCGGGACGCGCCTTTTCTCTGATTGCTGGTCGAGAAATCTACAAGCTCCAAAGCATCGAGCGCTACACGCGCATGAAAATCCCTCGACAACAAGTGCCCTCATTGGAGGAAGTTGAAGAAAAGCGAACGAATGTATTTTTTGAGAAAATTAGAACCGCCTTGCAAAAAGGCGAATTTCAGAAGGAGGCTCGGATCGTCGATCGCTTGCTGGAACAAGGATTTTCGTCAACCGATATCGCTTGCGCTTTGGTCCACGAATTGCGCAAAGAAGAAGCCTCACGCGCCGACGACTCTTTCGATAAGGTTCGGGAAAAACGCTCAGACTCTCGATCGACTGAGCGAGCCCCTCGCTACCGAGGATCCAGGCAAAAGCGCCGGTAGGCCGTGTCGCTCCGCGACCGCCGAATTGTAAGCGCGATCCGACTTTGTAACTTCGAAAACTGGTTGCCCCTATTCTTTGCTTCGACCTAATGCAATTTCGCACGGCATCCGATCGGCGGTTGCGGAGCGACACGCCTACCAGCTGACCTCGTGATCGTTAAATCAACTAGAAACGGTCGCGGTGTCCTCTTCCGTTTCAGCGAGTGGAATTCGATCAAAGAAGTGCCAGAACGCAATGGCAACAAGGCACCCAACAATGCCGCACCCGGACCACAACACATGACCACCGACCGTTTGTAACACCCACCCGCCCAGGGCAGGTCCGACCAGGATTCCAAGTGACCAACTCATGGAATAAGTCCCCTGATAAACGCCGCGTTGAGTCGGCGGTGAAAGGCGGCTGATCAAAGCCGGAGTGGTGGACGCGACCCCAATCTCGCCGAGCGTCCAAATAAACACCGTACCAGCATACTGGAGCACGCTGTGGGCAAACTGGGTCAGAAAGAATCCGATGCCGACACAAGCCGCGGCCAAAGCAAGAGCTCGCGCCGCCGACCAACGCTGCAAGATGCGGCTCAATGGAATGCTGAAAATCACGACCGTTAGTCCATTGGCAATGATAGCGCGGCTATAGTCCCCGACGTTCATCCCATGAAGCCGCATCACTAGCGGCAGAGTGGAGTACGCCTGAAAGAATTGGGCGGTCAGGAAGGATGACAACACAAATAACAGGAGCATTCGCGGATCAGAGAACCCAGCAAATGGCGAAGGTCGGCGGCTTGTACTCAGGTGTTGTGCGGGCTCGCGCAGCCGGAAAAAGATCAATAAAAAATAACCAAGCGACGACACCGCATCGAACGTGAAAAGAAACAAGAAGCTGATCGCGGCGAGCGCTCCACCGATCAATGGTGCCAGACTGGCTCCAATGTTGACCGCCCAATAGTTCAGGCCGAAAGCACGAACTCGATCGGATACGGGAACCAAATCCGCAACTGTAGCTGATACCGCCGGACGTTGGAAATCAAACGCGAACCCTGCCAGAAAGGCGCAAAGGTCGATCAGAAC